>CAYYBA010000022.1:16570-19372 GCA_964470205.1 uncultured Gammaproteobacteria bacterium | reverse complement strand
TGCTACTTTAAAGTGTTTCATGGTGTATTGTATTTTATTGTTTTTAAGGTTAAATTGCTTTGCACAAAACCCGTAATCGGGTTAATAGAATTTTCAATATATCTTCTTAAATGCGCGTTAATTCTTGCCTGAAATTCAGCACTTGAAATTAATTCGCTTAAAAAATCATCAGCACCCGCTTCAAGCGTTTGGAGCTTATCTATCATTTCAGATGATTTTGAAATTGCAATAATTGCAGGACGGAAATTAAACGTTAAAGTCCTTATTTTTTTGCAAAAATCGCTTAATTTTTCCTCAATTGTGTCAGAAATTATAATAAGTTCAGGCTCTTTTAAGGGAATTTGTTTAAACGCTTCAGATAAAGATGCTGTAACAAAAACTTCATGGTTCAGCGCTTCAATAAGCTTTTTATACTTAATTGAAAGCTCTCTCCTTTTGCTTATTATTAAAACACACGCCTTATACATTTTTTTCCTTTATGTTCTTTGTCATTTCCTCAACCTCAAAAACAGGTATTATAATTGTAAATTTTGTCCAGTGTTCATTTTCTTCTTGCCTGCTTTCAACTCTAATTTCAACCCCTGTTTTTTGTGCAAGAGTTTTTGCAATATAAAGCCCCAGCCCGCTTCCCTGCGCTCTATTGGTGAGGACATCGCCCGCTCTGAAGAATTTATCAAAAATTTTGGGGATTGCCTGTTCGTTAATTCCGCTCCCTTCATCTTTAATTTCAACAATGTTGGAATTACCCATGCTGCAAGCTTTTATAGAAATAGTAGATGTTGGATCTGAATATTTGCAGGCATTTTCTAAAATATTTACAAAAATCTGCTGCAATTTGTCAAAATCGCCCAAAGATGTAGGCATATTAGACGCGAAATCTGTTTCAAAAATGTGTGTTTTATAAGTTATTTTTAAAATATCAATTGTGCCTTTAATTAAGGTTTTAAGGTCGATTTCTTTCAAAATAATATTTTCAGTGCCGCCTTCAATTTTTGCCACATGCAAAACATTTTCAACCAAATTAATAAGGCGCTCTGACTGCTCGCGTATAATTGTTAAAAATTTCTTTTTTTGCTCGTCACCTAAAATATCATAATTATCGCTTAAAGTTTGGGCAAACCCCTTAATACTGGTTAAGGGGGTGCGGATTTCATGCGATAGGGTTGATATAAAATCATCCATAATTTTTTTGCTGTTATCCATATTCAAATTATAACCTTTTTTTATTTTCTACACTCAAATTTTAAGCTTTTTTTAATAATTGCGAATAATTCCCCCAACCTTTTTTTATCATTAAGATAAAAATACCCCGTTAAAACTTCAAGCGCTGTAGCGTTTCTATGGGTTTGGGGATTGTTTCTTTTGCCTATTGTAATGGGCAGGTTTCTTGCACGCCTCGCAATATCTTTTTCTTCATCATCTAAAAAACCGCTCAGATTTTCAAGTATTTCAGATTGAAAGCTCGCGCATACAAATTTTGTTGTTAAATTATGCATTTGTTTCTGGTTTAGCGTATGCTTTATAACCTCTTCGCGGATAAAAAGCTCCCATATAGCGTCCCCTATGTGTGCATAATGTTTTAAATTGTATCCCATGGCATGATTGTAACATTTTACGGGGTCTGTTGCAAGAAAATAAGAAGTGCAGCGGGGCTAAATTTTTAAAATTTCAAGGCATTTTTTGATGGCATCATCAGGTGTCAACTTTAGAGCATCCGCGTCTTTTCTTACTTTAAATTCAACAAGCCCTTCGCTCAGCGTTTTGCCTGCTGTTATTCTTATCGGAAACCCTATTAAATCGGCATCTTTGAATTTAACGCCTGCTCTTTCATCTCTATCATCCAACACAGTTTCAACACCCAAAGACAAAAGTTTTTCATAGATTTCTCCTGCCGCCTTCATCTGGTTTGAATCTGCAGTATTCACAGGCACAACAACAACATGGTAGGGCGCTATTTCATAGGGCCAGATAATGCCAAAATCGTCATGGTATTTTTCAATTGCAGCAGCTGCCACACGGGTGACGCCAATGCCGTAGCAGCCCATAATGTATGGTTTTAATTCGCCGTTTTCATCGGTATAAAAAGCTTCCATGGGCTTTGAGTATTTTGTACCAAGCTGGAAAATGTTCCCTACTTCAATTCCGCGCGTAATTTTTAGGGGAGAGGCGCATTTAGGGCACTTTTCGCCTTCTTTTACCAAAGATACGTCAAATGTTTGGGGTATTTTATCAAAATTGTAGCCTACAATGTGCTTTTCCCTCTCGTTTGCGCCTATAACAAAATTTTTCATGCCGCGCGCTGAATTATCAAAAATAATTCTGATATTTTTATCGTTAATGCCAAAAAAGCTTAAATAACCTACGTCAGAACCCAAATACTTTTGCGCTTCATCATCTGTTGCATAGCGCATATCGCGCCCGCCGATTGCATTTAAAAGTTTAGTTTCTTCAACTTCCTTATCGCCCCTTATCATAACTAAAATCGGTTTATCATCAACAATGCAAAAAACGGATTTTAAGATATTATTAGGTTTTATGTTCAAGAATTTTGCCAAATCCTCAATTGTTTTTGTGTTTGGCGTATCAATAGTTTTTTGTTCCTTAAACCCGCCATCTGTTTCAATTTCTTGTAAAACAGAGGTTGCATGGTTTGAATTTGCGCTATAATCACAATTTTTACAATAAAATACATCATTTTCGCCTGTTTGAGTGTCTGTAAGCACCATAAATTCGTGGCTTACAGCACCCCCGATAGCACCTGAATCCGATTGAACCATTTTGGTTTCAAGAGCGCAGCGGTTA
>CAYYBA010000022.1:8333-16537 GCA_964470205.1 uncultured Gammaproteobacteria bacterium | reverse complement strand
TGTATGCGTGCGCCATAACCTCATATTCCCTGTCTAAATCTTCCTGCGATGAGTGGAAACTATACGCATCTTTCATTATAAACTCTCGACCCCTCAAAAGCCCGAAACGGGGGCGGATTTCATCCCTGAATTTTGTTTGGATTTGATACAAATTTACGGGCAATTGCTTATATGAAGAAAAAATTCCCGTGACAACAGACGTTACAACTTCTTCATGGGTAGGCGCCAGGCACATATCGCAGCCGGAGCGGTCTTTAAGGCGCGCCAGCTCTTTGCCGTAAACGCTCCACCTGCCTGATTTTTCCCAAATTTGTGCGGGCTGCACAAAGGGCATTAAAATTTCCTGAGCGCCGGATTTATCCATTTCCTCTCTTATAATTTGAGAAATTTTTGTCAAAACCCTCTGCATTAAAGGAAGATAGCTGTATATTCCGCTTGTAAGTTTTTTAATATATCCCGCACGCACCAGAAGTTTGTGGCTTGGCGCTTCGGCGTCATTTGGAAATTCGCGCAGCGTTTGAACAAAAAGTTTTGACATCAACATAATAAAATTCCTTACTCTTGTTTTGTTTAATTTTAGCACAAAAATTAAGCGGGGAGCAAACTTTTAAACACCCAATTTTTTGCTCTTAAAATCCGTTGTAAATTGTAATTAATGGTTTATTTTGTTATAATATAAATAGAATTAAGAAAGAGGCTTGAATGAAAAAAGGGTTCACCCTCGCAGAAGTTTTAATAACCCTTGCAATAATCGGTGTTGTGGCGGCACTTACAATACCTGCAGTTGTAAGAAATTATAGAGATACGCAATATAAAACACAATTTAAGAAAGTTTATTCAATGCTGCAAACAAATTTCCAAAAAACTCTTTTGGCAGATTTTGGCGGTTGTGCAAACTGTTATTATCCTTATGAAAACACGCTGCCGCAAAATGAGTATGCGACAACAAACGCACAAAATACGAGCGGCGATTGCCAAAATTTTTGGAAAAATTTTGCGCAAAATCTAAAGGTGAGCAAATATTGCGAAAATAACGCACTTTCAAACGGCTGTGTGCCTAAATATTCTGATTATATAGGGGGCAGCGCCGCATGTTGGGGGTTTAGCGAAACATTTACCAACCAATCAAACCCTGCCTGGGTTTTAGCAGACGGAGTTATTCTTGTAGGCTATACTGCACAAGCAAGTTATCCCATAATTTTGGTTGATATAAACGGATTTCAAAAACCAAATCAATTAGGTATTGATGTTTTTACATTTTATATAAAAGCATCTGAAAACAATGTGCCGACAATTAAGCCTGCCGATTGTTTTTCAACAAGCGGAAATTCAAGAAAAACAAGCGATATGCTAAAATGGGTGTATAGGTAATATTCAGTATTAAAAAACCCGCCTTTGAAGCGGGTTTTAAAATTATAACGGCTTCGCCGTTGGAGTTCATTCGGCTCAAGCACAAAGAAAATTTCATTTTCTTTTGCTTTCGCCTTCATTTACTATAAACTTTCCTGATTTTTATCAAATATATTTTGGCTTGGCATCATAAAAAAGTATCTGTTATCAAAATTAATTTCATGTTTGCCGAAATAACCGTCGTCTTGCGCGGGGTCAATTGAATTTTTTATTTTTGAATACCAATCTGCTATAAAAGCTTTTTTTGAAACATAACCGTTTTCATAAGAAACATCCCTGTAATAAGACTGGTAAGGTTCATTTCCGTATCCGCTGTTTCTCACTTTTACATCTTCAAGAACTCTTATGGTAGCTTCACTATGCCCTGTTTTTCTAAGAAGTTCCGGGTTTGTGCTTGTTTCTTCTATGTAAACAGCCATGGCGGATGATGTGAGCATAAGCATTGTTAAAAGTATTGCCAATTTTTTCATATTAAAACCTCTTTTATACTTACCTAATATTATTATATATTATTTTTAAAAATTAACCAACCATTTGGTGTAATTTAGTCAAATTTGCCTAAACTTTCTAAAACAATTTTTTCAAACTCATCCAAAAGCTTATCTTGAGGCACTTTTTTAACGAATTCGCCTTTTTTGAAAATATACCCTTCCCCAATTGCCCCCGCAATCCCAAAATCCGCTTCTTTAGCTTCATTTGGTCCGTTTACCGCACAGCCCATTGTTGCTATTGTTATATTGGCATTAAGATTTGTAAATTTATCTTCAACCTTTTTGGCAAGTTCTATTAAATTTATTTGACACCTTCCGCAGGTGGGACAAGATACAAAATTGACCCCCCTTCGCCTTAATTTCAAGGCTTTTAAAATTTCCCACCCTATTTTTACTTCTTCAACAGGGTTTTCCGTCAAAGAAACTCTTATAGTATCGCCTATGCCTTCAGATAAAAGAGCCCCTATGCCGATAGCCGATTTTATAGTGCCTGCCATCAAAGTACCTGCTTCTGTTACCCCCAAATGCAAAGGGTAGGGGATTTGCGGGTAAATTAATCTGTAAGCATCAATTGTGCTTTGAACGTTACTTGATTTTAGGGAAACTTTTATTAAATTAAAATCCAAATCTTCCAAAATTTTTATATGCCCCAGAGCGCTTTTTACCATTTTTTCAGGCAGGGTGAGGGTTTTATCATCTTTTATATTACGCTCCAATGACCCTGCATTAACCCCTATTCTTATTGGAATCTGCCTTTTTTTTGCCTCTTCAACCACGCGCTTAACATGAGGTTCTCCCCCGATATTTCCGGGGTTTAGCCTCAGTGCGTCAATGCCGTTATCAAGGCACAATAAAGCCAAACGGTAATCAAAATGAATATCCGCCACAAGGGGCAGAGGAGATTTTTTCTTAATTTCTTTAACAGCCTCGGCACAATTTTTATTTAAAACGGCCAAGCGCACAATTTCGCACCCCGCTTGCGCCAGCTGATTTATTTGATTTAATGTAGCTTCAACATTATCTGTGGGTGTATTTGTCATAGATTGCACACTCACAGGTGCGTGAGCGCCTATTTTTACATCCCCTATTTTTATTTGTATTTTTTCATGCACCATGGTATAATTATCTCATGAAAATAGCGATTGTATCAGATATCCATGCAAACCCTTTGGCTTTCGACGGAGTCTTAAGAGATATTAAGGAAAAAAATTGTGATATGCTTATATGCCTTGGGGATATTGCAATGGCAGGTTATGACCCAAACAGGGTTATTGAAAAATTTAAAATTTTAACTTCCAAAAATTCCCCCATTGAAACAAAGTTCATTTTGGGCAATACAGATTTAATGATTACACATTTTATTCCGGAAGGTTTGGAAAAAATCAAAAAAGTGGCGCCCGTTATGGCTTATGCGCTTGAAGATGACCTTAAAATCATCGAAAAAGAAAATATTGAATTTATGAAAAAATTTCAAACACGCCTGGAGCTTGAAATTGACGGAATTAAAATTTATTGCTGCCACGGTTCACCAAGAAGAATTGATGAAAACATCCGCCCGCAAACCCCTATAAGAGAGCTTGAAGAAATGATTAAAGGGATTGAAGCCGATGTTATTGTTTGCGGACATACACATGTTCCCTGCGGTTTTCAACTGGAATCGGGTGTAACCGTTATGAATGTGGGCAGCGTAGGGCGTCCGATGACGCCTGAAAAAGCTTCGGTTTATGCAATTTTGGAAACAAAACCAAACAGTGAATATATTATAGAACATCAGAGCGTGCCTTACAACAATAATCTTGTTGCCCAAAAAGTAAGAGAGCGCGGTTTTAAAGAATGTGACGTTTTAGCGCGCATGTTTGAGGACTAGTTAATGGCAAATATAGAAACTTTGCAGCAAAGAGCTTCTAAAGCTTTTGAAGACGGGGATAGAGATAAAGCCATTGAGCTTTATAAAGAAATTATAAAGCAAGAGCCGCAGGATGAGATTGCCCATCATCAATTGATGGATTTATATTATGAAAGTGACAGAGTTGAATATTATTTAACCCGTGCAGGTTTAAACATAATTCAAGGAAAATACGAACATGCGATAAACGATTGTAAAAAAGCCATAGGTGTTGACCCTACAGCGCTTTTGGCGCACATGCAGCTTGCAAAACTGTATGTTGTAACAAAAAGGAATTTAAAAGCAATTGATGAATTTAACAAAATTCTGGAACTTGATCATAGTATTTTAAGCGCATACAGCGATTTAATCGATATCTATTTGCTTGAACAAAGCCCTGAAAGCGCTTTAGGCATTGCAAAAACAGCGGTTAAAAATTTCCCCGAAAATAAAATTTTTAAAAATATCCTTGCAAGAATATATTTTGATTTGAACGATTATAAAAATGCGCTTGAAATTGTTGAAGATAAAATGTTAAAAACTAAAATTCTTTTGCAGGATGAACAAAATCAAGAAGCCAAAAGCCTTTTGGATGAGGCTGAAAATTCTCTTAAAAAAGATGAAAAACACATTTATTATGCGCTCTTGGCACAATATTTTTATAATGTAAAAAAATACCAGGAAGCTCTTGATGCAATTGAAGAACTTGAAAAAGTGAATAAACCAAGCCCGCTTTCTTTTCAAATGAAGGCTCTTGTATACGAAGGGCTTGAGGATGAATTTAGCGCCCATCTGAATTGGGGTTTTTGTGAAAAATTGCAAGGCAAGGCGGAAGAAGCTATTGTGCAGTTTCAGAGTGCTTATAACTTGAATCCTAAAAATAAAGATGTTGCTATTGAACTTGCAAAACTCTACGAGCAGACAGGGGAAAATTTTGTTGCAATGGAATTTTGGCAAAAAGTTTATGAAATTGACGGCGATAGCAGCGCCAAAAACATTTTGGCAGATTTTTATTACAAGCAGGGCGATTTAAGAATGGCTGAAAAATACGGCAAAGTGATAGAAAAAAAAGAAGCGTCGCAAAAAGAATATAATCAAAGCCTTGAAGAAGACGAAGGGCTTTTGAATAAAATTATTAATTTCTTTTCAAAAAAATAACGCTTAATTTACTTTATAAAAGATTGAAGCTGCTGTGTTTTATCATCCGTAACCGTTAATTTAAGTTGAGGTATTGCCCCCACGGGTACAAGGGTTTTAACATGGATTGTTTCACCATTATTTAAATATCCCAAAGGAACAGTGTTTGTGTAGGCAATACTTTCGGTGTTCGCTTTTTTATCGCTTTTACTCATGCAAATCCAGACAATCGGGGTTGCAACAATCCCGGCGAGCCAACCTATTCCCAAAGTAAACAGCCCAACGGGCCCAGCTATTGCCCAAGTCATTCCAATTGCAGAACGTGCGCCTTGTTCAACATCATTATAAGCAAGATTTCCGCTGTTACCGTTTAAGATCTGGGCATTAATAATGTTTATTTTTCTTCCCGTATTATTTGATATTGAATAATTATACCCGACATATTTTTTCTTCAGTTTTGAATTCATAGTAATCGGGGTTAAAACAACTTCAAGTTCGTTTGCGTTTATGTTTGCAAAAACTGAATTGTTAAACCCTAAAAATAAAATTAATACAAAACTAAAAATCTTTTTCATTTTTATTCCTTTCTGTATGCCCATGCACTTCCTGTTTAAATTGTAAAATTTATTTTCATAATTCCCATTTTTTGCATGCGTGCAAATTTTATTCTGATAATAATATTAAAATTGCATGTATGCAAGAAAATAATAAAAAATTGTTACAATTGGGAAACCGAATAAAAACCTTAAGAAAAAAGAGGAAATTGACACTGGAAGCTTTGTGTTACCGCAACGGGCTTGAACCTTCTACCATATCAAGAATTGAAAAAGGCATGGTTGAGGCAAAATATTTAACGCTGGAGAGAATTGCAAAAGCTTTTGATATGGAATTAAAAGAGCTTTTCGATTATTAAATTTGCGCACCATTTAACTAAAAACGTGCCTGATGCGATTTGAACGCACGACCTTTGGCTTCGGAGGCCAACGCTCTATCCAGCTGAGCTACAGGCACATTTGAGCATTTTTAAATAATCTTCAAAGGGCTTAATTTTTTCTTCAAAAGAAAATTCGGCTAAATAGCATTTATAGGCATTTTGAGAATAATATTCATAATTTCCCATAATTTTTTCAACCGCAGCCCTCCATTCCTCTTTGTTGTGAACATCTTGAAGTTCTACGCCGCAATCGTATTTTTCTATAATGTCTGAAAAACCATCAACCTTATTCACTATAACGGGTTTTTTGTACTTTAAATAAAACGCAAGTTTGCCCGAAGCGCGCCCTATATAAGCGCCTGCCCAGTCATCCTGGCGGTAAGTTGCAATGCCTATATCAATCGGGTCATAGACGTATTTCAGGTCGTTAAAATCATAAGTTATTTTAGAAAGATATAAATTTTTTTTATTTGCTGCAAGCATATTTCTAATGTAGGGGCGCATTTTGGTTTTGCCGCTGTTGTGCAAAAGTAAAACTGCATTATCTATATCGCAAAATGCCAGGGCTGTTTCAAGAGAAAACACGGGAGGACCAATCATGCCTATTGAAGCACAAACAACTTTGCCCTTAGGAAAATTGTTAAATTGCTCCAGCACATTTTTTAGCCCTTCCTTGGGGCAATTTATAGGAAGAGAATCATTAGGTAAAAACATAACTTCCTGTTTTAAATCTTGCGTATTTACCTTATAAAAATCAAGTAAAGATTTAAGCCTGATTTCATCTTGAATTAAAATTAAATCGGAATTTTTAAAAGCTTCAATCTGCTCAGTGTCTTCAACATCTTGTTGCGGCAACTCCAGAGAAAGATAGACATATTTATTGCCGTGTTCATATGCCAGACGTGCAAAGTATTTTAAAACAACGTCATCTACACAAACAAATAAATCATCGCTACCGAGTGCCGGACCTTTTTTTATAATGTCCCTTACTTTTGAAAAAAAGTTTTTGGGCTTATCCGATTTTTTCCAATAAAGGGAATTATAAATATAGTGCGTTTTTATATTTTTTTCATCAAACTCGTACTTCCTAAAACCGTTTGTTTGACAATATAAAATAACATTATCAAAATATTTGCTTAAAACTTTTGCAAAACTTATAACAGTAGGAGAAACTTCAACCCAGCCGTCATAAAATACAAAATGGCAGTTCACCATATTAAAAACTCCTTATTAATTCGCAAATATATTCAATATCTTCTTTTTTAAGAGAACTTGCAGAAGGCAAGTAAAAGCCGTTTTTGGATAAATTGTCACATACAGGGTACGAACCGCTTGCGCTGCAGCCAAAGTCAAGCAGGCTTTTTTGTTTATGCATGCCGCAAAATAAAAGACGTGTATCCACACCGTTTTTATTCAAATGCTCTATTAAATCTTCCTTTGTGTGTCCGTAAATTTCAGGATTTAGCAAAATTGTATTCATCCAGTTAACATTTAGCGCCCCTTCTTCATCTTTTTGAAAGATTATGCCGTCAACATCTTTTAAAAATTCTTTATATAATTTATTATTTTTAATTCTCATTTCGCGATACTCATCTGCACGCTCCACCTGTGCCAAACCTATTGCGGCATGCAAATTGCTCATACGATAGTTAAAACCTATGTTGTTGTGCTCATACACTCTTGGCGCATCAAGCGGGAAGCACATATTTTTAAAATAGCGGCAATTATCGTAATTTTCCCTGCTGTTGGTAACCACCATGCCGCCTTCGCCTGTTGTTAAATTTTTATTCGCAAAAAACGAAAAAGAAGCAATATCTGAAAAACTGCCGGTTTTTTTGCCTTTATACAGTGCCCCGTGCGCTTGTGCTGCATCTTCCACTATAAATAAATTGTATTTTCTGGCAATTTCAACAATTCTATCCATGTTGCAAGGGTTGCCGAAAATATGAACGGGCATAATGGCACGCGTTTTTGACGTTATTTTTTCTTCAATTTTATCAACATCAATATTCCATGTGTCTTTGTCAGAGTCCACAAAAACGGGTTTTGCACCAGTATAGCAAACCCCAAAGGCTGATGCTATCATAGTAAAATCAGGCACAATAACTTCATCCCCGCAGCCTATACCTAAAGCATCAAGCGCTAAATGCAGCGATACCGTGCCGTTACAAACAGCAACACCGTACTTGCAATCACAGTATTTTGCAAAATTCTCTTCAAAAGCGCTCACATATTTGCCTGCCGATGAAATCCAGCCGGATTCTATACAATCTTTAACATATTCTTTCTCTCTCCCGCCCAATTATGGTTCGCACACCGGAATAATTTTTTTTGTTTCATTCATTTA
>CAYYBA010000022.1:0-8323 GCA_964470205.1 uncultured Gammaproteobacteria bacterium | reverse complement strand
CATCTCAACTTCTTCAATGCACTTAAACCCATGCCCGCCAAATGCCAAAAGAATTATATCGCCCTCACCTACCGTATAGCTTTCAATGTAGTTTTTGTTATCATCATAAAAATCAACTCTCAATTTGCCTTTTCTTATAACCAAAACTTCTTTTGTATAGCTTACTTCCCTTGAAATTACGTTGTGCGTGTGCGCGTCAATTTCCTTGCCTTTTTGATGTTTCATAAAGGCAAGCTGCTGGGAGAAATCACCGGGTGTAAAAAATTCAACACCCTCTTTTGAGTAATTTCCCCTTATTATTATTCCGAATATTTTACCGTTGTAAATAACCTTCTGAACAGTATCGGTTTGATTTTGTATGCTATTTCCCATACGATTATATTAACACAAAAAGTGAAAATCATACAAAAAGAATAAGTCAAATTTAACTTTTATTTATGCTATAATAGAAACCAGAAGCAAAACGGATAAAGGAGATTTTTATGTCAACTGTTGAATTCTTTACAAATTCCGAAGAATTGAAAAAGTTTTTTTCATCTGCACGTGCAACAATAACAGCACCGTTTTTCGGCAATAACGTGAAAGGTGTGCAAACATTATCAGAGGTCTATGACCTTGCAAAAAAAAGTCCTGGTACTGTTGAATTAACAGGCATGCCTGTATATGAGCCTGAAAAAATAGGCTTGCCCAAAGGCGCTAACCAGCTTTTATTCAATGACGGCACGGTTGTGGGGCGTTGTTCCGTTGCAAGAAAAATTGTGGGCGAACCCGGATGCGATTTAGAATATTTACTCCCTATCATAAGAGAAGCCGTTTATAACACACGCGACAGATTAATGTATAAAACGCAAGTTGTAGTAGGTTTAGAAGAAGATTTTATGGTAAAAGCACATCTGCTTATTCCTGAAGGCTTTGAAAATGTTATGTATTCATGGATGCTGAATTTCCAATATATCAATAAAGAATATGAGCGCATGTATAAAAATTCACGGGCAATATCAGAAGGTGATATTTACGTATTTTCAGACCCTTACTGGACACACCCCGATTTTCCCTACGGGCTTACATTTTTTGACCCCGAACACAACTGTGCCGCGATTTTAGGCATGAGGTATTTCGGCGAACATAAAAAAGGCACTCTGACGCTTGCCTGGGGTATCGGGGCAAGAAACGGCTACGCATCATGCCATGGCGGGATGAAAAGATATAATCTAGATGAGGGCAAATCCTTTCAAGTGGCGGTGTTTGGGCTATCAGGAAGCGGAAAATCAACAATTACACACGCAAAACATGAGGGCAAATATAATATTACTGTTTTGCATGATGACGCTTTTGTAATTAATGTCCATGATAAATACACAATTGCGCTTGAGCCTGCGTATTTTGACAAAACTCAAGATTACCCGATGGAATGCGACGATAATAAATATATCGTAACACAGCAGAATAACGGGGTAATTGAAGGTAAAGACGGCAGGTTGTATTCAATAACAGAAGATATCAGAAACGGCAACGGCAGGGCGGTGAAATCCAAACTGTGGTCGCCAAACAGGGTTGATAGAATTGACCAGCCTATTAACGCAATTTTTTGGCTTATGAAAGACCCCACAATTGCGCCTGTTCTTAAATTAAAAGGTGCTGCCTTAGGGTCTGCTATGGGTGCAACTCTTGCTACCAAAAGAACAACGGCAGAGCGCCTGGCTGAAGGTACTGACCCTAACGCGTTGGTAGTGGAACCTTATGCAAACCCGTTTAGGGTATACCCGCTTGAGATGGACTACACTCGTTTTAAACGCTTAATTGAAGACGGTGTTGATTGCTATATCTTAAATACAGGTGATTTTATGGGCACAAAGGTAACACCCGCACATACTTTGGGTATAATTGAAGCTATAGTTGAAGGTAACGCCAAATTCCGCCCGTGGGAAAATTTCACAGACATTGAAATTATGGATATTGAAGGTTTTGACGCTTCATTTAAAAACGCGCAATATAAAGACCAGTTCATAAAACGTATGCAGGACAGAATAGATTTTGTAAAATCAAGGGAAAGCGAAAAAGCGGGGCTTGATAAACTGCCCGATGATGCGCTAAATGCTTTAGAAGAAGTTATAAAACAGGCATAAATTCCATAATTGATTAAGGAGGAATTAATGAAAGAAAAAGGATTTACGCTCGCTGAAGTTCTTATAACACTTGCAATAATAGGTGTTGTGGCAGCGCTAACCGTGCCTTCTGCTGTTAAAAACTATCAAAAAACAAGAACCGTAACTAAACTCAAAAAAGCGTATTCTGTTATGAACCAAGCCCACAGATTGGCAGAAGTTGATAACGGCCCTTATGAAACATGGGATATAGAAATGTCTGAAAGTTCTTACTACCAAAAATACATAAACCCTTATTTTAAAGCAAAATCGCTTCGTTCTTGCGGCGGTGGCAATAACAATTATTGCAGCTACAAAGAAAGCGGCTGGAAAATGCTTGACGGGACTGCCACACAGACAGGAATTTGTGCGGGAGCAACTTTTATAACAACGGATAACATTGTTTATGCTTATAGAGCCGCCACAACTGACGGCGAGGGCAACCCTGTTGTATACACTAATGTTTTTGTTGATATTAACGGTCCGAAGGGGCCAAACTACATAGGAAAAGATGTTTTTATTTTTAACAGAAACAAAAAAGGTATAACACCCCTTGGCCTCGGTTCTTCTATATCTACTATCAACCAAAAATGTCATGATGACGGCTACTATTGTGCCGCAAAGATAATGGCAGACGGGTGGGAGATTAAGGATGATTACCCGTGGTAGAAAGCAAACAGAGGAACGGTTTCACATCAGCGCAGCGCCTCATCGGCGCTGTGCCAATGCTCACACACCAACGGTCGCCTTCTAAAACCAAGTGCGTCGCACTAAGGTTTTAGTGTGGCTCCACACCGGCTGCCGCATTCTCACACATCTTGTTTTTTTATTTAACACATTGAAAAAAAATGTACATTTTGCGCGTCAATTCCTCGTCTTTAGACATTTTTTTATACATTTCATCAATCAAAATTTTTTGCGGCCTGAAGTGCTCAAATATATAAAGCTCGTAAGGGGGTATTTTAAAAGCTTCCGCTATTTTTCTTAAAGTTTCATGCCCCGGATAATTTTTGCCGGTTTCAATGTTGCTTAAACTTGCAATTTCTATACCCGCAAGTTCCGCCAGCTTTTCTTGCGTCATTTTTTCTTTTTTACGTGTTTCGCGTATTTTTTTACCTAACAATTCTTTTATTTGATACATTTTAAGCCTCTTTTTCATTTTAGGATAATATGAAAAAAATTTAATATATTATTAACTAAATTATCGTTTGACTTTTATTATAAGTAATAATATAATTTAACTTATAGTTAAATTATCTAAGGAAATATAAAATGTTAGATAATATTAAAATAAAAACTAACGGCTTTACCCTTGCCGAAGTTCTTATAACATTAGCAATAATCGGTATTGTGGCAGCATTAACAATTCCAACCGTTATAAGAAATTATCAGGAAAGACAAGTTGTAACATCTGTAAAAAAAGCGTATAATACGCTTTTTCAAGCATTTAAACTTGCAGAAATTGAAAACGGGGCAATTGACACCTGGGACCAAGATGCTCCCGCAAATGTTATTGAAATGTTAAGACCGCATTTAAAAATTATAAAAAAATGCAATTCCGGCACAAAAGGCTGTTGGGCAGAAAAATATTACACGCTGCAAAATACAGAAGCTTACAACAAAGATGCTTCATGCGCACAGGCAATTTTAGCAGACGGCACATTTCTAAGAATATACAGCTCAAACAACGCAGGTTGTAAAAATGACCAAAGCCAAAACCAGGAATCTAAATATTTGCAATCTGTTTGTGCAGAATTATATATTGATATTAACGGCAATAAAAAACCAAATTCATACGGCAGGGATATATTTTTATTTTGGATTACCAAATACGGTGTTATACCAATGGGAACAAAAGATGAAAAATACTGGCGCATTAACAATACTTGCAGCAGAATAAGCGCCAGTGTTGAAAACGGCGGCGGTTGCGCTGCATGGGTTATAAAAAACGGAAATATGGATTATTTAAAAAAACAAATAAGCTGGTAGTTAGTCTCTCACAACCTTATTAAGCCCCTTGGGTTTATCCACATCACGGCGCAGTTTTGTTGCAATTTTAAACGCCAAAAGCTGCAAAATTAAAATTATGGCAAGAAACTTTGTTAAATCATCTTTAAAGTGCGGAAAAATTATTTTGTAATTCCCATCCAAATCACTATTAAAATCAGTAATGGTAACCGTTTTTGGCTTATATTTATTTTTAATTTTATTCAAATTTTTAATTTCAAATTCGCCCAAATCAGAGGTGAAAATTTCAACAACCGCATTTTTTTGGTTCAAAAGCGCAATATGCCCGTGGATAAATTCACCCAGAGCATAAGCGTTTGAATCAATATATGAAGTTTCTTTTATTTTAAGCGCACCCTCTTTGGCTAAAATATAGTAATAGTTATAGCCTATAATGGGAAAACTTTTGCAAGATGATAAAAATGCAGCGCATTTATCAATTTGTTTGATGTCTTTAAAAATATCGTTTAAATTTTCACTTAATTTATTTAAACAAAAAGGCTTTTTGCCTGATGCTTTAAGGGCGCACAAATAAGCGCAAAGAACGCAGGCACAAAAGGATTTTGTGGCGGCAATGGCGTTTTCCTCCCCGGCTTGCACATAAATACCCTGTTTTGAAAGCTTTTGCATAGTCGAATTTTCATTATTTGTCATTACAAAAGTCTTGGCACGCTCACAGCGCACCAAATTTAAAACCGCCAAAGTGTCTGATGTTTCGCCCGATTGAGAGATAAAAAAATAAAGAGTGTTTTTGTCTATTTTTAAATTTTTATTTGCCAAAAATTCGCTTGAAAACTCGCTTACAGCCTCAAACTCTCCTATATCGCGAAAAAATTTTTCCGCTAAACGCGCGCAGTTATAAGAAGAGCCGCTTGCAATAAATTTAATTTTTTTAAAGTTTTTCGGAAAATCAATTAAAATTTTGCCATCGGGGCAATATTTTTTTACAATCGCATCTAAAACCTGCGGCTGTTCAAAAATTTCTTTTTCCATCAAACTTTTAGGCTTCCTTAGCATGTTTGTATTATAATAAATTACAAAACAATATACAAGCCAAAGTTTAAATAACAACTAAATGGAGTAAAAAATGACCGAAAGTGTTTATATCCACATCCCTTTTTGCAAGAAAAAATGTAACTATTGCTCTTTTACATCTTTTGATGCGCTTGAAATTAAAACAATTTATGTTGATGTTTTATGTCGCGAAATTAAAAATTTTTATGCAGGCAACAGGCTAAACACTTTATACATTGGCGGCGGAACACCGTCACTGCTAGGCATTGGCGATTTTGAAGAAATTTTGGGGCAGTTTAATTTAGATGAAAAAACAGAAATTACCGTTGAAGTGAACCCGGAAAGCGCTAAGAAGGAATATTTGAATGCTTTGAAAAAACTCGGCATTAACCGCTTAAGTATTGGAATTCAGAGCTTTAACGATAAAATTCTAAAAGATATAGGAAGATTGCACAATGCGCAGCAAGCGCAAGATACTATTAAAATGGCACAAGCGGCAGGATTTGAAAATGTGAGCATAGATTTAATGTACGGTTTGCCCAATCAAGATTTGAAAGTGTGGCAGCAGACTCTTCAAAAAGCGCTCGGATTTGACATTCAACATATTTCGCTTTACGGTTTAAAAATTGATAAAGGCTGTTATTTCTACAATAATCGTCCCAAAAACCTTGCAGGTGAAGACATTCAGGCTGATATGTATTTATGCGCGCTTGATTTTTTAAGCGATTTTAACCATTATGAGATTTCAAATTTTGCCAAAAGCAAAGAATTCCAGGGCCGCCACAATTTAAATTACTGGAATTTGGGCGAATATTGGGGCTTTGGCGTTGCAGCGTCAGGGTTTGTGGACGGGAGAAGGTATACAAATTTAAAAAGTATAGAAGAATATATTAAAAATCCCCTGAAAGAAAAGATGTTCGAAAAATCAAGCAAACAGAGCTTAATAGAAGAATTCATTTTTTTGGGCTTCAGAAAAATTGAAGGAATTAATATCGATGAATTAAAAACCCGTTTTGATGTTGATTTTGAAAACAAATATGCAAAAATTATAGAAAAATATTGCTCAACAGGCCATATGCTAAAAACCAAAAACGGTTACAAATTAAGCGCTAAAGGGCTTTTAGTTTCAAATTCCATTTTGTGCGATTTTTTAGAATAAACTACTTTAATTTTAACATTTGATAAAGATACAAGAGCGTTTTTTCATCTTCAATCGCTTTTAAAATTTCGCTTCGCATTTTTTGAGGGCTTTTTATTTTCTCAAAAACAAAAAGTTCATAAAATTCGACATCAAGAGCATGTGCAATGGCGCTAAGGGTTTCAGATGAAGGATAATTTTTGCCGTTTTCAATTTTGCTGACACTTTTAGGGTCAATTCCTATAATTTCGGCAAGTTTTTCCTGTGTCATTTTTTTTGCACTTCTTATTTTTTTAATATTTTTGCCTAATTCTTCTTTTAACAACATAATTTTCCCTTTATACCAATTTAACAATATTCCAGCAAAATATATTACCACTCATAGGTTCTTATTTTCTGAAAAAATTATCTATCAAGTTGACTTTTTATATCTGGCAGGTTATAATAAGAAAAAAATCTATTTGAAAGGCGGAGAATATGAAAAAAGCCTTTACTTTGGCGGAAGTTTTAATCACCCTTGCTATAATCGGTGTTGTTGCAGCACTTACAATCCCAACCGTTGTGCGCAATTATCAAGAAAGTGTAATTGGAGCTGATGGTGCACAAACTGAAGTTGGAGGTGTAGATTTAAAAGCATTTCTTGATAGCATTAATGAAAGGATAGAAGTTCTTTTAGATAAAGATCACACAATTGGTCATTCATATTTAATGGGAATCAATAGCTACGAAGAATTTTTGTATAAGTTTAAAAATAGAATCTTACCGTTGTTGCAAGAGTATTTTTATAATGACTACGAAAAAATTGCAAAAGTTTTAAACCAAGCAGATATAGATAATGACGAGTGGAAAGACATTGATTCTCAAATAATTTTAAAATTATCTTCAATCGATGACTTGCCAAAATATTCGATAAACGAAAAATATCCGCAGAAAGCATTCTTAAAGGCTTGTGAATAGATGTCTAATACTATTTCTGTTATTGAATACGAAAGAGTAGGCAAAGACGATTTAGGTTGTGAGTCCAATTATAAACAATTAAAAGAGCTTTGCTTGCAAGAACATTATAAAGATGTTCTCAATTGTTATAACGGAAAAATTTGCTTTAACAAATATGCCGGCATTATCCAGCTTAAAAATGGCACATTCGTTGAAGTATTGCCTAAAATTTGTTTAGAAAAAGAGCAAGCCGTAGAATCAAGGGCTATATTCACAAAAATGATTGCGACCCTAAAAAGTAATTATTATAAATCTTTTGCAGATACTCATATTAGTTCGGCAGATTTTCCATTGTTGGAAGTTTTTATAACGATTTTTTTGGATGAGGTAGATAAATTAATCCGACTTGGCTTGAGAAAGAATTATATAAAAGTAATCGAAAATTCAACTTTTATAAAAGGGAAAATTAAAATTGCTGAAAATATTCAATATAATCATTCGCATAGGGAAAAGAATTATGTCGAATATAATCAATTTATAGAAAATACTCCTGAAAATATTGTAATAAAAACTTGTATTTGCTATTTGAAAAATAAATCGAAAAATTTTAATAATATAAAAAGATTAAACCAAGCCTTGTTTGTTTTTGACAATGTTTTAGAAAGTTATGCCCCGGAGCAAGAGTTTAAAAAGATTCATATAACACGTCTAAATAAATACTACGAAGCACCACTAGAATTGGCAAAAGTGTTTCTATTAGGTGATTCTTTTCTTCCTCAAAAAGGTAATTCAAGATTGTTGTCATTGATGTTCCCTCTGGAAAAATTATTTGAAGATTATGTTTTTTATAATATAAAAAAACAATATAAAACCTTATTTAAAAGCATTAAAGCTCAAACAAACCCTTATTGTTTGATAGAAAGTGAAAATAAGTTCAGATTAAAACCCGATATTGTTATGGAAACAGATGATAAAATTCTTATACTTGATACAAAATGGAAGTTATTAGATTCGTCATCATCTAACGATAAATACAATGTTTCTCAATCAGACCTTTATCAATTGTATGCTTATGGGAAAAAAT
>CAYYBA010000021.1:0-19426 GCA_964470205.1 uncultured Gammaproteobacteria bacterium | reverse complement strand
AACAATTAATTCGCCCATTTTTCTTGTGCCGATAAGGGTTTTGCCCTCGCTCATGATATCTTGTGTTCTATACCCTTGCGCCAAAACTTTTTTAACTGATTGTTCAATTAAATTATAGGCTTCATTATTTTTAAAGCTGTATTTTAACATCATTGCAGCAGAAAGTATTGTAGCAACGGGGTTTACAACATCTTTGCCCTTTAAATCAGGTGCAGACCCGTGGATTGGCTCATACATGGCACATTTGCCCTCATCCGATAAACTCGCACTTGGCAAAAGCCCTAAAGAGCCCGATAGCATTGAGGCTTCATCTGATAAAATATCGCCGAAAATGTTACCCGTTACAATTGTATCAAACTGTTTAGGAGCGCGAATAAGCTGCATTGCCGCATTATCAACATACATATGCGTTAATTCAACTTCAAGGTATTGGGCGGATACTTCTGTCACAACCTCTCTCCAGAGCCTTGAAACATCTAAAACATTTGCTTTATCAACAGAGCATAATTTTCCTGAGCGCGCTTGAGCTGTTTGAAACGCAACATGGGCTATTTTTTTAATTTCATCTTCATTGTAAATCATATTGTTAAAGCCAAAACGCGTGCCTCTGCCTTGAAAATCCACTCTCACTTCAATGCCCTTGGGGAGCCCAAAATAAACATCGCCCGTAAGTTCTCGAATTATCATAATATCAACGCCGCTCACAATTTCGGGTCTTAGGGGGCTTGATGATACCAATTCGTCCCAAACAATTGCAGGGCGAAGATTTGCAAATAAATTAAGTTCTTTCCTGATACCCAAGACCGCACGTTCCGGGCGCATTGCTGGCGGCAGTGTGTCATATTTCCAATCGCCTACAGCACCCAATACAACAGCATCAGAATCTTTAGCAAGTTTTACGGTGTCATCAGGCAGCGGCACTGCGAACTTTTCATATGCGCAGCCCCCTATTAAAGCTTCTTCAAATTGAAATTTAATATCATAAACCTTCCCCACAGCTTCAAGCACTTTAATTGCTTCATCAACAACCTCAGGCCCAATGCCATCCCCTTTTAGAACCGCTATTTTATACATTTTAAACTCCCAATTTTTTCTTTGTATAATTAACCAAACCGCCTGCGTTAATTAAATCTTGAATTTCAGAGCTAAAGGGCGGATAGGAATATTGTTTTCCTGTTGTTAAATTTTTAATAATCCCGCGGCTTAAATCCAGTTCAAGTTCATCGCCTTTAGTACATTCGTCGGGCAATTTGTCGTTTTCTATAATTACAAGCCCAATGTTTATCGCATTTCTGTAAAATATTCTTGCAAAACTTTTGGCAACAACAGCGCTCACACCGCACGCTTTAATTGCAATGGGGGCGTGTTCACGTGATGAGCCGCAGCCAAAATTATCACCCGCCACAATAAAATCATCCTTTTGAACTAATTTTGCAAAGTCTGAATCAATATCTTCCATACAGTGTTTGGCCAGTTCATCAGGCTCGCTTGTGTTCAGATAACGGGCGGGGATGATGACATCTGTGTCCACATCATTTTTATATACCCAGGCTTTTCCTCTTTTTAAATTTATCATACGTTTGCTCCATTTACATTTTATTTTTTTTTCTATTATAATATAAACTATAAAAGTTTGGTAGCTTATACGAAAGGAAAATGAAAATGCAAGAAACAATTGTAGAATCAGCAGGTCAAATCTGGAATTATTTGAGTGAAAAAGGTGAAGTAACAACAACTAAAATGAAAAAAGAATTAAATTTGGACGACAACTTTGCTTCACTAGGCTTAGGCTGGTTAGCACGTGAAGACAAAATCAATTTTTCTAAAAAAGGTTCTCACATTAAAATAAGCTTAAGATAGGATATAGAGCAAATTACAACGCGTGCAAAAACTGGTCGAAAGTATATAAGCTGGAGAAGACTTTGCCAAAGCTTCAGAACAGTTTTCAAATAATTCTAAAGCTTTAAACAAAATTAAAAAGCGGTGTTAACACCGCTTTTTGTGCCTTTTTATGCTTTTTTTATACGCATTTGAATGAAATTTAAAAGTTTCCGCCTATTTTATACAACTGTTTCTTCAATACTGTCGCACATAATTCTTTCATCAGCCTCATCGCTGCTATTGTATAAATCTGACATTTGTCTTGCGGATAGACCGGGCACAAGATATGCCTTGTAAGGGTCTTTTGACAAATCTATTATTCTGACAATACCATCTTCATCAATGCCGAATGTAATTTGTTTGGTATCAAAAGTAAAAGTTCTCGGCTCTTTGGGTTTTTCGCTGAGTGTTACTTTTTTGCCAAATGCAAGACTATTAGTTGTTGCGCCAATTTTACTTATCATATTTTCTTCCTTCTTTAAAAGTAAATGCTTCTGTAAAAATTACAAAACATCTGAATAAAAAAAATTGCGCATAATTTTTAAAAAAATTTAACCCAAAAGTGCTTAGTAACTTTTTTTAATATTAACTTGTAAATTTCTTTTTGTTTGTGTTATAAATAAAAAACGAATATTTACTTTTAAGAAAAGGAATTTAAAAAATGGCAGTCCCAAAGAAAAGAACAGGTAAAGCAAAACAAGCTTCAAGACGCGCGAATTGGAAAGCAACAGTACCCGCTACAACGGTTTGCAAAAACTGCGGCGAAATTGTTCTGACACATACAGTTTGTACAAAATGCGGTTTTTATAAACAAGCTGCGGTTAGTATTAAAAATGAAAAATATGTAAATCCGCAAGACAGAATAAAAGAAGCAAAAAAACCTGCCGCAAAAAAAGCAACTAAAGATAAAAAATTGGCAAAAGAATTTGAAAAAGAAATCGAAATTGCCGAAATTTCTGAAAAAGCGAAAGCAAAAACTTCTGGAGAAGAAATCATTGAAACAACTCAAAAGTCTAAAACGGTTGAAAAAACCCATGGTGAAGTTGTTAGAGGAAAAACTGAAGAATAAACAGGAATGCTGAGGAGTTCATATGACGAGAATTGCAATTGATGCTATGGGCGGGGATAATGCCCCGCATGAGATAGTTAAGGGTGCTGTTTGGGCGGCGCAGGATTATAATGTGCCCATTGAGCTTGTCGGCAAAGAAGATGCTATCAGACGTGAATTAAAATTGATTTCAAGACGCGGCATCAAAATTGTGCGCGGAGGGTTCTTCAGACAAACAATAAGAATTAATCTTTCAAAACTCGATATAAAAATTACAAATGCAAACGAAATTATTGAAATGGGCGAAGCACCGGGGCAGGCAATAAGGAAAAAACGAAATTCTTCAATTGTTTTAGCGGTAAATGCCGTTGCTACGGGTTCTTCCGATGCTGTTGTCGCAGCAGGTTCAACAGGAGCGGCTATGGCAAGCTCTCTGTTCGGCTTAGGAAGATTGCCCGGAATTGAGCGCCCTGCAATTGCGGTTACACTACCCACAATGAAAAAGCCTTTCATCCTTTTAGATGCCGGCGCTAACACCTCTTGCACACCCGAGATGCTTTATCAGTTTGCAATTATGGGTTCAACATTTGCAAAAAACGTTTACGGTTATGAAAACCCGAAAGTGGGTGTTTTAAACATCGGAGAAGAAGCAAGCAAGGGCAACGAACTTGTTCAAACAACTTACAAAATGCTTGAAGAAAATAAAGACGGTTTAAATTTTATCGGCAACATTGAAGGCAAGGAAATATTTTACGGCGATTGCGATGTTATCATCTGCGACGGCTTTGTAGGCAACGTTGTGCTTAAAATTATTGAAGGCTCGGGCTTGATGTTATTTAAAATGATTACACAGGAATTTACAAGTGATATTATTTCTATTGTAATAGGGCTTTTGGCGCGTCCTTTTATGAAAAGAATTTACAAACGCATGAATTATGAAGAATACGGCGGAGCGCTTTTACTGGGTATTAAGGGTATAACGGTTATTGCGCACGGCAGAAGCACCGCATACGCCATTAAAAATGCTGTAAGAGTTGCAAAAGAAGCCGTTGAATCTGAAGTTAACAGAAAAATTACAGAGGTTTATCAATAAATGTCAAATACAGCTTTTATTTTCCCAGGGCAAGGGGCGCAAACAACAGGCATGGGGCAAGATTTATATAATAACTTTGATGCTGCAAAGCGTGTTTTTGATACTGCTGATAAGGTGCTTCAAAAAAGTGTTTCGGGCATTTGTTTTAGGGGCACTGATGAAGAATTAAAGCAGACTATTAACACTCAAAGCGCACTTTTAGCGGTTTCAATAGCGGCACTTGAAGCTTTTAGAAGTAAAATTGATATTACACCGAAATTTGTGGCAGGGCATTCTTTGGGCGAATATGCAGCACTTTACGCTGCAGGCGTTTTGGATTTGGAAAATGTGTTTTTAGCCATTCAAAAACGCTCTGATTTAATGCATAAGGCAACATTAACGGATAAAAAAGGCGCTATGTGCGCTGTTATAGGTTTAAGTGCCGATGTTATCGAAAACATCCTTAACAAAGCTCAAAGTAAGGGTATTGTAAGCATTGCAAATTACAATTCGGATGCGCAAACGGTAATTACGGGTGAAGATACTGCCGTTCAATATGCAGCGGAGCTTTTGAAAGAACAGGGGGCAAAAAGGGTTATACCGCTTAGCGTTTCAGGGGCATTTCACAGCGCTTTAATGAAAGATGCAAGCAAAGATTTTAAAACTTTTGTTGATACGCTTCAACTAAACGATGCCAAAATCCCCGTTATAACAAATGTGGATGCTGAAATTACAATAAGCGCACAGGATTTTAAGGCAAAGATGCCTGAACAAATTTCATCAAGCGTTCTTTGGACACAAACAATTAAAAAAATGGTGCACTCAGGCGTTACAACTTTTATAGAGCTTGGAAACGGCAATGTTTTGGCGGGTTTAAACAAAAGAATCTGCCCCGACGCCAAAACGTACAATGTGTTTGACACACAAAGCTTAAACAGCACAATTGAAGAGATTAAAAATTAATCTTCCATTTCCATAAAATTTTTCGGCAGTTCTTTTTCTACCATTTTAAAAAAATCGCTTGCATTAATGTTATATGCCTTTAAAATTTTATACAAAGAAAACACCTTCGGGCTTATAACAGAACGTTCTATGCCGTTCAAAGTGGATGTCGGGATAGAATATTCGTTACAAAATAAATTCAGGCTTTTGCCTGTTTTTTTTCTTATTTTTATTAATGTTTTAGCTATTGCCTGGGTTAATATTTTTTCATCGTCTTGCATAATACTAATAATAATGCTATACTTAATTTTATGTATCCCGTATATTGGATAAAATAAAAGGAGAAAAAATGAAAAAGTATGCCTTTACGTTGGCAGAAGTACTTATAACCCTTGCAATAATAGGGGTTGTGGCGGCGCTAACCATACCGACAGTAATTAGAAATTATCAGGAGCGCCAAACAGTAACGGCCTTAAAGAAATTTTACACGGAAATAAGTCAGGCTTATTCAAGGGCACAGGTAGATAACGGAACTCCTGACAATTGGAATTGGGGAACAGGAGAGGGCAATGGCACAGATGCAGATAGAATTATAGATATATTATCGCCTTATTTAAAAATTACAAAAAGGTGCGGCAACCAGGCCGGATGTTTTGCGTCTAGCACATATAAAACTTTAAATAAAAATATTGATTGGTGGGGACCAAGCGGCAGCAGCGGATATGCGGGTACACAGCTTGCAAACGGCTTAGCGTTTTGGATTTATTCATACGGAAATAATTGTACACAAAATTGGGGGGGCACAAAGGAACTTAGTTCTTCCTGCGGGAGTTTAGGAGTTGATTTAAACGGGTTTAAGAAGCCCAATCAGCTTGGGCGTGATACTTTTCGTTTTATCTTAACAAAATATAACGTTATCCCTTTCGGGACAAATGATAGCAACTTTACTTTATCAAATGATTGCAGAACTTCAAGTCAAACTAATCAAAACGGTATTGCCTGCGCTGCTTGGGTTTTGGCAAAAGATAACATGGATTATTTGCACAAAGATGTGAATTGGTAAATTGCCTAGAAATTTTCTGTGCAAGGAACGGTTTCGCCCTGTTGGCTGCGGCTCAACGCCGCACCCTCACGGGCTCACACACCTTGTGCCTGCTTGAAAATTTTAAGGCAAAACAAGCGGAATTTTTCGGGCGCGAAGACGCCCATGTGAGTGAACTTGGCAAAGCGGAAAAATTCTTTAGAATTTTGAAGCAAGGTCCAAAAGTTCACGAACGGAAATATTTCAAGACAATTGCCTAGAAATTTTCTGTGCAGGTATTTTGTGCTATAATTATCATAATCAAGGTATAAGGAGAAAGTTATGGATAAAAAAGTAGCACTTGTAACAGGCGCGTCCAGAGGAATAGGCAAAGCATGCGCTCTGGAACTTGCAAAAAGCGGCCTGGATGTTGTTATAAATTACGCGGGAAATAAAGAAGCTGCGGATAAAACGGTTGAAGAATTAAAAGCTTTGGGGTCAGATGCTTTGGCGCTTCAATTTGATGTAAGCAATAAAGATGCAGTTGAAGAGGGTATCACAAAGATTTTAGAAAAATACGGCCGCATTGATGTTTTAATAAACAACGCAGGAATCACGCGCGACGGGCTTTTTATGCGTATGAGCGCTGAAAATTGGCTTGATGTTATAAACACGAACTTAAATTCGGCGTATTACGTTTCTCACCCTGTTTCAAAAATTATGATTAAACAAAGAGAGGGTGTTATTATCAATATGTCAAGTATAGCTGGTGTTATGGGCAATGGGGGACAGGCAAACTATTCTGCCGCAAAAGCGGGGCTTATCGGCTTTACAAAATCTCTTGCAAAAGAGCTTGCCTCAAGAAATATCCGCGTAAATGCCGTAGCGCCGGGGTTTATCCTAACGGATATGACAAAAGACCTGCCTGCCGATAAAATTGTAGAACATATTCCTTTAAAAAGGCTCGGCACACCTGAAGATATTGCGCGTACCGTGAAATTTTTAGCGCTTGATGCTGATTATATAACAGGGCAAGTGCTTGGGGTTGATGGCGGACTTGTAATTTAGATATTGAAGATGAACTTGTACTTTAGAATATTTTTAATATTAATTCTTTTTTCAAATTCCTTGCTGGCATTTGGCGGGGAGTTATACGAAGAATATCTGAAATCAAAAAATCCGCCCGCCAAAAGTGCTGAAGAAACCCAATACTACAACCAAAAATTTGCGCAATTAAAGATTGAAAAATCAACCGAAGGATTTATAAAGGCAATTAAAAAAGGCGATATTGAGGTTGTAAAGCTTTTTTTGGATGCCGGCATAGACCCTAATGTCAATTATTACAATGCTTACCCTATTTATTATGCAGTTAAAGCCAATAAGGATGATATTGTAAACCTTCTGCTTGAAAGGGGCGCACATGCAAATATAGGCTTTGAAGCGCCTGTTCTTTGGGCATTAAAAAATAAAAACGATGCTATGGCAAAGATTTTAATTGAAAACGGTGCAAAAATTAATTACACGGACTATTTTACAGGCAAAACGCTTATATATTATGCGGTTAAGGGCAAACATTACGAAGTTGCAAGGCTTATGATTGAGTATGGGGTAAAAATTGATAAGCAAACAGGGCGAATAATTGTTAAAAATAATCTGCAAAATGAACTGGGCTTAAAATAAATCTTCTTTTGTAGTAATCTTTTTATTTTTATAATCACCCTCAATTATATAGACAGCTTCGCCTAAATACTCAAGCATTGCGCTGTCATCCGAAAAAGGCTCAGGGTGGTTTTGCAATTCCTTGTGCGCGTGCAAAATTTTTCTATATTCAAAAGCCTGAGGAGTCTGCGCATAATAAATATTCTGGCGGTTTGGGGTAGATAAAATCTCACCTTCCTTATTGCAAATTTTAATTGTATCAATCGCACGCATACCAACAACAACAGCAAGTTTTGCCTGCACCTCTTTAATTGTACGCTCAATAATATCTTTATTGACGTAAGGCCTTGCGCCGTCATGGATTAGAACATAATCACAAGGTTCAAGTACATTGAGCGCGCTAAAAACAGATTTCTGGCGTGTTGAGCCGGGTGGTGCAAATTTAATTTTAGAGCCCTTAAAATGCTTTTTAATAACTTCTCTTATTTCATTAGCGCATGGCACAACAATTTCAGAGGCATAGGGTAAAAATTTCGAAATACTTATCAAAATAATTTCCAAATCTTCTATTTTTTCAAGAAGTTTATTTGAGCCAAAACGCTCGGATTTGCCGCCGGCGGTTATAATTACACCTATTTTAGCCAAAATGTCTGTATCCTTCCCATTCCTCATTGCTGTATCTGACATTATCCACAAAAACGCCTTGTTTCTCAACCACCTTCCCTATTGCAACAACATCATCAATACGCGCAAAATCTTCCTGACAAGCACAAAAAACAAGAGAGAAATCTTCTCCGCCGTATAAAACGGTTTTTTTATCTTCAATTTCTCTGGGAATTTTATCATATTCAATTTCAATGCCGCATTTGCTTTCATATGCAATTTGCGACAAGCAATCTAAAAGCCCGTCGGATGAATCCATCATAGCGTAAGGTTCTTTAGCCGTTTTAGCGATTTTTGAAGAAATTTCAGGATAAAGTACAGGTTCAATGTGTGCTTTTTTGAACTTACCATCGTGCGTTTTTAACCACCACGCACTTGAGCCAAAGATCCCTTTAACACCTACAATGTAGCCGGGTTTTGCGTTTTTTCTGGATGAAACTTTTCGCTGCGCGCAATCGCCAAAAGCGCAGATAGAAACTGTTATGTCAACTCCCTTTGTTAAATCGCCGCCTATAACCTTAACTTCATATTTTTTGCACATTTCATTAATGCCCCTGTAAAATTCCTGAACAAATTTTGAACGCAACGGGCCTGATAGTGAAACGCTTATATATAAAGGCTTAGCGCCTGAAACTAAAATATCGCTTAAATTTGCTAAAACAGCTCTTTTCCCTAATTCACAAGGAGTTATAAAATTGAGGTCAAAATGCACATTCTCAACTAAAGTATCTTGCGAAATTGTTAAATTATAATCGTTTAAATGCGCACAGTCATCTCCTAAAAAACTGCTGTCATCAAGCGTATTTCTTATAATTTCTAAAAATTTTCTCTCTTGTGTATCTAAAATATTCATTTTGTCAGATGCTTATAAAGTGCCAAAAGCCCCAGTTTATAACTTTCAAGCCCGAAACCGCTGATTTGACCTATGCATTGGGGCGCTACATATGAATGTTTGCGAAATACCTCTCTGGCATTGATGTTAGATAAATGTACTTCGACCGCAGGCAAACCCACAGAGGCGATAGCATCTGCAATTGCAACAGAGCTGTGCGTGTAGGCAGCAGGATTAATTAAAATGCCATCATACGCGCCAAGTGCTTTTTGAATTTCTTCAACAATCTCACCTTCATGATTTGATTGGAAAAATTCAAGTTCGACACCTTGAAGGCTTTTTGCAAATTCTACAATTTCACCTTCAATATCCGCTAAAGACATTTTGCCGTAGATTTCAGGCTCGCGTATACCTAACATATTTAAATTCGGACCGTTAATAACTAAAATCTTCATAGAAATTATTATACAGTAATTTTAAATAATACACAATATATTGCACGCGGTATAAAAAATGCTATAATAAGAAAAAGGAGAATACAATGCAAAAACCTGCCTTTACTTTGGCGGAAGTTTTGATAACGTTAGCGATAATAGGTGTTGTGGCAGCGCTTACCGTACCAACCGTTATAAACAACTATCAAAAAACACAAACCGTAACACGGCTTAAAAAATCATATAGTATGCTTAAACAAACAAACAACTTAATTATATCGGAAAACGGCGGTGTGAACCCATATGACGACATAGAAGAAATTAATAAAACAAATATAGGGCAATATTGCAGTACGTATTGGGAAGCGCATCTAAAAATTTTAAAAAAATGTAAAAGCGGCTTGGAATGCGGGTATATAAAAGAAACACCTTTTAAACAATTAAATGTTGCAAAAAGTTCCGCCGGTTGGGTATATGCGAATGACTATGGCTGCACATATAAGCTTGCTGACGGCACTATTCTCGCATTTGTGAATACCTCAAATTTTAGTTCATATCAATTCCTGATTGATATGAACGGTGAAAAATTGCCAAACACTTTTGGCAGGGATGTTTTTATTTTTAATGCCGGAACCCTAAAACCTGCAGGTGTTAATTGCGGTAACTCTTTTAATGATAATTATTGTAATGCGCAAAGAGATAATACCGATGGTGCAGGTTTTGCATGTACTACAAAAATTATGTGCGACGGCTGGGAAATTAAATATTAGGCAAAAATTTTGCGTTTATTAAAATATCAGGCAAACATTTTTTAATGCTTACAATTTCAAGTTTACAGCAATCATCAATTTGCGCTATATCAAGCCCTTTCACAAAATCTAAGCCGCTGCCCAAAATTTTGGGCGCAATAAATTGATGTATGTAGTCTGCTTCCCCCGCTTCAATCACCGCGGAATTTAACCCTGAGCCGCCTTCAATCATAACAGAATAAATTCCCATTTCATAAAATTTTTTAAAAAGGCTGTCAAAATTTTTAAAAGGCACAATTTCAATATAAGAGGGCGCGCTAACCTTGGCATTTGTAACTAAAATCACCCTTGTGCCGTCATTATTATAAACCTTGTGGTTAAAATTTGTTTTATGAGACCTGTCAAACACAATTCTTGCAGGGTTTTTGCCCTTAGTATTTCTTGTTGTAAGAGAGGGGTTATCAATTAAAACAGTGTTTGAACCCACCATAACGCTGTCATAGCATGCGCGCAATTTGTGCGCTTCACGCCTTGCGCAAGCACCTGTTATCCATTTTGAAGAATTTGTGTCTGTTGCAATTTTCCCATCAAGCGTCACTGCCGTTTTTATTGCAACAAAAGCACGCTTTTGGGTTATATTTTTTATAAAAACACGGTTTAAATCTTCACATTCTTTTTCTAAAACAGGGTACACAACATCAACTCCCGCCGCTTGAAGCCTTTTAATACCGCGTCCCGCCACTTTGGGGTTAGGGTCAAGCATTCCTATAACCACTTTTTTAATGCCGCGCTTAAGAATTAAATCAACACAAGGGGGTGTTTTACCAAAGTGTGAACAGGGTTCCAGATTTACAAAAAGAGTTGTTTTTGAAAAATCGCACTCAACATCTTTCAAACAGTTGGCTTCAGCGTGTGCTGCCCCATATTTTTGATGATAACCTGAAGATATCTCCTTGCCCTTTTCATCAACCAAAATAGCGCCCACCATAGGGTTAGGCAAAACAAAACCATGACCTTTGCGCGCCAAAGACAAACATTTTTTTATAAATTTTTCGTACAATTTTTTTTTCACTTAGGCATACTTTCTAAAATTCCTGCAATGGCAGGGTAAATTATTACCAAAAATAAAGCGGGCAAAAGTAAAAACACCATGGGAATAACCATTTTAATGCTTGTACTTTGTATTAAAGCTTCCACTTTTTGGCTTCTTTTGTTTCTTAAAGTATCGCAAAATGTGTAAAGATTTTGCGCAATGCTTATACCGAGCTTTTCGCTTTGAATCAAAAACGCTACAAAAGATTGTAAATCTTCTGATTGTACTCTCTCAACAAGTGCTTCAAATGCCTCTTTTCTGGGAATACCGGATGCCATATCCTTTGAAACACGTGTAAATTCCCTGCTTATTGCGGGCGAAAATATTGCAAATTCTTCCCCGACACGCTCAATTGCAGCTCCTATGCCAAGCCCTGCTTCTAAACAAACCGCAAGCAAATCAACTGCATCTGAAAAATAACGGTTAAAATTCTCGCGTTTTTTCTTTATCTTGGCTAAAAGAATATGTTCGGGGATTTTATAAGCAATCAAAACAAAAGTAATAACAAAGCACAACGTCAAAAGAGAAGGTATCGTGACAAGAAAAAGCAGACCTAAACCTGAAGAATAGATCAAAAATAAAATTCTTTTATTTTCAAAATCAATAATATTATTCTCACTTGAAGATAAATCCGCGCTCATAAGAAGCTTTTTTACCTTATCCCTGTAATTATTTGTTTTTAGAGAAAACATGGTAAAGGGTTTTATAAAATCCATAAAAGTATAATAAAGCATCTTTGATGTATTTTGATTTTTTGTGCTTGTTGTTCTTATTCTTGAATAAAGCAAACTTTCTTTGCCTGACATTAGTATATAGGCAATAGACCCTATTAATAAACCTATAAGTATTGAAATTGTTTTAATCATTTAACCTCTTATATCTCAACCGTTAAAACTCTTCTTATTACAATTACAGCAAGCAGCAAAAGTGCACATGAAATAAGCAGAATAATGTGTCCCTGCCCTGTTGCAACAAGCGGTTTCATATAATCAGGGCTCAGGAGAAATAAAACTCCGCAAATTATGGGAGGGATAATTGATAAAATAATCCCGGAAAGCCTTGCCTGCGCCGTTTGTGCCTGCAATTTTCCCATAAGTTTAAACCGCTCTCTTATTGTTTCAGATAAAACATCCAAAATTTTTGCTAAATTACCGCCGACTTCTCTTTGTAAAATAACAGATGTAATAAAAAATCTTAAATCCATGTTATTGGGCATTGCACGTGACAAATACCCGAGTGCATCTTTCATATCAATACCAAGCATCATCTCATCAAGCGTTCCTTTAAAAATTTCATTGGTGGGCTTTGGCATTTCATTTACTATAATTTCCAAAACACTGTAGATTGAATGCCCTGCCCTCAGAGAACCTGCTATTAAATCAAGCGTGTTTGGAAGCTGCTGCGCAAAAAGATTTTCCCTTTTTTTAATAAGCGTATTTAAATAAATAAAAGGAATTAAAGCGCCAAAAAGCCCCCAGAAAGCAAATTTTAAGGAAATAAAAGATAAGACAATAAAACATACAAGAGCACAGACAGCGCATGCTATAATAAAGATATCAATATGCGCGTCAAAACCGGCTAAAAAAAGCTTGTTGCGCACATAAGCGGTTATAAATTTAAAGTTTTTTAAATAGTTAGCCAGAAAACGGTACTTATATTCGGATGAAAAAGTTTCATCTATATTTTCCTGGGGTAAGCCGGGAGTATCAAAACGATTTCTTATACCGTCAAGCCTTCTTTGGAAAATAAGTTCTTCGCCGGTTCTTAAGTTCAGAATCAGCATAATGGCAAAACTTATAAAAACCCCTGTAATAACAGATATTAAAAACAAACTCATTTTCTTAACCTTCTTAAAAGTTCGCTTTTATCATCGCTGCCTGCACGAAGCCTCCCCGGCATTTCTCTTGAACTTTGTTCGTTATTTTTAGTAATTGCTTCAGCCGATTTTTCCTCAGAAGCAGTATCGAGTGTTTTTTCGGCCCGTGCTATAAAATATCCTGATTCCTTGCTGTCTGTTGAATAAGTATGTTTGTATTCTCTGCTGAAAATCGCACTGTTGACTTCATACCCTTCAAGTTTTGCTTTTTCCAAAAAATTCGGTCTTATGCCGGTTGAACGGTGATAGCCTATAACTTTATTTTTCTCCACTCCTGTTTGCTGCCAAACAAAAATATCCTGCATAACAATAACGCTGCCTTCCATACCTATTATCTCAGATACTTTGACAACTTTTTTGGACCCGTCAGAAAGCCTTGCCAATTGAATTATCAAATCAACAGCACTTGCAATCTGGCTTCTTATGTTTTTTTCAGGCAATTCAAAACCGCTGTACATAACCATGGTTTCAAGCCTGGAGAGCGCATCGCGTGTAGAGCTGGCATGAAGGGTGGTAAGAGAGCCTTCATGGCCTGTGTTCATGGCTTGGAGCATATCAAGAGTTTCTTGCCCGCGGCATTCGCCGATTATAATTCTGTCGGGCCGCATTCTTAAACTGTTAATTAATAAATCCCTTGCACTCACAGCCCCTGCGCCTTCAATATTTGCGGGGCGCGTTTCAAGACGCACAACGTGCGTTTGCTGCAGGTGTAATTCCGCGGAATCTTCAATTGTAATAATACGTTCAGAAGAAGGAATTTTAGCGCTAAGCGTATTTAAAAGGGTTGTTTTACCTGAACCTGTGCCGCCTGAAATAATTATGTTGGCTTTAGTCATAACGGCGATTTCCAAAACCTTGGCAATTTCGCAAGTGAGAGAACCGTGTCCGAAAAGGTCTTTCATTGAAACAATATCACTCTTAAAGCGCCTTATTGAAAGGGAAGGCCCGTCTATTGCCAAAGGCGGAATAATAGCATTTACGCGGCTTCCGTCGGGCAGACGTGCGTCTACCATCGGTGATTTTTCATCAATTCTTCTGCCTACTTTTGAAACAATCCGCTCTATAATACTTCTTAAATGTTCATTATCTTTAAATTCAACATTTGTGCGGTATAATTTACCGTTTTTTTCAATATAAACATTTTTAGGGCCGTTAACCAGAATATCGCTTATGCCCGGGTCTTCAAGCAAGGTATCCAAAGGGCCAAAGCCTTTTGTTTCCTGAATAATTTCTTTTATAAGCCTCTCTTTTTCAAGCTTATTCAGAGGAATTGAAGAAAAATTCGTATGTACCTGTTCTTCTACAAATTCGGCAATAAGCTCTTTTTGCTTATCATCCGAATAGGTTGACCACCTTGGCGTTGAATTGACTTTTTCAATTAAAAGGTAGTGCAGCTTATTTTTAAGTTCAGAAAATTCTTCACTTACAGGCATTGTATTTAGAAAATTATCTTCCGGTGAATAATTTTCTTTCTTTTCGTTTTTTATATTTAACCTATCTTTTAAAGACAATTCATATTCCTTTTTTGATTATTTTGTTTTTTTAAAGACACTTAAGATATTAAAACTTTCCGGACGCTTGGTGGGTTTTGCGCTACTATCGTATGTAAAGTTATCCGATAAAAGGCCTGCGAGCTCCCTGAAACTTTTGGCAACATTTGAACTGGGGTTGACTTCGCCGACGGGAAGCCCTTTGTTAATTGCGGTTATGATTGTAAAATAGTTATTCGGAATTTTAAAGTAAACCGGGTGGTCCAAAACATCTTCAATATCGCTTATGGAAATTTCATCATTTTCCATGTGTCTGTTTATTATAATTTTAATTTTATCTTTAGGGTAATCCAGGCGCTTAAATAAATCAAAACACCTTTGACAGTTGCGAACGGAGGGCAAGTTTACAATTGATACAAGCAAAATTAAATCGGAATTATCAAGTGCTGCAATTGTTTTGCCGTCAAAACTGCTTGTGGTATCAATAATAACGTAAGAAAAAACGTTTCTTAAAATATTTATAAGCGTTGTAATGTTTTCCGCCGTAATAACTTCCGCCTGCTCCAAATCCGGAGGATCTGCAAGAACATACAGGCTTGTGTTTTTGTATTTTTCCAAAGAAGAGAGTAAAAATGCTTCATCAATTCTATCCAGATTATTAATAACATAACTTGTGTCAAACGCAGGATTTAAATCCAAAAACGTTGTGACATCACCCATCTGCATATTAAGATCAATAAGCGCCACACGCTCTTTTGTCATATTCGCAATTTCAACCGCCAGATTTGTTGCAATTGAGGTTTTGCCTATACCGCCCTTGTTTGAAAAAGTGGCAATAACTTTGCATTTTGTAGTATCGTTTATATTTCCCAAAATTAAATCTTTTAATTTTTCAATCGATGCAACAAAATCCTTCTCAATTAACGGTTTAAGCAAGAATTCCCTTGCGCCCGCGCGAAGCGCCTTTACAACAAGCTCGGAATTCATATCATAAGACAAAACAACAATTTTTGTGTTTTTTGAATTATTCGAAATTTTAACTATAATATCCAGGGCAACCTGGGTGTTTTGTGTAATATCAACAATAACAAGGTTGGGGCGGTTTTCGCTTATGTAATTATAAGCATGCAGGACATCATTAAATTCTTGAACGATATTAATGTCTTTAACCCCACCTAAGTAGTTTTTGACAAGTCCTCTGGACGTTTCTTCGCTATCTATTATTATTGTATCTATCTTTATGCCCATTTGTTACCTATATGCTTTCTTTAACGTAATTGGAATCAACAATGTGCGGAGTTATAAAAATCATAACTTCGCCTTCTGATTTATCATCTTTAGAATTTCTGAAGAAGAAGCCTAAAATGGGAACATCACCCAAAAGCGGCACTTGTGTTTTATTCTTGGTCAGGCTGTTATTTAAAAGCCCTGCTATAACAAGCGTTTCGCCGTCATTTAATTCAACGGATGTTTCAACTTTTCTTGTTTTAAATCCGGGAATACTTGTTGTATCTGTTATAATGCCTACAGAATCATCAATTTCGCTGATTTCTGGGGCTAACTTAAGCCTTATTCTGCCTGATTTTTCTAAAATTTTTGGTTTGAAATTTAAAATAACACCCGATTGCTTAAAAGAATAAGCAACCGTGCCGTATGTCCCCATGCTGGATGGAACGGGAATTTCACTTCCAACATTAAAACTGCCTTCTTCACCATCCATAACAAGGAGTTTCGGTTCAGCAAGAATTTTAAAATCGCCCTTTGTTTCAGCAGCTTTAATTCTGAGTGCAATTTTTGAATTGCTGTTTCCGAATAAATATTGAAGAGTATTCTGGAAAGTAACCTGGTTAAAGGTATCCCCTACTGTTATTGGAGGAAAAATAGAAGACCCGTTATCGCCTATGCCGAAGTTTGAAGAAAGTTCACGGGAGAAACTTCTTGAGACTTCAGTCACTTTAACTTCCAAAAGCACCTGTTTTGTAGGGCTTTCAGCCATATCAACCAAATTTATCTGATACGCTTTCGCTAAATCCATAATTTTATTTTTTACATTAGTTGATGAAACCTGCCCTGACAGTACAGCTCCTGTATCATTAAAAATAATTGAAATATCTTCGTTTGGGGCAATGTAATTCAGCGCTTCAAGAAACAGGTCAGCATCTTGCTGAACTATTAAATTGTAAAAAATCGGGTTGCCTTCATCTGCCCAAAAGATTAAACTTGTGGCACCGGTTTTTTTGCCGTTAATAACAATCTCTCTGGGTGATAATACAACAACGTCAATAATCTCGGGGTCTGTTACAGATATTCTTTTAATATCGTTATCAAATTTAACTACCTGTGATTTGCTGACAGAGCAGTACAATTTTCTGCTTGTATCCTGCGTCGTATTTTGTAAAATCGGTTTAACATTACCCTCATTTTCAAATACCGGAATATCGTATTTTAAATCTCTGTACTGCGCGAATGCCTGCATACCGCAGCCTGCAAGGATTACTGTTAAAAATATTATTAAAGCTTTAAATCTTATTTGCATATTAATCTCGCTCAAACATAATTTTTGTTTTCTTGGCACCTTCTATAATTTCAACAATATCAAGATTTCTTTCTTCGTCAATGCCAGCCTGCTGCACAACAACGGGTGCAGGCAGCGCTTGCGCTATTTCATCATCAGATATAGGAACATTTGTTGAAAAGCTGTAGCGTTCGCCTTCTTTATGATTCTTTTGCACAAATATAACCTCACCCCTTGAAGCCGCGGCAAGAAAATTCATAACATCTTGCTCTTTAATTTCAACAATGATTTTCTTTTCTTGTTTTTGCGGGTTATCTTTAATGCCTAAGACATTGATATTTTTGGCTTTTAGGCGGCTTTCAAGACTATAGATATCCACAACGGAAGTATAATTTAAAAATGCAGGGTAGTAATTGTAAGGCATAGTAAGCATAATAGCCCTATACCCTATTCTTGGTTCAATATCCGAAATTAAAGACTGCGCGTTAAAGTCTTTAATAGTTAAAGGCTTGCCTCTCGGAACATCCCCTATAACAACAAGCCCTAAAAGTTCGCTTAAATTGTTATAAGCACCCTGCACGGGAATTTTAAACTCCTGAACTTCAATGTTTGCAGTATCTAAAGTCTCCCCGTTTTTAATGTTATTTTTGGCAACAACGTAGGTATATTTTTTTTGCTTTTCAAAATTTTGCGCAATTTCCGTTTTTAAATCCTGATTTTGTCTTTTAAGTGCAGAGTTTTCTTTTTCATATACGTTTAAAAAAAAGTAAACGCACAAAGCCGCCACAACAGCAAATGCTGTGGCTAAGGCAATCCTTTGTACATTCTTTCTTACCTTCATATTCGGACATTATCCTTTTATATAGCTTTCCACTTACATTGTACTACATTTTTCAAATTATCAAAATTTATTAAGTAATTTGAAGGAGATAAATTTATCCGTTTTCTTTAATAAAATCAACTAAAAGAGCCAAAGCTTTTCTTGCTATATCTTTTTTAATTTTAACACGTGTTTTTTCTTTTGATTGATACCTGAAAGCCTTTTGACACCCGGAATTTGCAAGTCCTATATAAACTGTGCCCACAGGTTTTTTAATGCTTCCGCCATCAGGACCTAAAATACCTGTTGTTGAAAGCGCAAAAGTGCTTTTATAGTTATTAATTAATCCCTGCGCCATTTCAAGCGCCACATATTCACTTACAGCGCCATATTTTTCAATTATGTCAGAGTTTACGCCCAAAAGCTTGGTTTTTGCGGAATTTGAATAAGTCACAAAATTTTGTTCAATAAAACCAGAAGCCCCCGCAATATCCGTTAAATAAGAACTTATAAGACCGCCGGTACACGATTCCGCTACAGATAAAGTTGCATTATTTTGAATTAAAAGCTTTTTTATAACAGATACATCAGACATTATTACCACACAGGGACGTCTAAATTATCAAGAAGCAATATATCAAAGTCTTGACCCTGATTTATAACAACTTCATTGCCTTTTCTGAATAAATCTATGACGCTGTCACCCACAAAATAAAACCCTCCGCCTATAGCGCCGCCGACTGCTGCAATGGGAGTTACCAAAAATTCACCGCCCGTGAATAAATCCTTGCCCGATTTAACGCCCCAGGCTGTTGATTTTTTAACCATATCAACACCTTTATGCCAATTCTGCGCAACCGCCCAGCCGTAGTTTCCGCCGCCCGTAATTCCGCCTTCATCCGTTAAATCAAACTGTGAACAAATACCGGCCTTAATCGGCACCTGACGGCCTGAGGGTGTTACAACATGGTCAAAAGTTAAATATAAAATTGCAGATTTTGAAAGTCTTTTTGCACAGCGAATTTCTTTAACATTCCCCCTGATTAAACTGCCCGCAGGTAAAACAACCTTGGAATCAACTACAATATCTTTTACAACTTTTGCGCTAAACATATCGCCTGCAGTTATATTTTCCGTTGTAAGAGGCTCTGCCATTTTAAGTTCAATTCTTGTGCCGCGCGGAACTCTTTTTGTCTGTGCGCCTCCTTTAATTTCGTAACCTCCAAAAGCAGTGTTAGAGAACATAAAAAACAACATTAAAGTTAAAATGATGAAAGTTTTTTTCATCTATTCCTCCTTTATAAATTATTAACGTATATTATTCCGAATTT
>CAYYBA010000020.1:0-19435 GCA_964470205.1 uncultured Gammaproteobacteria bacterium | reverse complement strand
TTTTATAAAATTGAGAAGATATAACTAGAAATGTAAAAACAATAAAAAAACATATGCAAAACCCCAAAAACTGCGCAATTATGCTTGTTGATATCTTTGGGCTCGGGCTTTACCGCGAAATATACGGTGAAATTGCCTATGAAAAAGTTTTGCAAACACTAAGCGCTATTATAAAATCTACCTTCACAACAGAAGACTTTGCAGGGCATAATCTTGAAAGCGAATTTGTTTTAATAACATCTTTGCAAAATGCCGAAAAGATTGCATCCTTTTTAACCTTTGCATTTGATAACGTGGTAGAGCGCTTTTACAATGAAACCGATTATAAAAATAAATTTATTTTATATTCTTCTGACGATAAAATGGAGAATAAGGTGCCTTTGATGAAGCTTGGTGTCGGCGTTTTAGAAATTACAAAAGACAGGTTTGAAAACCACAAAGAAATTTTAAATGCTCTTTATCTTCTTTTAAAAATGTGTAAAGACAGCAAGGTATCTTGTTGTTTAATAGACAGGCCGAAGCTTAAAGGCAAAATAAGGCGTGAAGAACACAACCGGGTGCTTATAATGGAATCAGACGAAGCCCTTTTATATCTTTTAACCACAATTTGCGAGATGAAAAAGTTTTCTGTTAAAAGCGTTGATTTTGAAAATTTCATGCCCGTTTTTAAGAAATTTAAACCGCAAATTGTGATTTTGGATTACGGAAGCGAGGATTTTAAAGAAGGCATTAAAATCTGTCAAAAAATTAAGGCTTTAAAAAATAGCAGTGTCAAAATTATTTTTTCCTCATCAGTCCATCAAAAAAAAGAAATTTTAAGCGCGGGCGCTGATTTTTATCTTCCAAAACCTTATGATATAAAGATTATGATGAATTGGGTCGAAAGGTTTATTATTTGACATCTTATGGTTAACTTTTGTAAAAAAAGTATGTTAAACTAACAATTTTTAACCTTGACTCGTATTATAATAACGTGGGGCGAAGCTATTAACAATGCAAGTGAATCAAATTCAGAATGTGAATAAACAACCTTTTAAGTCAATTGGTCTTACAGGCGCTTTAATTCAGACCTTTGACACAATTGCGCGCGGAGGTATGGCAGGTTCTTTTCTAACGCAGGATGTTCTGGCATGCGGCGCTCCAAGAACCGTTTCATCATTGAAACGCAATAAAGAAGTAACGGGTAAAAATAATTATGTTGCAGCAACCGAAACTGCTATAAGAGAAGGGTTAACAGGAACGAGCATGTTTTTTGTGCCTGCCGCTGTTTTAGGTATCGGCAGAACAATGGTAGGTAAAGCGAATAATGTCCCTGTTAAAACAATAGAAGACTTAAGCGCCATTATGGAACAAACCCTGAAGGCAAGCCCCGGTATTAAAGGAGATGAACTTAAAAAAGCTTTTTATACAAAAGTCTTTGAGCAACTTGCAAATAACGGAGATATTGACAAGAGCGATGTGGCACAATTTGCGCAAGATTTATTTGAAGTTGAGCATGCCCCCAAACGCAATTTCTTTAAATCTATGTTCAATAAACCCTTGAAAAAAGGCAGTGACAAACTTGCAAAAGACCAGCTGTTGGGTAAATTCAGCGAAAGGTTTATGTCTGTTAAAAAGAAACTTCATATGGATTACGACACAGACTTTAACTCTGCAAAATTAAGCAAAGGCAACCAGGTAAATATCGGCAAATTAACCAAGCATTTGAAAAATTACAGTGACGATTTCTTGTCAAAAGCAAGAAATGCCGCTGATGTTGTTAACTTTAAAAATATAAGAATCGGTGCCAGATTCATCACAAACATAGCAGTTACGCTTTTAACAGGCCTGTTCTTAATGAATTTACCTAAACTTTACAGTATCAGCAAAACAAATCCCGAGGCTGTTATAAGAAAAGACGAATGCGAGAATAAAAAGGAGTGTGAACCATGCAAGTAAATAAAATTTTCACTCCCGTAAAAAAAGCTGTTTCAAATTTAGGCGCAAAAGTTTGTTCAAGTACCAAATTGCAGAAAATAAACAAATTTTTTGAACCTGACGGTATTAGCATCGCCCCATACGCGTTTATGGGTTTGATTTCAGGCTTTGTTGTAGCGCCCCGTGTTGTAAAAGCCCGCGATGATGATGAAAGACGCGAAATTTTGACAAGAGATGTTTTAACCGTTGCAACTTTACTTTTTGCAATGAAAGCTTTAAGTGCCGGTTTTTCAAAAATTGCTTCCAAAAAAACAGGTCTTGTTTTAACCAACGGCAAACTTGATAAAAATGCAGGTATACTTAAAAAGCTTGGAGCGTACTTCCATCCTAACGGCGGAATCAGCGCAATGTCAAGTGATGATATAATTTCAAAATATACTCACATTGAAGATAAAAAGACATTGGGCAATTTCTTGGATTACATCCACACAAATGAAGGCGATGTTAAAAAAGTTCTTATGGCAGATGCTAAAAAGAGCGGTCCTCTAAGCAAGGCGGCTAAAGAAGTGTTGGGTGAAAATATAGGCGATATGAAAGCTGAAGATATAATCCAAAAAATTAAATCTGCCGATGAGGGCACTTTATCAGGGCTTATAGAAATTCTTAAATCCAAAAACAATCCGCTTGTTAAAACTGCAAAAGGCGTTAATGCCTGGCTTCAAGCAAGTTCTTTGGGCGTAATTGTTTCATTCCTGGGCTTTGGATTGCCGGCAATTAATAGAGCGGTTACAAATAAAAAATACGAAAAACAAGCAAAAAGTAAATAAATTATTCTTCTTTTTCTTTATTTTCTATTGCTTTATCTAGGGCGCTTTCAAGCGTTTTCACTTTATTTTCAAGTGTTTTCACTTTTAGGTCGGAATCATCTGCACCGATTGATGTTTTTTCAAGCTGCCGTTTGATTTTTTTGTGTTTGCTGTTGGCTTCTACCGTGTATCTGCCTATAATTAGAGCACCTGTAAATAAGCCCATTATAAAAACTATTGAATAGAGCGCAAAATATAAAATCCGAAATTCAAACCCCTTGTTGCTTACTATCAGAAGCTGAGAATGGGGCAAAACCAGATATCCTAAAACTATTGTTATTATTGCTATTATAGCGGCAAATACTAAAAATAAATTTCTCATCATATTCTCCTTTTAAGAATTTGCAAGACTTTTTTTAAATCATTGTCAAATTCATTTTCTTTTATTTCAAATTCCATTATAACGTGAGTCGATGGATGTGTAAAGCTCAAATAGTATGATTGCAAAACCTGCTCTTTTAATTTAACATTGTGCAAGCCTTCAATTTTAAAGCCGCGGGCGCCATAAAGTGTATCACCTAAAACAGGGTGGTTAATGCTTGCCATATGCACACGTATTTGGTGTGTTCTGCCTGTTTCAAGTTTAAGTTCAATAAAAGTTGCGCCCCCAAACCTTTTTAAAACTTTAAAATGCGTTACGGCACTTTTAGCGTTTTTATCTTTATTGCCTGCTATTTTCATTTTGACTGTTTCTTTTATAGTTCTTGCAATCGGTTTATTTATTGTGCCTTCATCAACTTCCACAACTCCTGCCACAACTGCCAGATATTTCCTTACGGCTGTTTTTTCTTTGATTTGAAGTGCCAGATTTTTGTGAGCTTCATTTGTTTTTGCAACAAGCATAAGCCCTGATGTATTTTTATCAAGCCTGTGTACAATTCCGCGTCTTATATTGCCCCCGATATCTGATAAATTATTACCGCAATGGTATAAAAGAGCGTTTACAAGAGTGTTTTCGCTATCATTTGATGTGGGGTGCGAGAGCATATTTTTAGGTTTATTTAAAACAATTAAATCGTCATCTTCATATTTAATATCAAGGGGAATATTTTGAGGCTTTACGGGAATTTCTTCTTTATTTTCAATTGAGATATTATCGCCCGCTTTAAGCTTGTAAGAGGGCTTTTTAGCTTCACCGTTTACCTTTATAAGATTGTTTTCAATCATTTTTTGAATTTTGCTTCTTGAAAAATCTTCAAAAAAGTCCATTAAAAAGACATCTAAGCGCTCCTGCTTATCTGCTGTTATAAAATTTTTGCCGTTATTTTCCATGGTTGCTCAATTTCTCTTTTAAAGATTTTACAATAAAATAAACTGCAAATAAAAACACACCAGTGCATATTGAAACATCATATATGTTAAATACAGGGAACTCCACAAAATTTAATTTAATATAGTCAATAACATAGCCTTTTTCAACGCGCTCAAAAAGATTTCCCAAAGCACCGCTTACAAAAAGAGCTAAAGATATAATTTCAAACTTATTTTCAAAGGCTACCCTTTTATATACATACAGGCAAATTCCTGCAACAACAAAAATGCTTGTTAATATAAAAAATAACCGTCCGCCTTGCCATAAACTGAAAGCGCCGCCGTAATTTTTTGCATAGATTATTGAAAATAAAGGGTTTTCACTTCCTTCAAACATAAGCCTTATAAAAAAATTTTTGGAAATTTTGAGCAGTTCAAAAATACAGAAAGTCATTAACGTAAAAACAATAAAAGCCCTTGTTTCCTTAGGTTTTAAAATTCCGGGTTTCATATTTTAACTTTTTCCTCAGCCTTTTTTAAAAATTCATTTTGCGTATTTTTAATAACATTAACCCTTTTCATCACAAAAGCCATACCGGACATTTGAAACTTTATTGTGGCAATACTGTTGGCTTCAAGAGAAAGTTTTGTAATACCCACAGATGCTACCGCATATTCATTTTTGCCGTATTTATTTGCTCTTACGATACGCTCCAAAAAGCCGTCTGAGGGCAGTTTGCGGTATACTTCGTTAGGCTCTCCGGGCGGGTAGGAAATTTCTTCCGTGTTTAGAGATACCAGAACAAATGCGTCTTTTGGATATTCCATATCGAGCCCTATTATATATTCGCTGTCTTTTTTAACGGTCAAAGGGCTTTTTAATTGTATGGTGATATTTTTGGCATCCCCGTATTTTAAAGACGTTTCTTCCGATAAAATATTGTCGCTTATAATAAGCCAATCATCATTTTCTTTTTTTAGATAAAGAACATAGTTGCATAATCCTTCCAGGTCTCCGTCATCAGCGGTTGTAAATTCGCCTTCTGTCTTTTTTAGTGTTGCTTTTGTTGTGTCCGTTAATTCAACAATTGCCCAATCACCTATAACTTTTATGTTCTTAACTTCTGTTGAATAGCTTATATTGTCATAAGATCTGAATGTTTCTTCTATCATTGTAAAAAAAGTGTTGTAATCAAAGCCGTCTGTATTCAGAAAATTTTTGCTGTAAAGTTCTTTTAAATTTTTGACGTCGTGCGAATTTGAATATTTATTTAAATCCGACAAAAGTTCTTTAATCTGCTTTACTTCTCTGGCATCAACGCCTCTTGACATTGAATAGTTTTTAAAGATGCTGCTTCTTATGTTAAATTTAAGGCCGTTATCGGTTTTAGCGTATACGCTTGCTGTGCCTAAACTCAACATTAAAATCAATAGTAATAATTTTTTCAAAATCCCCCCTAGTTTTTCTTAAATAGTAAGTGGTATTCATATATATCATAGTATAATATAACTTCCCAAAAATTTTGCCCTATTTCATCCATTTCAATATATGCCTGCGGCAACGGTTTTCTTTTAGAATCTTTGGATACACGCCCGACCAGATTACTTGATTTTTTACAAAATTTCTGCCATGCTGTTTCTTTGGGCATAGGAACATGCTGTTTATAAAACGTCGGATCTACAAGCTGTTTTTTGTAAACAGGCACGGTGTATACAACTTTACCGCCTTGTTTAAAAAGAACATAAGGACTTCCGTTTTTCTCACGCGGAGTCAGAAGGTAATATCCGCGCTGGATTATTATATCTTTTAAGCGCAAATCCACCCCCAGGCGAAAAAGCGGATATGGAGAGGTTAAATATTTTGAATAGTCTTCTGTTTGGTGCGGGTCAATGCCGAAGATATATTCAAAATCAGGTACTGCAAGGTTATCATATATTGCCTGATAGTCATCCGCAGCATAAGACAAGTTAAACAACCCTAAAAATAAAAATGAAAAGGTGATGAAAAAAGCTTTTTTCAAAGTAATCTCCTCAAATTAATATTAGCATGTTTGAAATTTAAAATAAAGCGTATTAAGTTATTTAAAGCGTAAGCCGGTGCAAATGTGACGACTGCGCTGAGCAGGCGGCACGGAGCATTACGATGGCGACGTTGCGATGCAGGCGAGTTTTATGAGCCGCAGGAGCGTACAAAATTTGAAGCTTTGCGCACAAATTTTGTCAGGAGCCGGGATGTATTGATTTAGATAGTTATAGTTTAATGGAGATTGTGTACAGGGGCAAAAAGTAATTAAAGAATAATTTAGTTTACTAACCAGTTCTTTTGTTTAATTGAAATGAATGACTTAAAAAATTTAATTTGTTTTTTTAACTTTCTCATTATTCCAATTGGGATAATCAATTAAATAGACTATATCTTGCACAAATTGTCTTAGTTCGAATTTACAATTATCTAAGTCAGGTCTCTTTGCGATAAATCTTCTATTATGGGCGCTTAAATCCCCTTTTTCTTTAAGTTTCATTAAACTTTTTTTAGTATTTTTGCTTACGCTAAATTCCTTTTTATTTAAATACGCAGGAATTAAATGACTCAAAAACAAGAAATTGTCCTCACTATCTTTTATTCCGTTTGTTGCATTATATCTTTCAAAGCACTCGATAATTAATGTTTCAATCAGTTTTCTCATCATTACCAGTGCAGCATCATACAGCTCAATTTCATAGCACTTGCACATTTGTGAAGCCGTTTGCCTTATATAATCCCTTGTATTCTCCAATAACTCCATTGAAAAAAAATTATCTGTAATTGGTATAGGTATAGTGATATTCATTTTTTCCGTTATCTGTCTTTTCGTGCTTCTCTCTATTTTATATTTGTCTTTTGTTCTAAAAAACTTTGGTGTTTTTCCTTTAGAATTAAGACTTAAAAAAGATGGAATATTGGAGTATGGTTTTAAATGTAAATCAATAAAGCATTGTTTGACTTGCTTTGCAGTAAATTGGTTATCTTGGTTAATATCAGCACAAAAAAAAGCTAAATAAAGAATTAAAGAACTTGATTTGTTTCTGTCTTCTTCGGGAATACGTCTGTAGAAAGATTCTAATTTATCTATCATTTTATTCCTTTGCGGATAAGTCTTTTTCAACATGCTCTAAGCCTAGTTTTGTTATTCTGTATTCGCCTTTTGACCCAGTTGAAACCAAATACTTTTTTTGTTTTTTTGCGTTATTTAATGCGTCAGATATTTTAAAAGACGCCGACTCACCTATAGATGTTAATAACTGTGAGATTTTATGTTGATCAATTGCTTCAATACTCTTATTCTTTTTCAACCAATAAGCAATTAATGTGACTTTGTCTGTATGAGTTTCATGTGGTCTTTTAAAATAAAAATCCGCAAAGCTATCCTGCTCTTCTGCGGATAGGTTTAAATCAGGAATACTTACTTGTTTGCTCGGTTTATTACCATTTTTGTTACGCATTCTTTTAGCAGTTTTATTTGTTGTGTCTTCAATGTTGCATTTGTCAAAAATAATGTTTTCGGCTTCTTGTTTACCTTTTTCTGTCAAATTGTATCCATTGTCGTTATGTGTTGAAAGACACTTGTTTATTATTAAAGAATTAATATAAGAGTTAAAATTAGAACTTATTGTTTTATTCCAAGAACCACTTGATTTCAAATATTGTTTTATATCATCTTTAAGCACAAAATCTTTACCGAGATTTAAAGCGTGTGCAACACATACTAAAATTTTTTTAGGTCCACTTTTTGAAGGATTTCTTAAAAAGATATCTTTTATCGCAGGGTAATTTTTGTCTGACTGCAAGCTAGATGTTTCTTGATAGTTTTCTTGTAAATTTTGAATATCATTATTGTCTTTTATTTTTTCAGAAATAAGATTTTTATCGCTTTGGTCTGAAGTACAAATTTTGGTTAATTTTCCTAATCCATTCGTTTTTAAGTCTAATAAAAGTTCTTTTACTAACTCGCCTTCTCCCTCTAACTCGATATTGGCTCCAGCAAGGTTAATTTTTAATTTAAAATCAGACATGTTATATCTCCTATCCCAGTTCTTATTGTAATATTAGTAACGATAAAGTCTATTTTATCATGTTAATTATAATATTATTATAATGTGAAAAAAAATAAATTAATAAAAAATTAATATTTCGTTAAAATTACATATTGATAATTGGAAATTTTATTTTTTATATAATGATTTTAAAGAATTTCTTTTAAAATTTTATAACAGCTTCTAACCTTATTTATATTTGCGTGTTTCATTAAATCAACAATTTCTGAAATAATTTCATCTTTGTTTTTAAAATGTTCGTTATCCAATAAAGCCATAGGTTCAACCTCAAGCGCCTTAGCTATTCTATCCATTAAATCAAAAGAAGGGAAGCATCTTCCGCATTCAATTTTGCTTACATGTTTTGGGTCAATTCCTGTCAATTCTGCTAATTGAGTTTGTTTTAAGCCAATCTTTTCGCGTATTTCTTTAATTCTTTTCCCTAAATATTTTTTTGTATCTTGCATAAAATAACCCTTCTAATAAAGCCTATATCACAACTTTATGATTATAAACAATCTTATTTTCATATTTATTGACAAAAGTATGAAAATAAAATATAATTAGACAAAAATATCAAAATAAGATATAATTAAGGTATAGTAGGAGAATATATGGAAAAAAGAACGGGCTTTACGCTTGCGGAAGTGCTTATAACTCTTGCAATAATAGGCGTTGTGGCAGCACTTACTATTCCCTCTATTGTTAAAAACTATCAAGAAGCACAGTATAAGGTTGCATACAAAAAAGCCTATTCGGACGCTTCGCGCGTTTGGAATTTAATGGCGGCAAACAACGAAATTGAAATAAGAAAAGGGCAATTTGAAGGCGGTATGGCAACAAATGATTTTCCTAATTTCAGAACTCATTTTAATGTTATAAAAGAATGCCACGGCACAAGAGATTGTTTTACAAACCAGGATAATGCAGAGATGTTCTCTGAATATAATGATATGCCCGCCAGCACTTATAGTTTTGTAGATTCGCAAGGGCGAAGCTGGGGGTATGCTCCGGATAGCTATTTTGAGGCTGCATATATTTTTGTTGATACAAACGCAAACAAGAAACCTAATGTTTTGGGCAAAGACAGATTCGCTTTTATAACTCTTCCCGTAGGCTGCAATTGGCACAATTGGAGTGATATATTATTACCAGAGTGTTATACAAATGTTATGCCTGTTAAACTATTACCCATAATGGATATGAGTTCGACTTCTGTCAGCGGAAGATGGTGCAAAAGCATGAAAAAATGCCTGTATACAACCTGGCTTTCAAAATAATTTAAACCCGCTGACTCTTTTAAAAGGGCGGGTTTAAATATATTATTTGCCTAAAAATTTATTACGCTTCCTTTGCGCTGGCTCCTGCTTTTGCAATGATTTCATCTTCCACGTTCTTTGGAACTTGTTCATATTTTGCAAATTCCATAGAGAATGTTCCGCGGCCTTGAGTTTTAGAGCGGATATCTGTTGCATAGCCGAACATTTCTGCCAGAGGAACGGTTGCACGGATTTTTTGAATGCCTGTGCCTTCAATAATTTCCATACCTTCAACCCTGCCCCTGCGTGATGAAATATCGCCTATTATATCCCCTGTATTTTCTTCAGGGACTTCAATTTCAACCTTCATCATAGGTTCCAATATACAAGGTCTTGCTTTTCTGGCACCGTCCTTTGCAGCCATTGAGCCTGCAATTTTAAATGCCATTTCAGATGAGTCAACTTCATGGTATGTTCCGTCGTATAAAGTAATTTTAATATCAATCATCGGGAAGCCTGCCAAAACACCGCCTTCAAGGGCTTCTTCCATACCTCTTCTTGCAGGTTCAATGTATTCTTTAGGAATAGCACCGCCCACGATTTTATTTTCAAATACAAATCCGGCATTTTCTTCTGCGGGTTCGATTTTAACCTTAACGTGCCCGTATTGCCCGCGGCCGCCTGATTGTCTGATAAATTTAGATTCTTGATCAGCAGTGCCTCTTATTGTTTCACGATATGCAACCTGCGGTTTGCCAACGTTAGCATCCACTTTAAATTCGCGAAGCAGACGATCAACAATAATTTCAAGGTGTAATTCGCCCATACCTGAAATAATACACTGACCTGTTTCTGTGTCTGTTTTAACTTGAAAAGACGGATCTTCTTCCGCAAGTTTTTGCAGTGCAATACCCATTTTATCCTGGTCAGCCTTTGTTTTGGGCTCAATTGCAACAGAAATTACGGGGGTTGGGAAAACCATTTTTTCCAATATAATAGGAGCTTTCTCATCGCACAGAGTGTCACCCGTTGTTGTATCTTTTAAGCCTACTGCTGCACAGATGTCGCCCGCGTAAACTTCCTGAATTTCGTTTCTCTGATCCGCATACATTTGCACAAGCCTTGATATACGTTCTTTTTTTTCATTTGTAGAATTTAAAACATAAGAGCCTGAAGTTAGTTTGCCCGAATAAACCCGCATAAATGTTAAACGGCCAACATAAGGGTCGGTCATAACTTTAAATGCAAGCGCGCTAAACGGTTCATCATCCGAAGAATGACGCGTAGTTTTAGAGCCGTCCGGCAATTCGCCCTCAATTGCTTTAACATCTGTGGGTGCCGGCATATAATCAATAACAGCATCCAACAAAAGCTGAACACCTTTGTTCTTAAACGCCGTTCCGCAGCAAACAGGAACTATTTTATTGTCACAAACAGCTTTTCTTAAAACTCTTTTAAGTTCTTCTGTTGTGGGTTCTTCACCTTCCAAAAATTTCATCATTAAATCATCATCAAACTCGGAGATTGCTTCGATAAGCTTTGCTCTATATTCTTTAGCCCTATCAAGCATATCTGCGGGGATTTCTTCTTCTCTGATGTCTGTACCAAGGTCATTTGCGTAAATTTCTGCTTTCATTTCCATAAGGTCAATTAAGCCCGTAAATTTATCTTCAGAGCCTATGGGTAATTGTATAGGATGAGCATTTGCGCCCAATCTGCTAACAATTTGATCTGCTACACGGTAAAAGTTTGCCCCTGTTCTATCCATTTTGTTAACAAAAACCATACGGGGAACTTCGTAACGGTTAGCCTGGCGCCAAACCGTTTCTGATTGTGATTGAACTCCGCCCACAGCGCAAAAAACGGCAACAACACCGTCTAATACACGGAGTGAACGTTCAACTTCAATTGTAAAGTCAACGTGGCCGGGTGTATCTATTATGTTAACTTGATATCCCTTCCAGTAGCTTGTAACGGCAGCGGATTGAATTGTAATACCGCGCTCGCGCTCCTGATCCATAAAGTCCGTAACGGCAGCACCGTCATGCACTTCGCCGATTTTGTGTGTTTTGCCTGTGTAGAATAAAATACGTTCTGTTGTTGTAGTTTTGCCGGCGTCAATGTGCGCTGCAATGCCTATATTTCTGATTTTATCCAATTGTGTCTGTCTTGCCATTGTTTTTTTCCTTTTTTCCTAGATACTTCAATAATTAATATTGTTACACAAAAATAAATTTTCGCAAGGTGCGTGCTTAGCGGAAAATTTCAGTTGTGTTGTTTCAAATTTGTTGTATAATCTTTGGTATGAGGAATGAATTAAAAAAGTTTTACGTAGGTTCTTTATTTTTGGCTACAGGAATGTTTGTACTGACCTTAGCACCTGTTTTGTGCCAAAAATTGGATTTAAAGCTCATTTTGAATTCTTCCGATTATATTATATTTGCCTTTATTCTTTTTATGGCAGGAACGGTTTTTTATACGCTGAGTTACACATATTACAAAAAACAGCTTATTTGGATTGGAATTTTATTGGCCTATTCCATACTTTTTCAGCTTATTTACAAAAGCTTTTTCTTTTAATTAAATTTTGTCAGGAGTATTTTTCTGATTTTCTTTGTTTTTCAAAGTTTGCCCGACAGCTTTTTCAAGCATTGCTTTTGCACTGTTATATTCGTAAAGCGTTGTATAATAAGCAAGTTGTGAATTTTGATATTGAACCTGCGCGTCTTTGAGCTCAATGGCGTCAGACTCGCCCACATGATATCTTCCTTTTGCAAGTTCGTAATTTTCGTGCGATTGTTTCATTGAAAGCATTGCCACAGGCACGCGCTCCTGCGCATCATGCAGCTGTGCCCAGGTTTTTTGAATTTCAAAATAAACATCATTTACGGTTGTTTGCGCTTGCTCTTTTTGCTTCTGTAAATTAAATTTCATTTCATTTATTTGATTTTTAACTAAAAACGGATTAATTGTGGGGAATGTTAAATATCCGCCAAAATCATACCAGTTTACGGTGTCTCCGCCCTGGCGTCCGCCTGCCGAGATGTTGCCTTGAAATTCTAAAGACGGGAAAAATACTTTATTTGATAATCTCAGCTGCTGATCTGCCATCTTAACGTTTATAATAGCGCTTTTTAGCGTAGGGCGCGAATTATTCGCAACTTCAATCAGTTCATTCATGTTGGTATCTAATTCTTCAAAAGGAAGTTTTTCTTCTATTGAATAAGAAGCTATAAAAGGCAGCCCCATGGCGTTATTCAGCTTTACTGTTGCAATATCGACATTGTTTTTTGCGCTGATTAATTTTGCCGTTGCATCAGCCAGATTTGTTTGCGCTATCGTGACATCAATTTTAGGTTTCATGCCCACATCATAGAAGGCTTTGGCTTGTGTGTATGTTTGTTCAAACTGCTCTACCGTATCTTCCATAACGCGCCTTTTTTCAATAGCTGTTATTAAATAATAATAGCTGTCTTTGACGTTAAAAATTACATCGTTTACGGTATTTTCAATATTTTGTAAAGAGTCATCGTACTGTAATTTGTTAATGGTGTAAAGATTTTGAGTTATGCCGAAATCGTAAATAAGCTGTTTTACGCCGATTGAACCCAAAACGTATTTGTTAAAAGGGTCAATACTAAAGCCGCTGAAAGAACTCATGTCGGGTTTTATTCTTGAATAGCCGCCCTTTAAATCAACTCTTGGCGAATAATTTGAAAGAGTCTGCCCGCGCAGAGTTTTTGTTTGCATTGCTTGGGCCTGAGCATTTTTAATACGCGGATTATACCTGAGAGCTAATTCCAGGCAATCTGCCAAATTTAATTCCAGAGTTTTTGAAACAGAACCTTCTACCACAACTGTTTCTTCATCCAAAGTTTCGGGTATCATTTTCCCCTGCGGGATTAAATATTGAGAGTAATTTTCCTCCTTTTTGTTGAATAACCCTTTGGCGTGTGCTTTAATTCCGATGTTCGATATTAAAAAAACCGAAATTATTAAAAGCGAAACTATTATATTAATCGTATTTTTCATTTTCTTCCTTCATTTTTTGGCTTATTTCTTCTCTTTCCTTGTCTGCGAAATCGCGGGTGTTTTGAATCAGCACATAAAATGCTGGTACTAATATTGTACCCACAATTGCTGCTGCGACCATGCCGCCGAAAACTGTCATGCCAAGCGAGCGTCTGCTTTCTGAACCCGGGCCATGTGCAAGCACAAGCGGCATAATGCCCAGAGTGAAGGCAATAACTGTCATCATAACTGCCCTAAACCTTATTTTGGCAGCTTCAAGCGCTGCTTCCACCGGGCTCATGCCTTTATTTTCATGCGCTTCTTTGGCAAATTCTATAACTAAAATTGCCTGTTTTGCGGCAAGCCCTATTAACATTATAAGCCCTATTTGTGCGTATAAATCAAGTGCATAGCCTGAAATATATTGAAATAATATGGCACCGAGCATTGCAATAGGCGCTATTAACATAACACCTACGGGAAGCATCCAGCTTTCATAAAGTGCCACCAAAAATAGATAAACAAAAGTTAAAGACATCAAAAGAACAAGCGTTGCCTGCCCTTGAGCTTGAATTTCCTGATATGTCGTGCCTGACCATGCAAAGCCCATGTCTTTTGGCAGATTGTCGTTTGATATTTTTACCATTTCTTTGATGGCTTCGCCCGAACTTTTGCCTTTAGCGGCACTTCCGTTAATTGTAACTGCTTTATACATATTGAAACGGGTTATACTGTAAGGACCTATTGTATCTTTTATGGTTACAACAGAGCTTAAAGGCGCCATTCGTCCGTTATTTGCTTTAATGTAGATTTGATTTATATCGCCTGGTTTGGCACGGTACTGTTCATCTGCCTGTATCATAACCCTGAATACACGGCCGTATTTATTAAAGTCGTTTACATAAAGCTGGCCGAACTGAGAAGAAAGTGCCGTATAAATTTCATCGACAGGTATGCCCTGTGCGAAGGCTTTTCTGTAATCAATATCAACCAAAAGCTGCGGGTTGTTTGCGTTAAATTGAGTAAACGCACCCATTATCACATTGCTTGTGTTTATAATACTTATTAATTTATTAGCTTCAATTAAAAGTTCCTGGGCAGTTCTGTTCCCTTTATCCAAAAGCTGGTATTCAAACCCGCCAAACATACCCAAACCGCTGATTGGAGGCGGTGTGAACGTTGCAATTTTAGCATTTGTATATTGAGCCGAATATTTGTTAATTTTACCTATAATACCTGATAAGGAAGCGTCGTCAGCTTCTTTTTTTTCTTTGCTTTTAAACATTTCAATAAACCATGGCGCTTTAGCACGCTCATTCCACGGCTTAAATGTTGTAATAATTAAAGAAGAGTTTTCTCCGTTAAAACCGACAAGGCCTAAAACTTCGTTGACTCCTGTTATTCCCATTATCTGTTTTTCAAGTGTGCCCGATAAATCCGAAGTTTTAGATAAGGATGTACCGTCTGCCAGCTGCATGTTTGTAAAAACAGCGCCGGAATCTTCTGTCGGCAAAAAGCCCGTAGGGATTAATTTAAACATAGCCATTAAACAAACAATAAGGACAATATAGGTTGTAACAATATATTTAGGGCGTTCGATATAGAATTTTGAACCTTTAATATAATTGTCTCTTAATTTATCAAAGAAGCGGTTGAATTTTTTAATGGTTATATCCCACACAGTTGCAAAAAATTCAAGATAAGACTTTATTTTGCCTTTTGTGCTTTTCGGATGATGATGTTCCCAAAAATCATTATATAAATCTGTGTATTTATCAAAAAATGTGCGTTTGGGCATATCTTCTTTTGATCTTAAAATAATTGCGCATAGTGCGGGTGATAAAGTTAAAGCAACAAGTGTTGAAAAACCTATTGAAACCGCTATTGTAACAGCAAACTGCTGATACATTTTCCCTGTAATACCAGGTATAAAGGCAACCGGAACAAATACAGCCATCAATACCAAAGATGTTGCAATAACAGCACTTGATACTTCATCCATTGAAATAAGAGTTGCTTCTTTGGGCTTTAAGCCTGCCTCAATGTGTCTCTGGACGTTTTCGACGACAACAATAGCGTCGTCCACAACCGTTCCTACCGCCAGCACAAAACCGAAGAGTGTCAGCGTATTTAGTGTAAATCCGAATGCGGCAAAGAAAAACATAGTACCTATCAACGAGACAGGAATTGCCACAAAAGGTATTATTGATGCGCGCCAATCGCCAAGGAACAGATAAACGGTTAAGATAACCAAAAGTACAGCTAAAACAATAGCTTTTACAACTTCTGTCAAAGATTCTTCAATGAATTGCGTTTCATCCCTTAAAACTTTATAAGATATGCCTTGAGGGAAGCTTTTAGAAAGTTCTTCCATTTTTTTGTTGCAATCATCTGCAATTTGAATGGCGTTTGCCGTTGCCAATTGAGTTATTTGAATAACAGCGTTATTTTTAAGATTTGAACGCCCGCTAAAACTGTAATTTTCTGCTGCAAGTTCAACGCGTGCGATATCTCTTAGCTTTATAGCCGAACCGTCAGGGTTAGAGCGCACTACAATATCGGCAAATTCTTCGGGTGTTTGAAGCCTGCCCTTTGTTTTTAATGTAATGATAACGTCTTGTTTAAGTGTTAAAGGTTCTGAACCGATTTTACCTGCAGGCACCTGAGTGTTTTGGCTTGAAATAGCGGCTACAACTTCTTTTGGCGAAACATTTAAATTAGCCATTTTTTGTGCGTCAAGCCACGCTCTTATAGAATAATCTCTTGAGCCGAAAACGTTTACCAAAGCTACACCCGGCACACGAGCCAGTTCATCTTTAATAAAAATTGAGGCGTAATTACTTACCGTTATTAAATCAACGGACTCATCAGGAGAATAAAGCCCGTAAAGCAAAATACCGCTGCCGCCCGTCGATTGCTTAATTGTAAGACCGTAGCGCGTAACGTCAGAGGGCAGCCTTGGTGTTGCCAAAGATGCTCTGTTTTGAACGTTTACAACCGCCATATCAGGGTCTGTGCCTACTTCAAAAAACACGTTTAATTGGTAAGAACCGTTTGAAGAGGATGATGTCATATAAATCATATGTTCAACGCCGTTTACGACATTTTCCAAGGGTGCTGCTACTGTTGATTCAACAACTTCCGCGGAAGCGCCGGGATATGTTGCTGATACCGTAACCTGCGGAGGGGTTATTGTCGGATATTTTTCCAAAGGAAGTTCGCTCATCGCTAAAAGCCCGGCTAAAACAATAACTAATGATATTACAACCGCAAAACGCGGACGTTCTATAAAAAACTTTGAAAACATTATTCCTCTTTTTTCTCTTGTTGTGCTTCTTGCTCTTTGTATTCATCTTCGGATAAAATTTTAACCTGGGCACCCTCAACAACTTTTAGCGCACCTTTTTCTATAATTTTATCGCCTGCTTTAAGACCTTTTGAAACAATCCAGTTGTTTTCATACTGTCCTTCGGTCTCAATTCTTACCATTTTTGCCTTATTTTTCTCATCAAGCGTATATACATATTTTCCCGAAGTGTCTTGCAGGGTAGCACTTTGCGGGACGATAACCTGATTTTTCAAAGTATTTGAATAAATTTTAACTTTTACAAAATCACCCGGTATTAAAATATTTTCAGGATTTTCAAAAGTTGCCCTCAAGTCTATTGTGCCGGTTGTAGCTGATATTTCATTGCCGTAGAAATCTTCTTTTCCCAGGTACTTATAAATTGTACCGTCTGCCAAAGTTAATTCAACTTTAATGGGCTGCTCTTGTTTAACTGTAGGCAAAATTGTGTCATTTCGTAATTCATTGAACTGTTTTGAATCCAGGGAATATAAAACATAAATAGGATTCATGCTCACTACACGCGCCAAAGCGCCGCTCTGTGCACTTACATAGTTACCTTGCGTTATCGTAATACTGCCTATTTTGCCGTCAGTGGGAGAGGCTATTTTTGTGTAATTATAATTTCTCCTTGCATCATTAAGCGCTGCTGTAGCACTTTGTACGTTTGCTCTTGCCACGTCCCTTTGTGCAAGCCTGTCATCATAAGCCGCTTTTGAAATAAAATCTTTTTCAACAAGTTCTTTGGCGCGTTTGAAGTCGACTTCCGCTTTTTTTGATTGTGCCTGCGCGCTTTTTAATTCGGCTTGTGCTTTTTGCGAGGCTATCGTGTATTGGCTCGGTTCAATTGTAAACAAAACCTGCCCTTTTTTGACAAAGTCGCCTTCTTTAAAATGGCTTTTTTGCAGATAGCCGTCTACCCTTGCTATTAAATCCACGCTGTATTTTGCAACAACCCTGCCCGGCACTTCCAGAGTTTTAGAAACTTGTGCTTCTTTAATTTCTCCTAATGTAACCTTTGGAATCATTGCCTGCGCCATATATTTTCCCCGCATTATCTCGCCTATTTTTCCGCTGCCCCAGCGCAAAAATACAAGCACAAACAGCAATGCAACCACTAAACCTGCTTTGAACGCGGTACTTTTACCTTCAAAAAATTTCCTCATATAAATCCCCAAATCATTTTAATACTTAATTTATACACGTATTTTAGCATTAAAAATTTTTAATATCAAATCATCTATATAGAGGGTATAAATAATTAAACCTTTCGGTAATTAAAGATGATTGAAAAAGTGCCATAATACTGTAAATCTCTAGAATCAAAGAAAAGGAGGTTGGAATTATGAATATTAAGGATTACTTTAGAAAAATTAATAAAAGAACAAATGAACTTAACCAAAAAGCCCAAAATCCGTTTTTAAAGTATAAATATGAATACAACCCGTTTGAAGGTGCTTTTTCGCAAACCTATGTTTGGATTGAAAGAGAAGCTAAAAAAGAAAAGGAGAAAAAACAGTAATTTTTGCTTAGCTGTCAATGAGTGTGAAATTTTGGGGCAGTTCTTTTTCTAAAAGCAAAATGAAATCAGAAAATTTCATATCAAAAGCATTTGCAATTTTCCAAATTGTGGAAAGCTGCGGGTCACGCCTGCCTTTTTCAAGGTTTGTAAATGTTCCGTTGCTTATATCGTACTCATAAGAAAATAAAGTCTGCCCCTTGCCTTTTGAGAGCCTTTTTTCTTTGACAATTTTTCCTACAGCTTTAAGCAAAGTTTCTTTTTTTGATAAAAAACTTTTGTTTTCTTCTTGCATAATTCAAATAATATGTTATACTGAAAATAAACTGTAGATAATTTACTATAGATAATTTATAATAACAGCAAAAAGCCAATTTTATAAAGAAAACTTTGCATTTTTTAAAAAATATTCTATAATTGTAGGTATATAGAAGACGGGATAAATGAAAAAGGTACTAAGCGGGCAAAATATAAGATTAGCGCACAATTTAGCTTTTACGCTTGCGGAAGTTTTGATAACATTGGCAATTATAGGTGTTGTTGCGGCATTAACTATACCCACAGTTATAAGAAACTATCAGGAGCGCCAAACAGTAACAGCACTTAAAAGGGCTTATGCCCAACTTTCTCAAGCATTTAATATGGCAACTGTTGAAAACGGCGCCATTTCGACTTGGAGTTTAGAAAATTGTAGTACTGTCTTAGACATTGTAGGGCCCTATTTAAAAATTACAAAAAAATGCGGAACAAATTCAGGATGTATTAGTGATAGCTATAAAACATTAAACGGTAAAGATACTAACGCACTTAATAGTCATTGCAAGGGACGTTTGGCAGATGGCACATTTTTTACTATATACACATCGGAAAGTTTAAAGAACTGTGAAATTAATAACTACTGTGGAGAATTTGGAATTGACCTAAATGGGAATAAAGCACCAAATCAAATAGGGAAAGATTTCTTTCTTTTTTTTATAACAAAAAACGGTGTGAAGCCAATGGGTACACCTGACACGGTCAGCCGCCAATTAGCCACTAATTGTAAAATGTCCAACCAGGACAATTATGCAGGCTATGCCTGTACTGCCTGGGTTATAGCTAAAGGCAACATGGATTATTTGCGACAAGATGTAAGTTGGTAATTACACGCTTTCCCAGAGTTCATCAAAATATTCAACACTTTCTAAAAGTG
>CAYYBA010000019.1:1606-19476 GCA_964470205.1 uncultured Gammaproteobacteria bacterium | reverse complement strand
CAAACATTTTTCTTATCTGCCTGTTTAGCCCCTGATAAAGCGTTATCATAAGGATTGTTTCACCGTTTTTGTAATCTAGAATTTCACTGTCACAGTATGCAAGCTTCCCTTTTTCAATTTCAATGCCGCGCGCAAACGCTTCCAGATGCCGCATTTCAACTTTGCCTTTTACAACAACCCTGTAAAGTTTGGGGATTTTAACCGCGGGGTGGATTAATTTATTTATCATATCACCGTCATTTGTTAAAATTATAAGACCCGATGAATCTTTATCCAGGCGCCCTGCGGGTTTTAGGTAATGCAATTCTTTTGGAATTAAATTATATATTGTTTTTCTGCCCTTTTCATCGCTTTTTGTGGTAATATACCCTGCAGGCTTATAAAAACGGTAGTATTCGGATTTTTCACAAGGCACAATAAGCTTTCCTTCAACTTCTACTTTGTCTTTTGTTCTGATATAAAAGCCAAGCTGCACTATAACTTTGCCGTTTACTTTAACTTTGCCTTCTTCTATAAGTTCATCCGCCCGACGTCTTGAACATATGCCTGATTGTGCTATATATTTATTAATTCTCATAAAATGTATTATAAATTAAAAACCGAAATAGTACAAACTATAAAGCGAAATTGACACGATATGACAAGTAAAGTATAATTTATAATACTGAGGAGAGAGATGAAAAAGACCAAGTGCAAAGAAAAAGGTTTTACACTCGCTGAAGTTTTAATTACTTTAGCAATAATCGGCGTTGTGGCAGCGCTCAGTATTCCTTCTGTTGTGCGCAATTATAGAGATGTGCAGTATAAAACCGCATATAAAAAAGCGTATGCCATGCTAAGCCAATCGCTTAATGCGGCAAAAGCGGAAGTTGGCGGAAACCCTGTTTGTTACTATCCAAATACCGGCGGCGGCGCTATTTATACGGATTGTGACGAATTACTCAGTGAACTTGAAAAAAATTGGAAATTTATAAAAAGATGCACAAATAACGGTTATGCCAACGGATGTTTGCCCGAATATAAAGGAACAGATGAAGTGTGTGCCGAGAATAACCCCAATTGGACTCCTGAAGAAGTGGAAGCCAATATGTACGGTTCGGCAATTGGTTTTAGAACAAGCAATAATATTAAAGCCCTGCGCTCTTATGTTTTTGCGGATGGCACGATAATGATGTTTAATTCAGGCAATAGACCTACAATTGTAGCTGTTGATATAAACGGCAAAAAGCCTCCGAACAAGTGGGGGCATGATTTATTCAGGTTTATTTTAAGGGGTTCGCTCAACGGAGATACAAGATATATTCACTATGAAGGCCAATACGAAAAAGGCGGCAAGAGCGATTCTCAAATGTTTTGGCAAGCTGTTGCGGGCAGAAATTAAACTTCAATAAAAAGCCTGCGGCCCACAATATTGGGTTTGTCGTTATAATAGCCTGCAAAGTATCCACCTTCAATAGGCTGATTTTTGGCGTAATTCAAAGAATTATTGCGCGAAGAATTAAAAAACATGCTGCCGGAAGAACCTGCAAAAGGGTTTGAATTTTCTTTAACTTTTGTTTGCACCGGAGCTATTTGCACGGCCGGCATTGAAGACATTGATTTTGTGAGCATTGAAACTAAATCTGTTAGCATGTTTTCACCTTTCTTTTTATTAATTATCATTTATTTAATGATAAAAATAGTTTTGTCCATTTTTTAATTGTAACGAAATAATATGGGGAAAATAAAGGGAAATTTTGAAAAATACATCAAATATATTAAGGCAGATGTGTTATCCCGAATTTATTTCACATTTTTCCACCCATTTCTTTCTTTTTGGCTCAAACGCCGCACCGGCTTACGCGTTCCGCCTGTGCAATCACAGATTGCTACGCTCCTGCGGCTCGCATAACTCGCCTACGTCGCAACGGCGGCATCGAACGGTTACGAAGCAAACGTTGAGTTTGCTTCTTCACACACGGCTTACGCATTCAGCAAACAGGTATTTTTATCGTAAATACCGTGCCCCTGTTTTTTCTTGTCCTAAAAGAGATTGTGCCGTTATGTTTTTCAACGATTTTTTTTGAAATTGCAAGCCCCAGCCCCGTTCCTTCGCCCACTTTTTTGGTTGTATAGCCCGCTTGAAAAATTCTTTCCCTGCCGTCTTCACTAATTCCGAGACCGTTATCTTCAATAACAACCGTAAGCATTTTGTTTCTCACAACTGTTTTAATTCTGATTTTACCTTCTTTTTCAATGCCTTCAATCGCTTGAATAGAGTTCATTAAAATATTTAAAAACACCTGATTTAACATATTGGGGTAACAGTTTACAAACGGCAATTTTGCGTAGCGTTTTATTATTTTTATTCTGTCTTTGGTTTTATGCCGTAACAGGTCAAGGGTCAAATCAAGCTCCTGGTTAATATCGGCCTGCTGCTGTACGTCTTCATCCAGGCGCACAAAGCGTTTTAGCGATTTTACTATATTTGATATCCGCTTAATTGCTGTTTCATCAATTTCATTAATTTCATCAAGCATTTCTTTATTTATACTGTCTTCAAAAAGTTTTTTCATAATTTCATTGTTAGCAGAAATTGACGCTAAAGGAGTGTTTATTTCATGTGCCACGGATGCTATTAATTGCCCCAAAGACGCCATTTTTTCGGAATTTATAAGCTGCAATTGAGTTTCTTTTAATTCTTTTATCGTATTTTCAAGTTCTTCCTTCTTCTCCCTTATCTGTTCAAACAGGTTAACTTGCAAAATAGCACTTGAAATCTGCAGCGAAATACTTGTTAAAAGTTCTTTTTCAATTTCGCTCACGATTTTTTGGGGAGTAAAAATTACAATAACGGCAATTAAAACGCCCCTGTTTAAAATGGGCATTACAATGCGTGTGGAGGGCGTTTTGCCTATAAGTGCCACATTTATAACGCTCGTGCCTTTTTTAAGTTCAGACACAGTTTTATTGTCAAATTTAAAATTTTCTTTTTTTATGCGGGGCGGGAAAACATCTTCAATTTCAAATTTTCCTTCAATATTTTTTAAAAAATAAAGCCTGTGTGCTCCGAAAATAATGCTTAATTCGCTTAAAGATGTTGTAATTAAGCTTTTAATATCGATAGTTTCACGAATACTTGTTGTAATTCTGTTTAAAAGAGCCATTTTAACAGCCTGATTCTGGGCTTTTGTATGAGTGGATGAAAACTCCTGATTTTGAATTTTTAATTTTTGGTTTTCATCAATAAGCGCCTTTAAGCGTAAATCTTTTGTGATTTCATAAAAATAAATAACCTTAATGCCGCGTATTTTAACGGCTCTTATAATAAAGTGCAAAAACTCTTTTTCTGTTTTTTGATAAACGCAGTAGGCGGTGTAATCATAAGGACTTTTAATGGCAGAAGATATGGGCGTATATGTTGTCAAATCTTCATTTTTAAGAACGCATATTTCAAAATAAAATTTGTATTCAAGCTTTTTTAGGCTATCTTGCCACTTTTCAGCTTCAATTTTTCCGAAAACATCTTTAAATGCCGTATTTTGATTAAGAAGGTTATTTTTGTAATCAAAAATTAAAGCAGGCTCTGAAAGATTATTATACAGGGTTTTTAGAATTTGGCTCATACTATTATTTTAGCTTATTTTGCGCTTATGTGCAAATATTATGTTATTTGTAAAATCTCTTTTAAAATGTTAAAATAAAAATATGGCAGATTTTATGAAAAAAGATAAAAGAGGTTTTACCTTAGCCGAAGTTCTTATAACTTTAGCAATAATTGGCGTTGTTGCAGCGCTTACCATTCCTTCGGTTGTGCGCAATTATCAGGAAACCCAAAGAAAAGCAGCGGTAAAAAAGGAATATTCAACGTTAGTGCGCATTACAAACCTTGTTATGCAGGAAAACGGCGGCGATATGACAACAACACCTCCCGGTACCAATTACGATACTATATCATCACATTATATGAATATGTATAAAAAATACATACCTCACACAAAAGAATGCGTAGGAATTAATGCTTGTGCAAATGCAGGTATTTGGCATAACAACACGGATTGGTTTATAAGCGACGGCAATCCTGTATCATCTGAAACGGGCGGATATTTTTATTGTGCGGCATTAACGGCAAATGACGGCACGCTGTGGCGGTTTTATTTTCATTCGCCTGACTGCAGTTACGGGAGTCAAGGCCAAAATATTTGCGGAACTATATATTTTGATATAAATGGATTTAAAAAACCAAATACTGGGGGTAAAGATATATTCGGTTTTAATGTATATAGAAACGGAAAAGTTAGTGTTGGCGGTTTGGGCAAATTAGTTAAAGAATAGCCTTTTATTTTCCTTCAATTTCTGCGATTTTTTTGTAAAACTCAATTTCCTTGCTGCTCAATTCTTGCGGCAGAACAATTTTGACTTTTACATTTAAATTGCCCCTGGCGCCATCCGGCTTTTTAAGCCCTAAATCTTTTAAGCGCAAGGATTTACCTGTATTTGTATTTGGCGGAATTGTAATTTTGATGTTGCCTAAAGGTGTCGATATTTCTTTTTTACATCCTAAAACTGCTTGAGCGGGCGTTATTTCAACTTCTTTAGTTAAATCATAGCCTGAGATTTCATAATCGGTGTCCTTGATTTTTATTGTTAAATATAAATCACCGGTATTTCCGTATTCGTCAATTCTACCTTCTCCCTTTAACCTTATTTTTTGCCCATTTTGGACTTGTTTTGGGATTTTTACCGTTAATTTTTTAGTTTTTTTCAAAATGCCCGTGCCTGAACATTGAGAACAGAAGCCGCTTTTGCCGTCGCAGTACCTGCATTTTTCAAAATTAGATACATTAACGCTCACTTTATCTTTTCCTAAATCGGATAAAGAAATAACCAAATCTTGTGCCATATCAAGATTTTGTTTTGGTTTCTGCTTCGCTTGTGTATATTGGCTTGACCCCATATCATTATAAATATCAGAAAATCCGCTGCGGCCGTGTGAAGAATATGTTCTCCCCCCTGACATTAAATCGCCGAAAATTGCGCTGAAAAAGTCAGAAAACCCTCCGAAATCTTCCCCGTAGGTTTGAGAACGTGTGCCGCCCATATCCCTTGTAAATTGCGAAAAATCAAATCCTCCGTAACTTCCGCTCGGGTCAAAATTTGCGCCGTTTTGCCAATTTGCACCCAATTGGTCGTAGCGTGATCGTTTTTCTTTATCGCCTAAAACTTCGTAGGCTTCATTTATATCTTTAAATTTTTCCTGCGCGTTTTTTTCTTTGTTGACATCAGGATGATATTTGCGCGCCAATTTACGATAGGCAGATTTAATTCCCGCCTGTGTTTCATCACGCTTAACGCCTAAGATTTGATAATAGTCTTTATATTGCATATATTCATATTAATACAAAAATCGAAAAATCGGCAAATTTTTAATAATTTAATAATAATTAATTTTCAAGCTCTTTAGCGTACATTTTAAGCGATGGGGTTATTAATAAATCAGGATGTTTTGAAATAAAATCATCCAAACCTATTTGCGCGTTTCTTTTTTCCCCTTGCGCTTCATAAATAAGTATAACAACAATTTGCGCGAAGGGGTTTTTATCAGTTTTTGCCTTATACTCCTTAAGTTTTGAGTCTAATTTCCCCTGCGCTTTATAGCTTTGCACCAGATTTTTGTAGTAAACTAAATTCATACAATCCTGCTCAATTGCAGTATCAAAAGAGGTTTCGGCCCATGCAGCGAAATTTCCGTTTTTTGTGGACAAATTGTGTTGTTTTTGAATTTTGGATAATTCCATATAAGTTCGTCCCAAATTGTTAAAATAAACCGCCGTTGTTTGTTTTGAAGGATTGAGCGCAATTGCAATTTTGAATTCTTTAATTGCGGCAAAATAATCTCCTTCTTTTAAATAACCAACTCCTAAATTGTTGTGCAATTCAGCGTTTCTGGTAGCGTTAATGACATGTGTTTCGCAATAAACCGGCAGAGCAAAAAACACTGATAGAAAAAATGCTATAATAAATTTTTTATAAAACAATTTCTAAATTTTCCTTAGCAAATTGGTAATCGGGTGATATTTTTTGAAATTCGGCTTCAAGCCCTCTTAGTATGCTATCGTCATAATTAGGGTCATAGTGGAAAAACATAAGTTTTTTGACATGCGCTAATTTTGCCGTTTCCATTGCCATTTCAAAAGTCGAATGCCCGAAGCCCTGCTTTGACGCTATTGGAGAGGTGTATTCCTGATGGGTATACTGGGCGTCATGGATTAATAAATCCGCATTGTAGGCAAATTCAATGAATTTTTTGTCAGCCCCGATGTAGCTTTCTTTATCCGTTGCATAAACAAGGGTTTTATCTTTATATTGAACTTTGACGCATAAACAGCCGTTTTTGGGGTGTGCGAATGTTTTATGCGCGCTTATAAGAACATCTTCTTCATTGAATTCGATTTTATTCAGATTTTGCGTCAGTTCAAGGCGCGGGGGCTTATTTTTACTTAAAATAATCACATTTTTTTCGCTAAAATTTTCAATATTTAAATCACAGCTTATATCTTCAAGCCCCAGCGGGAAAACTTTTTCAAAAAGCACTTGCGAAAGGGTATCTTTTAACTTGTCACTGTTTACATTAAGTCCGAAAATATTTAACCTGCTGGATTGGATATATAAAGGGTTAAAGAAAGGCAAGCCCTGAATATGGTCTTGGTGGATATGACTTAAAATTATTACAGCTTCAATGGGTTTTCTTTCATAGGTATTGTTTGAACTTAAAATATGTTCGCGGGTTAAATCGCGCCCTAAATCAATAATACCGCCGCCGGCATCTAAGATAATCAAATGACCTGCGGCATGCACTTCAACGCATGAAGTATTTCCGCCGAATTCCAGAAAATTGGCCTTGGGAGTAGGATATGAACCTCTTGTTCCTCTGAACTTAACCTTGAAATCATTCATCGATTTTCCCTCTTATTTTCGTGCCTGTGCAATCAAGATTGCTTCGTTGCTTCGCAACAACGGCACCATCGTAATGTTTCGGTCGGGCTCAGCGCCCGCCCTCACACCGGCTGCCGCCCTGAATTTAACTCTGAAATCATTCATCAGATTCTGCCTCTTGCTCTTGGACCTCTTTATTTTTTTTGTCCTGTTTGTAAATTATAATGCTGCATTCACGGTCTTTTTCTTTTCCCAAAAATGTTGCAAAAGAAATTGTGGTTGATTTACTTTGTGCCTGCAATTCTTTTAAATCTGTTTCATAAAAATAAAAATCAAAGACACTCCTGTCTTTGTAATTGGTTATATTTACAAGCCGAAAAGCGTTTGGATATGTAACAAGTGCAGGGCTTGAAACATGGATTATATTACCTTCTTTTATAATTTTTGTTGTGTGGTAGTGGCCTGAAAAAATCACAATGGGATTTTTGTATTTTCTTATAACTTCAAGGTATTTATCCGCATTTAAAAGCTTATGGCTTTCACTCCCAAAAGGTTCTATAACAGGAAAATGCTGATAAATTAAAACAACTTTATCCTGATTTTTTTCTAATTCATCTTCCAAAAATGCAAGCTGTTCCTGGGAAATTTCGCCGTTAGTGGTTTTTGCATCCGGAATTGACAAATCCAGAACAATTATTCTATAGCCGTGTTTTGGACTAAATGAATAATAGGTTTTGTTAAAAGGATAGTTTGGATTATATTTTTTAACAAGCGCGAGCGCTTCATCTTTTGTTAAATACTCTTTATTCGTTCCGTAGCCTGCTGCGTCATGGTTCCCAAAAGCCATAATAACAGGGTATTTAAGCTCGCTCAGGGCTGTGAAAAATTCATTGTAGTACGCCTGTGTGGGTTCATCCACCATATCACCCGTAAACACCACAAAGTCAATTCCGTTAATGCTGTTAATTTGTTTAATTGCCCCGGTTAACAAAAGGTTTGACTGTTTCAAAAGTTTGTAGGGGGTGGAATCCCTCTCTGTTATGTGAGTGTCTGAAAGCTGTACAAATTTAAGCGAAATATCCCTGAAAGAAAACGCAAAAGCGCCGCTTGCGCCTAAAATTACGGCAGCTGTAAATATAAATAATTTTAATAGCAGATTTTTTTTCATTTTTATACCAATTTAGCCAATCTTTTTATTAATTCCATATTTTGTTGGGCAAATTCAGAGCCTCTTGCGTTAATTGCATAAATTAAAGCAAGCGGCAGATTTAGAGCATCGCCCGAGCAAAGATTTTCTTCGTAAAGCTCTTCAAAATTTTCGCCCAGCCTTAAAGTCCAATTAGGGTCGCCCGATGTGCCCGGAGTGTTATAAACTTCACAAATTCCAAAGAAATCCGTAAAGAAAATTTGAATATTTTGAGCACGCGATGCGAAAATTTCTACAAGTTTTGAGAAAGCCAAAAATTGCCCGTCAGTGTAGAGTTTATGTTGAATTTTATCTTTTTCATCAAACGTTGAAAATAAATCTTCCATCAGGTTTTTAACGTGGTTATCAACTTTTTCGGTATTTACAAGAGAATTTGCCCACATTCTGATAGGTTCATTGTCGTGTGTTCCTACCATAGCCCATGAACGCTCCGTTATATTTTTGCAGCGGTAAGGGTGGTCTTCTTCTTCGGGCACAACAAATTGCACCAATTTCATGCCCTGCAGGTCATATTTTTCCATAACTTTTTCAACAGGGTATGTCAGAGTGCCTAAATCTTCTGCAACAATAGCATCTTTGTCAAGCCCTGCTTCAATTGCAGCTGCAATTACTATTTTTTCTATTGTAAGAGCGTATTTTTTGATTTGTTCATCTGTCAGCTGTTTTATCCATTTTTCTTTATCGGGCTCAATTTCTTCATCCACATCTTCCATAGTTGCAATAGAATATTTTTTCAATGCTTCATGCTGGGGCGATGAATAAAGCCTGCCTGCGCCCTCTTCAACTTTTGGCAGAGTGCCTGATTTATAAACCCACGGGTCAATTAAGCCCACAGTATGGTCAATTCTCACCCCGCCCGGGTTTTCTTTGAATATTTTTAAATACAGTTTTTTGAGCAATATTCCCGCAGGGCCTAAAGACCCGTCTTTATTAAACATTTTTTCGGGGTCAATAACGGAAAATCCCCATGCCTGACCGTCTTTTGAAAAATAATCGGGCGGGCAGCCAAGGCACCAGCCGTCTAAGAATAAAGATTGATAGGCCCAGCAGTCTCTATCTGAAAACGCCACTTGCCTGTCCGCTATCATTTTAACACCTTTGGTTTTTGCATATTGGCGCGTTTGTTCGCTTTGGGCCGCAAAAATAAACTGTATTAACTTATATTTTTCAATAACGTCATAATATTTTTTTGTTATTCCTTCAATCCTTTTTTTGGCGGCTTCAGGATGTTTCGGTTTAAAAATGTTTCTGTCCATTTCATTTTCCCATTGCGGCCAATAATCAGATTTATTTTCTAAAGCAAAAGCTTCATATAAAGCATCATTATCAAGCCAAAAGGCATTTTCTTTTTTAAAATTGTCAAATTTTCTTTTTAAAAACCAGGATGCTCTTTTTTTAAAGTTTTCATAAACTTCATCAAACGCTATATCATACATTTGGCAGGAATATTTATATGATGCCCTTAGAGGGTCGGTTAACGGATTATTTGCAACAATTTTTTCAAATGTTTTGTCAGATAAAAGTTTTTCCCATTTTTTTTGTGTCAGCGCTTTTAAATCTACAAACAGAGGGTTGCCTGAAAATATTGTGCCGCAATAGGGGCTAGGGTCGCTTGCTTTTGTTTTGCCCACGGGCCCCAGCTGAATTGCATTAAAAATGTGGGATGCAAAATCAATTAATTTTTGCCCTCCTTCACTGTTATACGTCCCAAAACCCGTGTTTTCGCCATGTACTGACGGAAAACTGACCCCTTGCAATATCAAGGCTAAATTCTTTTTACCTAAAGCATTCAGCGCATCTTTTACTGTCTGCGTGAATTCAACGGTATTTTCTTTAAGTGTTTGGTTGCAAATCATTTTCTTACCTTTCTTGAAGACTAGTATCCTTTAACACCGTGCTTTTGCAGATATTCTTTAACCGAGTTCAAGGAGCTTTGTACAATTCTTGTTATGCGCGAAGATGAAAGCCCTACTTGCTGAGCAATTTGTTTAACCTGCATATTACGATAAAATCTGTATTCCACAATTGTTCTGTCTTTTTGCGGCAACTGCGCAATAGCTTCTTTAATAATTTTGCTTAATTCCGCAATTTCCGCTTTTTCATCGGGCAGTGCAGAAGGATCTTTTATAAAATCAAACGGCGAATCCGTATCAGACGAAGACGAGGCTATTAAATCAATGGATAAAATTGTTTCATAAACCGCTTCACGGACTTTTGCCGGGGAAATATCAAGACTTGAAGATTCATCTTCATCTGTAGCACCTTCTGTGTCTTCTTCAGCTTTGTGCTTGAGCGTGTACCATTTATAGCGGTTTCTTAATTCGTTTCTTATTGCCCACCTTACGGCTGTTGCAATATAAGATGAATTATATTTTTCAAGCTGCTCTTCGGTTTTATCTTTAATTAAAGCTTGAATTGCAATGATTCCGATTGAAACCAATTCTTCACACTCCACCATATGAGAAGGAATGCGCCTGTATTCAACTCTTGCAACTTTCTGTATAATATCTATGTAATTTTGTAATCTAGATTGCACGTTTACTGCCATTTTAATCATTCTACGCCTTATGTTGATTTTACTACTATTTGATGTTTTATGCAAACATAATCAAATAAATGTACGAGAAATGCGGTAGCCGGTGTGTAGGGGCTTGCGGTGAGCAAGACCCGAAACATTACGATGGCGACGTTAGGAGCGTAGTGAAACGAAGCGACTGAACAAATTTGTGAAACAAATTTGACAGGAGCCTGGAGGCGAAGTAAATTTCTTACGGCATTTGTATGTCGTTAAAATTTACGAGCCGACCGCAGGTGTGTGAGGCGATAGCGGGTTTGCGCTCTCGCGAAGCCGCAGAGCCGAAACCTTTCCATGGCGACGTTGCGACGTAGGCGAGTATGCGAGCCGAAGGAGCAGAGCAATCTTTGATTGCACAGGCGCTGAAGACAAAGAATAAATTGCTGCCTTGGACTTATTTCAGAACTCAACCTACCTTACCAGCCTCAAATAACTTTTGCCCGTATTCTTTTTTTTAAGCCAGCTGTAGTTTGATTTTAAAAATTTTAAATCATCCCCGAAAATTACTTCATTCAAAGAATTAAACACCTGTTTTGCCAAATGAATATTTTCCGATTTTACCAAAAGCGAGATTTTAAGTTCATATAAGGAAGATAAAAATTCAAGTTCTTCATCACTTTCTTCATCAAATTCCTCAATTGCCAAATTGCAATATTTCAGGGCATTTTGCCAATCTTCAAGCATCTCGTAACAACTTGCAATGTTTGCAAGGTTTCTAAAATTTGAAGGTTCTGTTTTTTCAACTTCAACAAAACAGTTTTTCGCTTCTTCCAATTTATCGGTATAGAGCATAACTTCGCCCTTTAAATTCCAGGCTTTGGAAAAATTTTTTACTATGCTTAAACTTTTATCCAAACATTTCAGTGCAAGGCGGGGATTATCCAAAAAATAGAAATAATCGCATGCCTGCCTGAAAAATCTCTCCGCATTAATGTTCGCAACTGCCATAAATTCATTTTAGCATTACGCGCGCGGCGGGCAAGAAGTTAATTTTTCTTAATTATTTACCGGTTTTATAATAATATAAAATAAGATTTTAATAATCCATTTTCCAACCTGATTCTATAATGCGCGCGGCACAGCCATAGCCGACTGATGATTTTAAACTAGGATTACAGTAGTTCAAAGTTTTCCAATTATAATCGGTCGGACCGTCCAGGGCTCTCACATATCCCTCATAATCTTTGCCATAAGCCGGTACTAATTCGCCAAGTTGTGTCAAGAAAAAGTAAAATGCATCTCTGCCCCATGTGTTAGGCCCTTTTGGACCATTGACGTCAATAAATACTTGAGCGTATTCTGTTTCAAATCTGCTGCCTTCAGCTTTTATGAGGTCTTTATAATATTTAGGAAGAGTATAATTGTCGGCGAAAAACATAATATTTAGATACATGCCGTTTGGAAATTCAAAGAGCATATTGTAATAACCCCAGCATTTTGTTTTATCGTTAAGATACGACCACCTCATGCCCTGGCCTACCAACTTACTGCAATCAGAGTTATATTGGTCGAATTGGTTATGAAGCTCCATTCTTTTTGGTACTTTAATTTTTCTGAAATATTTGCTCATAACTTTTATAGCCTCGGCTTCAGCTGCGGCATTATCTGTATCGCTTCCTTTGCTTGCAACATTTCTCATAAGTTCGGTATCACCAAAATCACTTACACCATCGTTTGCCATCATCATCCTAAATCCGTCATTTAATTCCTTATAGTCAACCTTTAACGCTGATACCAATGCTTGTTTTTGGTAATTTTTTATAACATTCGGAATTGTTAATGCTGCAACAACGCCAATAATAGCCAAAGTGATTAAAACCTCTGCCATTGTAAAGCCTTTTCTCATATTTTAAAACCTCCAAAAACTAATAATATTTTTTTATCCATTTTTTATTATAAGCTGTTGTATTTTTAAAGATCAACATTGTAAAGATATCTTTTTTACGTTTTGTTAATATTTTTGTGGCATGCGCACTTTAGTGCTATAATCAATAAATATAGTGAAAAGCAGGGAGAGATAAGGTGAATTCAGTGAATGAAGATACGAGCAATGCTGCTCTTGATTTGACGCAAAACGCAATTAAGGTGCTTGAAAAGAGGTATTTAAAAAGAGATAAAGAAGGTACGGTTATTGAAACACCGCATGACTTATTTAACAGAGTTGCTTCAACCATAGCGGAAGCTGACAGAAGTTTTGGTGCAAGCGATGAAGAAGTTAATAAAACGGGCGAAAAATTTTATAATTTTATTGCAAAAAAGTATTTTATGCCGAACTCTCCTACATTAATGAATGCAGGGCGCGAATTAGGGCAATTGAGCGCATGTTTTGTTCTGCCTGTGGAAGACAGCCTTGAGGGCATTTTTGAAACAATTAAAAACACGGCACTTATTCATAAATCAGGCGGCGGCACGGGTTTTTCTTTTACAAGGTTAAGGCCCAAAAATGATGTAGTGCATTCAACCATGGGTGTATCTTCAGGCCCTGTAAGCTTTATGGAAGTATTTAATGCGGCAACGGAGGCTGTTAAACAAGGCGGCACAAGGCGCGGAGCGAACATGGGGATTTTGAGGATTGATCATCCTGATATTTTAGAATTTATTAATTGCAAATCCGATTTGAATAAATTGAACAATTTCAATATTTCAATTGCGATTACAGATAAATTCATGGACGCTGTTATAAATGATGAAGAATACGATTTAATCCACCCCAACACAAAACAAAGCATTCAAAGGCTTCGCGCGCGTGAGGTTTTTAATGTTATTGTGAGGGGCGCATGGACATCGGGTGAGCCGGGTATTATTTTTATTGATAAAATTAACAAAGATAACCCCACACCTTTGATTGGCGAAATTGAATCTACCAACCCTTGCGGGGAAGTTCCGCTTTTGCCTTATGAAGCGTGCAACTTGGGTTCAATTAATCTGGCATTAATGCTTAAATATAATAACGGCAAAAACGAAGTGGGTTGGGAAAAATTGGCAGATACAACAAGAAGTGCCATTCATTTTTTGGATAACGTTATTGTTGCAAATAATTATCCGCTGCCCCAAATTGCAAAAATGGTGACTGATAATCGCAAAATCGGGCTTGGAGTTATGGGCTGGGCTGATATGTTAATGGAGCTTGGCGTTTCGTATAAAAGTGAAGACGGTCAAAAACTTGCCGCACAAATTATGGAATTTATTGACTACCATTCAAAAGCTGAAAGTATTGAATTAAGCAAAAAAAGAGGCGCTTTTAACAATTTTAAGGGCTCTGTTTATGATGGCAAAAATTATTTGTACAACAAATATCAGGGAAAATCCGCAGGTCTTATAAGCGATGAAATGTGGGCAGATTTAGACAGGCAAATTGAGCAGTTCGGTATCAGAAATGCTACCACAACATGCATTGCGCCTACAGGAACAATTTCAATGATAGCGGGATGTTCCGGCGGAATTGAACCTTTGTTCGGGCTTGTCTTTACGCGCGATATTATGGACGGCACAATACTGCTTGAAATTAACCCGATTTTTGAAGATTACGCTAAAGAAAAAGGTTTTTATTCAGAAGATCTTATGGAAAAAATAGCTCAAACAGGTTCTATAGCGCATATTGAAGGGTTAGATGAAAACACAAAAGCAATTTTTGCAACAGCCCATGATATAAGCCCCACTGCACACATCAAAATGCAGGCGGCTTTTCAATTGCACACGGATAACGCTGTTTCAAAAACCGTTAACTTTGAAGAACACGCAACGCTTGAAGATGTTGCAAGCGCTTATAAATTAGCTTATGAAAATAATTTGAAGGGCTTAACGGTTTATCGGAACAATTCAAGAAGTTCGCAGCCTATGCTTTTGGAAAAAAAGCCCGAGGAAAAGTCTGAAATTAGTTGTTTTGAATTTGAAATCAAAATTGAAGAAAAAACATGTCCTGAATGCGGCACTAAGATTAAAATGGCAGAAGGCTGCTTTATTTGCTTAAATTGCGGGTATAGCGGGTGTTCGTAAGGTGTTGAGTCTAGGCGCCTGGGCAATCAAAGATTGCTTCATTCGCTCCGCTCATAACGTCGCTATCGAACGGTTACGAAGCAAACTCAACGTTTGCTTCTTCACACACGGCTTCCGCGCTTATTATCGTAGTCAATTCTGCCTATAAGTCTGTTAAATTCTTTTGCAACCTGTTTAAATTGCTCAATATTAAGGCTTTGCGCGCCGTCTGATGAAGCATGGTCAGGGTCATGGTGCACTTCAAACATAAGCCCGTGAGCGCCCGCAATGAGAGCTGCTTTTCCCATAGGTTCAATTAAATACCTTTTGCCCGTGCCATGAGAGGGGTCAACAATAACAGGCAGGTGCGAATAGCGCCTTATGATAGGAATTGCCGCAATATCAAGTATATTGCGTGTAAAATCGTTGTCAAAACCTTTAACACCGCGCTCACACAAAATTACATTCTGATTGCCATGATACATTATATGTTCTGCCGCAAGCAAAAATTCTCTTATTGTTGCTGCAGGCCCTCTTTTTAGCATAACGGGCTTGTCAATTTGCCCTAAAGCCTTCAAGAGCTTAAAATTTTGCATATTTCGAGCACCAATCTGCAAAACATCCGCATATTTTGCAACAAGCTCAATATCCTGTGTATCCATAATTTCTGTTACAACCAAAAGCCCTGTGGCTTCACGCGCGCGGGCCAAATATTCTAACCCTTTTTCTTCCAGTCCTTGAAAATCGTAAGGGGATGTGCGCGGTTTAAAAGCGCCGCCGCGCAAAAACTGGCAGCCCATTTCTTTAGCAGCATACGCTACTTCTAAAAGCCCGTTGTAATTTTTTTCAACAGAACAAGGTCCCACCATTAAAACCGCTCTTTCAAGCCCGCCCAATTTCACACCGTTTTTAAATTCTATAATAGTGTCATGGTCAACCGCGTTTTTAGACGCCAATTTATAGGGTTCTTGGATAATTTTAACTTCGCGCACTCCGTCAAAAGAATTTATGGCATCCGTGCTTATTAAGCGTTTATCGCCAATTGCGGCAATAACCGTTAAAACGTCCCCGCGGTTTAAATTTATTTTAAAGCCATGGTCTATCAAATAATTTGATACTTTTAAAATTTGCTCTTCTGAAGCATTCGCTTCCATTACAACAATCATGTCAATACCTCTTTGCAGTTTATTTATTCATTTATTAAACTGCAAAAAAAGAACAATTTCAACTTTTGTTGGGAATTAATTTTTTAAATATTCTTTAAAATCAACTTTTCTGCCGTTTATGGTTACAGGCGCTTGATACTCGGGGCAAACATTTCCGCTTCTGATGGGTTTGCCGCTTGCGGATCTATCATCAATTGCAAAATATACAACTCCGTCCGTACCCAGTAAAAATGAGAAAATATCTTTACCTATTTTGTTAGGGCCTTTTTCACAATTTGTGTCAACTACAAGGTGCGACACATCAAGTGTATACCACGGTACGCTCCAGCATACACCGTCAGCTGTTATCCAGAAAAATTGTTTGTATGATTCGTTAAAGGGTATTTCGCCGTAACGTTCATAGGTCAAAGGCCAGCAGCCGTTTTGGTTGGGGCAGCTTTTTATAACTTTCATCTGTGCTTTTAAAACGTCAGCTCTTGCGTCTTTGACGTTATAATCAACTGTTGTGCCGTCAGGCCAGGTGCAGCTCCAGCCGCCTTTTCCTGTAAAAACACCGGGGTTTTGTGCTATTGCCATATTCCATGCTTGTGTTGCTTCGCGGTAAGCTTTTCTGAATGCCGCTTTATACTGTTGTTCTTGATAATTCCTTATAACAGAGGGGATTGTAAGTGCCGCAACAATGCCGATTATTGCAAGTGTTATCAATACTTCTGCAAGAGTAAAGCCTTTTTCAATTTTCATACACTCCATATACAGCCTTCCCATGTTACTTTTTTAATATATTGTTACATTCTATATTATTATATAGGACATGTCAAGTAACTTTTATTAAATTAAATCATATGTTAATACATTAATACGGTGTGTCAAATATTATAAAATAGCACCAAAGGGAAAAAAATGGGCGAAACAAAAAAACTGTTAGGCAAAAAAATAAAAGAATTGCGCAAGCAAAAACATTGGACACAAGAACACTTGTCAGAACTTGTGGGAATAAACCCGAAATCCTTGCTGCGCATAGAAAACGGACAAACCTTTCCGCTTGTTGAAACATTAGAAAAAATTGCAGATGCGCTCGAGGTTCAAATTGCGGATTTATTTATAAACCACAATCTAAAAGACACAGAAGATTTGAAAAAATATATTTATAATGTTCTTGAAACATCAACTCGGGAAAAAATTCAAAGCATTTATAATTTTGTATATTTATTGAATTAAAAAAGCGGTGTTGGCAAAAGCACACCGCTTTAAATCATAAAAAATGCCGTTTAGTTGCCGTAAGCTTTTATTGTTACTTTTTTAAAGCCTAAAATATTTTTTGTATGCTGGTCGTAATACGACAAATTCTTAATTCCGCCCTTCTTTGCAGCGGCTGTAACTGAACAATCTCCCACTGCAACAAGCCCAAAATAGCTTGTGCAAACAGCCTGGCCAACTTTATTACATGATGCAAGCGTATAACCGTTGCCCGGCTCTGTTGCGTCTTTGTAGATAATGCCGTAAGTTGTTTCGGCACTTGCACAAAGTGTTCCTGCCAGAATTAAAAGGGCAGCCAAAGATAAAATTTTTTTCATAGTTCTCTCCTTTTTTTTTATTCTTCAATAACGCTATCTTCTTTTTCAGAAGTTTTTTTAATTTTTAATTTTACAATCCTGGCGCCGTCCATTGCCAGAACTTTAAAATTAAAGTTTGCAATATTAACGTTCTCATTGTCATTTGCGATATGGCCCAAATGTTTTACCACAAACCCGCCTATTGTTTCGTTATCTTCATCTTCAAATTGTGTGTTGAAATATTCGTTAAATTCGTCAATTCTCATCATAGCGTTTGCAATATATTCATCTTCATAAATTTGGCGGATATCGGCTTCTTCTTCATCGAATTCATCCTGCACGTCTCCAAAAATTTCTTCCAAAATATCTTCCAACGTAACAATGCCCGAAACGCACCCGAATTCATCTATAACAACGGCAATCTGGCTTTTCTTTTGCTTAAATTCAAGCATTACGTTATCAATGGTCATGGTTTCCGG
>CAYYBA010000019.1:0-1596 GCA_964470205.1 uncultured Gammaproteobacteria bacterium | reverse complement strand
AATCAATTGTTTTATCGGCATAAATTAAAGGGTAAATATCTTTTACATGCAAAATGCCTATAATATGGTCTAAATCTTCTTCATAAACAGGGTAGCGCGTATATTGGCTTTCCAAAACAATTTTTGCAAGCTCGTCATGCGTTAAGTTGACATCAAGCGCCAAAACATCCGGGCGCGGCACCATGATTTCTTTAGCCAAAGTATCTGAAAATTTAAACACGTTTTGCAAAATTTCTTTTTCTGTATCGTTTAAAACGCCCTCTTTGTGCGATTCGTCAATCAACATGTCAAGTTCTTCCGCAGAACACACCAAATGGGTTGAACCGGCAGGCGGAACATGCATTAAAGACAATAAAAAGTTGCCCAAACCGTTTAAAATCCAAATAAAAGGTTTAAAAATTCTGACAATCGCATACATTGGTTTTGCAATAATTAAAGCTGTTTTCTCAGGGTTCTGCAGGGCAATGGATTTTGGCATTAATTCGCCTATAACCACATGCAAAAGTGTTATTAAGGAGAAGGCTATTGTAACTGCCAGAGAATGCGTTGCAAAAGCTTGAATTTTTTGGGGCAGAAAATAAAAAATAGGTTCAATAAGCCCGACAAGAGTTGCTTCGCCAACCCAACCCAAACCGATTGAAGATATTGTAATACCTAATTGAACGGCGGCAATGGAGCGATCAATGTGATCTGTTGAATCGATTGCAAATTTAGCGTCTTTGCTGCCTTCGTTTGCAAGCTGCTGCAGCCGCGTTTTTCGCACGGAAACGAGCGCAAATTCCGATGCTACAAAAAACCCGTTTGAAAAAAGTAAGAGTGCTATTATGATTAAATTAACAAATAACCACAGGTCTGCTTCCAATTTAATCTCCTGTTAACTAATGGGGTTATTATAATATAATATACGTTAAAATACAAGTAACTTAGCGCAAGAAATTTTTAGGCAATTTGTTTTGCCTTAAAATTTCTAAGCGAGCATAAGGTGTGTGAGCCCGTGATGTCAATGTGTGGAGCATTGACAGACAGGGCGAAACCGTTCCCTAGCGCAGAGAATTTTTAGACAACTTACCAGCTTATGTCTTTGTGCAAATAATCCATATTCTCTTTTGCAATAACCCAAGCAGCGCAACCTTCACCATTACCAGGAGTGGCAGTTGTTGGATTACAATAGGTTGAAGAGCTCCACTTATCGTTTGGCCCGCCGAAAGGTACAACTCCGTATTTTGTAATCCAAAATGCGAATACATCAACTCCTGCCCTGTTTGGTTTTGTTGCACCATTTATATCAATATACACATAACCGCAAATGTTTGAGAGCATCTTGTCTGCTACTCCTGCTTTTGACTCGTTTCTGGTACATCCGTTTTCATTATTAAAACTCATAACCATGCCGTCTGCTAATATCAGATGATATAGTGTAGTAGATCTGGATACAGTGAAATCAGCGTTATTTGCGGTATTTTTAACCGTAACATTATAGCAATTATCTACAATGCCAACTCCGCAATCTTTTAAAACTTTAAAATAAGGTTTAAAGTAAGTGTTTGTAAGTTGAGTGCTATTTTGTAAATTTGCGGATTCTATAGGCCCGTTTTC
>CAYYBA010000018.1:1003-19702 GCA_964470205.1 uncultured Gammaproteobacteria bacterium | reverse complement strand
AAGCAAAAATTCAACAGTGCCGGCATTTTCGTAGTTTGTTGCCTTAACCGCATTAACCGCGGCCTGCCCCATTTTTCTGCGCAGTCTCTCATCAACCCGCGGGCTTGGCGCTTCTTCTATAAGCTTTTGATGCCGCCTTTGAATTGAGCAGTCTCTTTCGCCCAGATGTATGACATTGCCGTATTTATCGGCTAAAACCTGCACCTCGACATGGCGTGGATTTACTAAATATTTTTCGCAATAAACATCTTTATTCCCAAAACCCTTTTGGGCCTCAAGCTGGCACAAATTAAAGGCATCCGCCGCTTCATCTTCCTTGTGCACTATCCTCATGCCCTTGCCGCCGCCGCCTGCCGTTGCCTTTATAATAACAGGATAGCCGACTTTTTTTGCAAAATCTTTAATTTCTTTAACATCTTTAACAATATCAATACCGGGTGTTACGGGAACTTTATTTTCCTGCATAACGCGCCTGGCTGTAGCTTTATCACCCAAAAGTTTCATGGATTGCGCGCTCGGACCTATAAATTTAATGTTATGCGCTTCGCATATTTCAACAAAATCGGCACGTTCCGACATAAACCCGTAACCGGGATGAATGGCATCAGCACCCGAGGTTAAAGCTACAGAAATTATAGAAGGGATGTTTAAATAACTTTTTGAACTTTCATTCGGCCCTATACAATAGGCTTCATCCGCATAAGATACGTGTAAACTTTCGCTGTCCGCCTGTGAATACACTGCAACTGTTTGAATTTGCAACTCTCTGCAGGCTCTTATTATTCTGACTGCAATTTCGCCACGGTTTGCGATTAGAATTTTTTTTATCATAATTTTACTACTCTACATACATTAAAACTTGTCCGTATTCAACGCTTTGACCGTCTTCAACACAAATTTCAACAACTTTTCCGCTAACTTCCGCTTCTATTTCATTCATAAGTTTCATAGCTTCAACTATGCATACAACCTGCCCTGCTGCGACATTATCGCCAACCCTTACAAAAGGCTTTTCGCCCGGTGCAGGTGCTGCGTAAAAAGAACCCACCATAGGAGATACTATAGGGGTTCTTTTGGATGATATTTCCGCACTTTGGGTTTTTTCTTCTTTTGATGTAGAAACCTGAGGTGCCGCAGGCGCTACAGCTTGCACTTGTACTGCTTCTTTTTTAATCGTAATGGCTTTTTCGCCTTCTTTTACGCTTATTTCACTCAAAGAATTTTCATTTAAAATCTTTGCAAGCTTTTTTAAATACTCTAAATTATCAAAACTCATATCAATATCCTATACTCTGTCTAAATACTCATTTGTTCTTGTGTCAACTCTTATCACGTTGCCGGTAATGATAAAGAACGGAACGTTAACAACCGCACCGCCTTCTAAGGTTGCAGGTTTTGTGCCCGAACTTGAGGTGTTGCCTTTTTCATTGGGTGCTGTATCTACAACCGTAAGTTCAACGTGGTTGGGTAAATCTACACCTTTAACTTTGCCATCATGTATTAAAATTTGAACATTCATATTTTCCTTCAAATATTTAAGTCCGTCGCCTATTGAACTTTCAGGGATAGGAAGCTGCTCATAGGTTTGGGTATCCATCATAACGTAGTCATTGCCTTCTTTATATAAATACTGCATTTCACGCCTGTCAAGTATTGCACGCTCAACCTTCTCACCGGCTCTGAATGTTTTTTCAACCACCTGGCCTGTTTCAACGTTTTTGAGTTTAGTGCGCACAAACGCGGAACCCTTGCCGGGTTTTACATGCAAAAACTCAATTACCGCCCAAAGCCCGTTATCGATTTTAATTGTTAAGCCTGTTTTTAAGTCATTTGTTGATATCATGTTGTTTTCCTTTTAAAAGTCGTTTTATAGGTTGTTGTTTCATTTTACCATAAACTTCATAATTGACAAATTTTGTAAAGTTTATATCAAATACTGTATTGTTAAGATTCAAAAATTGCAAAATTTACGCTAAAAAGCTATAATGTGTTTGAGAAGGAGAATAAATGAGAAAATATGGTTTTACGCTTGCCGAAGTTCTCATAACGCTTGCAATAATAGGGGTTGTAGCGGCGCTTACAATTCCTTCTGTTGTGCACAATTATCAAAAACAGCAGACGGTTGTGCAATTAAAAAAGGCTTATTCAACATTATCCAACACCACGAATCTCGCAATAGCAAATAACGGACCTGTTGAAGGATGGGTTGTGTACAACAGCACTGATAGTGTTCCTGATACATCAATGAAAGGGTCGGAGCATTTCGCAAAAACATACTTGATGCCTTATTTAAAAGTTCAAAAAGACTGCGGGTTTAACACGCAAAAAGAGTGCGCTTTTACCATGAAATCGCCCAATGGGAGTACAATGGGGTTGAGTTCTGTTATTGAAAGATTTATATTAACAGACGGCACTCTTATAGCTGTCAATTCTCAAAATTATATAAATGAAGATGGCAACACGCAAAAACAAGCCGACATTTATGTTGATATAAATGGTGCAAAGCCGCCAAATGTCTGGGGGCGGGACGTTTTTTATTTTACTTATTTTATTTATTACCCTTATGCCAACGGCAAGCATAACGGCAAATTTTTACCTTACGCTTATACGCACACGCGTGAGCAATTAATTGAAAATTGCGGCAGCGCAGGGTACAGGTGTGCGGCTTTAATTATGAAAGACGGGTGGCAGATTAGGGATGACTACCCATGGTAAAAGAAGCGGTAGCCGATGCAGATGTTGACGGCTGCGGGAGCAGGCGGCAACGTAGCACGACGATGGCGACAAGGACTCCACAAAAACTTGCCGGGGGTAAGTTTTTGCAGGAGGCTCAATTTTCTCATACAAGTTGCACTTGAAACGTGGCTTTATGCTTGAAAATTGAGAACAAGGCTAGTGAAACGACCGAGCGGACAAATTTGTCTCACAAATTTGCCAGGAGCCAAAAAGCGGAACGGTTCATTTAGTTTATCAAAACTCCTTGTTTTGTGTTTTGTCGAACTTGCTTCTTACATAAAAATTATCATCATTTTTTAATTTATCAATAAGCTCACAAGGCGGGTTTTTAATTTTTGCAAGTATTTGAGCGGTTTTTTCTCTTATTGTATAGTCGTGAAATACGCCGCAAACATTTAAAATTTCAATAATTTCATTATCGATTGTATCGCCCAAAACAGTGCAAAGCCCTTCCAAACACCAGTATAAATTAAATATTTTTTTGTTAAAAACGTGGTCTTTTTTGGATTTCTCCCTGTTTCCCATAAATTTCGGCGCTGTTTTTGAATATTTTTGAGCAATTTCATCCAAAATATTTTTTATTCTGTTTATGATTCTCTCTTTTATGTCACTCTTGTAATATTCTAAGAATTCCACAATACACCTGCAAACATTGGGGTTAACATCTAAAAGTGCTGCAATTAAAATTTCAGGGTCAATATCAAAACAAGGCTTCAGTTCCAAAAGCTTAAATGCCGCAGCTTCCCTTACTCTGCCATCGTGGTTTGTAAGATGATATACCAACAAATCTGTTTCTTTCTGACTTTGAAGCTCTCTCAGGTTTAATAGTGCTACAGGTTTTATATCTTCATTGTTCTTTTTTAAAATATCAAAAATTTCGCTGTCGGGGAATTCTTTCCCCGCCAAAGCGTAGGCCATATTGCTAATATTTTGATTTTCATTATACTTATTCATATAAATTAAATATAGCACAACCGACAGTTTTTTCAGAAAAAAATAGGCAGAATATAGGACAAGCAAATTAAAAATCGGCGTATAATATAATTAAATAATAACAGGTATAGGAGAACAAAATGAGCGGAATATTGCATTTCTTTAAAGGTATCTTGGGTTTTGAAAACAAGTACGATTCCCTGATAGGCCTTGCACAAGTTAAAAGCGGCTCAACACCGTCTTATAGCAATCCCAAAAAGCCCGCAACAAAAAAAGAGCTTTCAATGACGGACATCTTAAAGCGTTCAAATTAATAATTAAAGTTAAACATTTCATGTATGGGAATTTCAAAAGCTTCTGAAATTAAGCGGACCGTTTCAATAGTGGGGGAATTTTCGCTGCGCTCAATTGCGCTTATTGTAGTGTAGCTTAAATTCGCTAATTCTGCCAGTTTTTCCTGCGAAAGGCCTCTTTTAATACGTTCCAGGCGCACTTTCATTCCAAATTTCTTTGATAATTCAGATGATTTATCCATAACATAAAATTATATATGCTTGATTTAGCCTTTACAATATGCTATTATGATTAATATATAGTATAAAGAATATTAAATACAGGAAAAAGAGCATATGAAGCAAAAGGGATTTACACTCGCAGAAGTGCTTATAACCCTTGCAATAATAGGCGTTGTTGCGGCTTTAACAATCCCCGTGGTTATGCGAAAAATTCAAGACCACCAACTAAAAGCCCAGTTCAAAAAAGCGTACAACACAATAAGTGTGGCCTTTCAAAAAACACAGTTTGATTTGGGCGGTATGCCAAAATGTTATATAGATACAACTGGCGCGGCTGAAACGGGTGGTTATACCGTAAGCGGGTGCAGTGAATTTTATGCTGCGTTTAGAAAAAATTTAAAAATATCAAAATTTTGCCCCAACAAAGCTTTTGAAAACGGGTGTATAGAAGTTGAATACCCTCAGCTTTCGGATTCCTGTGCTACGAACGGTTACAGCCAAAATTATATAAGAAACACTAACCCTGCCTGGATAAACGCTGACGGTATGGTTATGTTCACATATAGCGGGTATCCAATGTTTGCAATTGACATAAACGGGGCAAAAAAGCCTAACAAATGGGGTTATGACATTTTTGCAATGGATATATATTATGATAATCAAAATAAAATTTATTTAACGGATAAAACGTGCGGTATGCATATGGTGCAGACAGGCGGCAAAAAGTTTACGGATATGATAAGGTGGGCATTTAGCAATTAGGAGAAAAAGTGTCCGCGCTTTGAATCAAGAGTAATGCTGTCAAAAGAATACAGCTGTGCCGGGCGTTTTGAACCGGTTTTAGTGAATTCGTTTAATTCTATCAAAATATTTTGTGAAAGCATTTTTTTTCTGAAATTTCTTTTATCCAATTTTTTCTTTAAAATCAATTCATAAGAAATTTGCAGTTCGGTTAAAGTAAATTTTTTGGGCAGAAGCTGAAACGCAATGGGGCACAGTTCAAGGCGCTCGCGCGTTCTTTTGAGGGCATATTCAATAATCTCTTTATGGTCAAACGCCAGAGGCGGCAATTTATCAACTCTGTGCCATTGAACTTCCGATACTTCCTTTTTATTTGAAATATGAAGTTCGATATCTTCCTCGCGAATGAGCGCAAAGTAAGCGCATGTTATAACCCTTGAATTGGGGTAACGCAGGGGATCGCCGAACGTGTAAAGCTGCTCTAAATAAATGTTTTGAACGTTTGTTTTTTCTTTTAAAATCCTTAAAGCCGCGCTGTCGAGATTCTCAGATAATCTGATAAAACCGCCGGGGATTGACCAGCGCCCTTTAAACGGTTCATTTACACGCTTAACCAAAAGAACTTTTAGGGCATTTTCAACAATAGTCATAATAACAACGTCAACCGTGACCTCATGGGTTTTTGTTTCTTTAAAGCTTGCAACATTACTTACCATAGTAGGTCTATTATATAACAAAAAAAAATTTAGTCCAATTAATAATTTATTTTATTTTCTCTAATAACCTTGCAGGCGCAGGCATAGCCGGCATAACCTTTTTGACACAGGCCTCCAATATCACACCCTGCAGGCTTGAGCCCGTTTTCTTGAAGCACAAACAAAAATAAATCACGCCCCACTTCATTCGGGGGTTTTGTGCCGTTTATATCAAAAGTAAAGCTTGCACAGGTGTTGTTTGACCCATTGTTTGTGCGGTTATCAGTTTCGCATAAAGCGTCGAAATCCGATATTGAAAATTGTGCTCCATCCGCCAAAACCATTTTGTAGCGGGCTGTTTCCGTATCCCAATTCCCTGAAGAATTTATCTTATATAGATATTTATAAGGTGTTTGCGGCATACAGCCCGGGTTTGGGCCGCAATCTTTTGAAACCTTTAAATTCTTTTTGTAAAGATTATAAACATTTTGTGTTGAAGTATTCCAGTTTTTAACCGCACCTTCCTGAGATATTATTAAATTTGTGGTGTTTGATAATGTGCTGTAAGCTTTTTTAAGCTTTACCACAGCTTGCTGGTCTTTGTAATTTTTAACGACAACAGGAATTGTAAGCGCTGCAACAACGCCGATTATAGCAAGTGTAATTAAAACTTCCGCCAAAGTAAACGCTCTGTGCTCCATATTTCTTTCTCCTTACTTTAAATATATTATCATATTATCATATATCAGCTTAAGTGTCAACAGTTAATAGGTTATTATTTTATTTCAAGATAAAAGATAGTATAAAAAATAAAGGCAGTGTCATGAACATTAAAAAACAGTTAGGACAAAGAATAGCAAAATTAAGAAAAGCAAAAGGCTACAGCCAGGAAAAATTTGCAGAACTAATAGGTATTGCGACTTCTTCTTTAAGTTACATTGAAACAGGCACAAATTTTTTACAGCCCAGAACTTTGGAAAAAATCATTGAAGTGCTGGATGTTGAGCCGCAAGAGCTTTTCAGGTTTTCTACCGTTGAAAAAAGTGCCGAACTTTACAAAAAACTTGTTAAAAGAATTGCAACAATTAAAGATGACGAAAATAAACTGCACACACTATATGAATTTGTGCAATATTTGATTTAATTAGTCTATAACTTTACCGCTGAAACTTTCAACCATTTCTTTTGTTTTTGCCGTGTAAACGCGCGAAAATACTTGTTTTTCTTCTTGCTTCGGTTCTTGTTCGTCTGTAAATTCGTTACTTTCAACTTGCTCTACAGTTGGCTTAGAATAAGTTTTTGGAGTATTGGATGAAGCCGCTTGAACTTTTGCTTCAAAAACCGGCGTATCTTTTGTAATTTGAATGCAATGAACATTTAATCCGTTCTCAAAAACATTTTTAATTGCACTGTCAAGAGGTTTTGCCTTTAAATCGCTTTTTGCCTGAGAAAGAAGATTTTGGTTTAAAAAGCCCAGTGTTATTGATGTTTCATCCATATCAACAAGTTTTGCAACGCCAGAGAAAAAACATCTGGCCGGAATTGTTTCAATGGAATTAACAATTCTGCTCCAAGCCTCTTGTGCGCTTGTGCTTAGACCGTCTTGGGGAGTTTCTTCTTTTTGTTCTTCAATTTTTGGCGTTTCTTCTTTTTGCGTTTCAATATTCGAAACTTTAATTTGCGCAGCTTCAGTTTTAGGCGCTTCAGGTTTTGGGATTTCAATTTTGGGCACTTCAGCCTCTAAAATTTCAGCTTTAGGCGCTTGAGCCGATTTTGTCTCTTCAACTGTTTTTGGTTCTTCAACAGGTTTTGGCTTTTCAATAATTTTTGCTTCGCTTTTTTTGGGCGTTTCAATTTCAGGCTTTATAAAAGGTTCTTGTGCTTGCGGTTTTAGCGCTTCTTCATTAATATTGCACAGCTGCAATACCATTAATTCCACCCATAAATAAGGATTTGCAGCGTTTTTAACTTCAGGATAAAATTCAAGAATTTTACTTAAAAATTTTGCAAGCAAAGATTTTTGCAGCTTCGCATTTTTAATTTCCTGCGCCTCGTATGCATTCAAATTAATAAATTTCAAAGCGCTTTCGCTGTCATCCATTACAATCATTGCATTTCTCAAAAATTCAACAAGGTTTTCGGTTAAGTTCCTGGGCTCATTTCCTTTTTTGTAGATTTCTTCAATATCCGAAAAAGATTTTGATATATTAAAAGAAGAAATATCTTTAACTAAATTTAAAAGTGTATCAAAAGTAATTTTCCCTATCAAATTTTCAATCACATCTTTTGTAATTTCATTTTGAAGCCCGAAAATGCTCACCTGATCCAAAAGCGCCAAAGAATCCCTAAGCCCGCCTGAAACATTGTTTGCTATTGTGTACAGCGCTTCATCCGTTATTTTAATTTTTTCTAAATTTGAAATTTCGCGCAGTTTTCCTACAATATCATCAGACGTAATGCGCCTGAAATCAAACCTCTGGCAACGGCTTACAATGGTTTCTAATACCTTGTGCGGCTCTGTTGTTGCAAGGATGAAAATCACATTCTTGGGCGGCTCTTCTAAAGTCTTTAAAAGCGCGTTAAATGCAGGAGTTGTGAGCATATGAACTTCATCTATAATAAAAATTTTATACTTACCGCTCATTGCCGCGTACTGCGTTTGCTCAATTAAGATTTTGGCATCGTCAATGCCCCTGTTTGTGGCAGCGTCTATTTCAATAACATCAACACCGTTAGCGTTTGTTATATCCAAACAGCTCGGGCATTTCTGGCAAGGTTCAAGTGTGGGGGCGTTCGCACAGTTAAGCGATTTTGCGAGAATTCTGGCGCTTGAAGTTTTGCCTGTTCCCCTGGGCCCGCAAAAAAGATAGGCATGCGCTATGCGGTTAAGTTCAATAGCACTTGTAAGTGTTTTAACCAAACCTTCTTGCCCGATAATATCTTTGAAAGACTGCGGACGGTATTTTCTAAAAAACGGTAAATAACTTTCATTCATAAAAAAATTTTACAATAAAAACAGCTCTTTTGCAATTTTCGCGTTTTGGCAATATAAAAAAGAGGGCTTTAAGCCCTCTTTTTGTTTATTTATTGAACAGGTCTTGTAGTACCGTCTTTTTGCTGAATTTTAATTTTCTCTTTTAAAGCCGCCTGGATTTTTTCAGGACTGTAGCTCTCATCAATGTAAACAATTTTTGCCTGTGCTTTTAAACCGTCAAACAGTTTTTGTAAAGCAGTAACTTTTTGGGTTTGTTCCAAATAAGCTTTAATCTCGGATTTTACACTGTCAAAAGGCGCTAAGCCGGCTTTTGCCCTGTCTGTTACAACAATAATATGGTAACCGTAAGGTGTTTGCACAACTTCTGAAACGGTATTCGGCTGAATTTTGAAGGCAACCTCTTCAAAGGGTTTTACCATCTGCCCTTTTGCAAAGAAGCCTAAATCTCCGCCTCTGTTTTTAGAACCCGGGTCTTGAGAATATTCTTTAGCCAATTTAGAGAAATCTCCAATATTCTTAACTGCTTTTTCTCTGAGTTCTTTTGCCTGTGCAAGTTTTTCTTCAAGCTTGGCTTTAACTTTGGCATCTATTTCTTGAGTTGTCATTTTGCCTGATTTATCGGAATCTGCAACTTCTTGTCTTATCGCATTAGGGTCTGCTTCAATTAGAATATGCATTGCGCGCACCCTGTCAGGATAATTGAATTTGGCTTTATTCTTGTCATAAAAGCTCTTAACATCTTTATCAGTGATTTGAACAGGAGATACTGTTTCAACTAACTTGTTAATTTTAATTTCTTCAGTCAAATCTTTTGTTAAATCGCTTTCACTAACATCATTTTGTTTAAGCAACTCTTTAAATCTGTCTTCTCCGCCCACAGATTCAATAATTTCAGCCCTTTTAGCGACAACTTCTTTTTCTGTAACTTCAATGCCGCGTTTTTTAATTTCTTGTTCTAAAAGTGTTTTTACGATAAGTTCATTCACAACTCTGTCTTTTGCCATAAGTGCAATAAGGCTGTTTGGGTCTTTGGCATCTTCGCCCAAAAGTGAAAATTGGGGGCTTTGAATAATCTTATTGTAGGCCTGGTCATACTGCCCTTGCGTTATGACTTCATCATTAACGCTGATAATGCCTTTACCTGTTGTACAGCCGCATACCAACGCTAAAGAAAGTGTCAAAGTTGCGAAAATTTTTGTAAACTTCATAATTTTACTCCTTCTTATTAATTTTTTGATTAAAATCTAATATTACCTTGGAAACATGATAAAACAAATCACCCAATATGTTAAATATTTCGTCAAAATTTTTGTTACTTTTGTTTACCAAAAGAATGCCGTGTGTTTCTGTCAAAGCTTTTGGGGCGTTTTGGAAAGTTATATATTTTTTAACATTTTCACTTAAAGTATTGCGAATTATTAACCATTCCTTAAGTGTGAATGGGGTGTAAACCCTTATGGTATCGCCAGCTTCGCGAATTAATGTAGTAGAGCATGAATTTGCCAGAAGTCTTAATTTTATAAGTTTTATAAGGTTTTCTACACTTTGCGGCAATTTTGAAAACCTGTCTTTAAGGCTTAGAGCCATATTTTCCAGTTCATCCAAAGTTTTAACATCGCTTAAACGCTTGTATTCCAATATTTTCTGCTCAACTGACCCCACCCATTCATCCGGGATAAATGCCGTTACATTAAGGTCAATTGTTGTAATAACCGTTTTTTTAGGCGGCTCTTTTGATTGGAGCTCATTTATACATTCTTCCAATAAATTACAATAAGTGTCAAAACCAACGCTAACCATATGCCCGTGCTGTTTTGAACCTAAAATATTCCCCACACCCCTTATTTCAATATCTTTTAGCGCTATATGATATCCGCTTCCCAAAACCGTAAAGTCTTTTATGGCATTCAATCTTTTGTAAGCTTCAGGAGTTAACTCTTTTGATTGCTTATAAAAGCAATAACAGTAGGCTTGGCGGTCTGATCTCCCGACTCTTCCCCTTAATTGATAAAGCTGTGCAAGCCCGAAGCGGTCGCAATCGTGTATTATTATTGTATTTGTATTGGGAAGGTCAAGGCCGGATTCAATAATTGTTGTGCACAAAAGTATGTCGTATTTTTTCTGTGCAAATTCGCACATAACGCGCTCAAGTTCTCCTTCCCTCATTTGCCCATGCGCTATTGCAATAGAAGCATTAGGCACAAGCTTTTGAAGCTTATCGCGAAAGCTATAAATACTCTCTATACGGTTATACAGGTAAAAAACCTGCCCATCCCTTTGTATTTCGGTATTTATGGCACTTTTAACATATTTTTCATTAAACTCCCCTGCATAAGTTTTGATGGGAAGGCGGTTTTTGGGCGGAGTGTTGATTAGTGACATATCTTTCAGGCCTGATAAAGCCATATTAAGGGTTCTTGGAATTGGGGTTGCCGATAAGGTTAATATATCTATGTTTTTGCGCAATTGTTTAAGTTTTTCCTTGTGGCGAACACCAAAACGGTGTTCTTCATCTATCACAAGCAGCCCTAAATCTTTAAACGCTATATCGTTCTGCAGAAGCCTGTGGGTGCCTATAACAATATCGCACCTGCCGTTTTTTAACCTTTCAAGCGTTTCTTTTTGTTCTTTTTTAGAGCGAAAACGCGATAATAAATCAATTTCAACGGAAAACGGCTTAAAGCGCTCCTGCACTGTTTCAAAATGTTGAAGTGCCAAAATTGTTGTAGGGACAACCATTGCAGCTTGTTTGCCGGACATCACCGCTTTAAACATTGCGCGCATGGCAACCTCTGTTTTGCCAAAACCAACATCGGCACAAATCAGCCTGTCCATTGGTTTTGAAGCTTCCATATCGGCTTTTGTATCAATTATGGCTTTCATTTGATCTTCGGTTTCTGAGAATTCAAAGGCATCTTCCATTTCAAACTGCCAGGTTGTATCAGGGTCAAAGGCAATGCCTGTGGCCATTTCGCGCTCGGCATACAAAATAAGCAGGTCTTTTGCAACTTCTTCAACTTCCTTTTTGGCACGGTTTTTTATATTCTCCCATGCCATACCGCCCATTTTTGATAATCTGGGTTTGGCCTCTGTCCCTGCACCGCGGTAGCGGAAAAGCAAATTCACCTGCTCCGCCGGCATAAAAAGCTTATCGCCGCCTAAAAATTCAATCTCCAGATAATCCTTAAGGTTTCCGTCAAGCTCTTTTTTGGTCAAACCGCGGTAAATCCCTATACCGTGCACGCTGTGCACAACATATTCACCTTGCGAAATATCATTTATGGAATCTATATAATCTTGAGATTGCTTGTTTTTCAAGTATTTACGGACTGTTACATCTTTTGAATGCTTGTTAAAAAGTTCTTTATCAGTTAAAAATATAAATTTCTCATTTTCTAAAACTCCGCCGCCAAAAGCCAAAGCAGGCAAAATTTCAACAGAAGAAGAAAAAATTTCAAATTCGCCTAAAATCTCTTCAAGCCTTTTTTTATAATTTGTGCAGATAAATATTCTATACCCTTCATTGAGCGATTTTTTAATATACGCTGCTATTTTTTCAATATCCGCGCAGAAAATAGGGGCAACAGATGTGTCAAATGTTAAAGTCGCATCCTCTTGTGTTATAAAATTGTCAAAGCCTATTACTTTAAGTTTTTTAAGGCTATGCAGGAATTCGCCGTAAGCAGTGTGGCTTGGGGTTTTTAGAGGAAGTTTTAATTCTGATTTTTCTGTTTCTTCAAGGCTTTTTGTAAAATCGTTATCAAAAATTTCGTACCTGCCCTGAATTTGCGATGTTTCGTCAAAAATCCAGACATAATCTGAAAAATGGTCAAAAACACTCGCTAAATCAGGGTTAAAGTAGCTCTGATAGTATTCAATACCTTCAAAATATTTGTTTTCATTGAGTTTTTCAACAATTTCGGCGTGCAGTTCTTTATTTTTAAAATTTAATTTTTCAAACGCTTTAATATTTTTATTTTCCAGAATAAATTTATAAAGCGGGAAAATGGTTATACTTTCTGCCTTTTGGAAGCTTTTTTGCGTGTTTGGGTTAAAATAGCGGATATCTTCAACGCTATCCCCAAAAAGCTCTATTCTGACAGGGTTTTGGGCAAGCGTAAAAATATCAATGATATCGCCTCTTACGCAAAATTCACCCACATCAACTGCGGTTGTAACCCTTTTGTAGCCGAATTTTACAAGTTTTTTAATTATACTGTTATAATCAATTTCATAACCTTTTTTAATCAAAACTGAATTGTCACAATAGAATTTTTTTGCGGGAAATTTCTCCATTAAAGAGCGCACGGGTGCTATTATTAAAGGTTTTTCGCCTGTTAGAATTTCCACCTGTTCTTGATAAATAGCATAATTAGGTGAAATATCTTCATAAAAATTTATTTCCTGATACGGAAAAACCTCTGCCGCAACATTAAACATACTCTTAAAATCATTTTGAAATTTAAGTGCACTCTGCTCATTTTGTACGACAAACATAGCTTTTGCACCTGAATTTAATACTGATTTTAGCAAAAGCAGCCTTAGCGGGTTATTTAGCCCCGAAATTGATATAAAATTTGTTTTAAATTGTTTTAAAAACCTTTCTATTTCACGGTTTTTAAAATCAGTCAAAATAGCGGACAAATTCCTCTCCGTCTTTGTTTATAAAAGTTTTTATTTCTTTTTCAACGCCTTTATTCTCAAAATATTGCATAAGGCGCTCTCCATCCTTATCTCCGCGTCCGGACAAATTGACCACAACAATTTGGTTGGGCTTGGTTGTAGGCATTAACTTATCTAAATAAGCTACTGCATGAGCCGATTCAATGGCGGGCACAATACCTTCTATTCTTGATAAAAGCCCGAATGCCCTTATGGCTTGAGCATCTGTCACAACTTGAAATTCAACTCGTCCCGTATCTTTTAGATAACAAAGTTCAGGCCCGCAGCCGGGGTAGTCAATACCGGCAGAAATACTGTAAGATTTTGCAACCTCGCCCTTCTCATCTAAAATTGCATATTGCATCGTACCTTGTAAAATTTTCTTTTTTCCGCAAGTGATTGCAGCAGCGTGTTTCCCCGTCTCAATGCCTTCTCCTGCGGCTTCAAGACCTATTAATTTAACTTCAGGGTCGTCAATAAACGTGTAAAATATTCCCATAGCATTGCTTCCGCCGCCAACACAGGCTAAAACGTAATCAGGCAGCCGCCCTTCAATTTTAATAATCTGCTCTTTAGCTTCAACCCCTACAATGCTCTGAAAACACCTCACCATTTTAGGGTAAGGGTGCGGCCCCACCACAGAACCTAAAATATAAAAAGTATTTTCATAATTTTCAAGCCAATAATCAATAGCGGCATCTATTGCGTCTTTTAAAGTTTTCTGGCCGTCCGAGATACTTATAACTTCAGCACCGAGCATTTTCATTCTGTCAACATTTAATTTTTGGCGCGCTATATCATTTTCGCCCATAAAAATTTTACAGTTCATACCTAAAAGCGCACACGCTGTTGCCACGGCTACCCCATGCTGGCCTGCACCGGTTTCCGCTATAATGTTTTTAGCGCCGATTTTTTGTGCCAAAAGTGCCTGTCCCATAACATTATTAAATTTGTGCGAACCTGTGTGGTTTAAATCTTCTCTTTTTAAATAAATTCTTGCGCGGTTGCCGTAGTATTTCGTAAGCCCTTGCGCATAATACAAAGGCGTAGGGCGGCAAGATGCAGTTGTTAAAACCCTGTACACCCTGTTTAAAAATTCATCGTCTGCCCAGGCCTTTTCAAAATCAACTTCAAGCTGTTTTAGAACAAGTTTTAGATTATCAGGCACGAATGCCCCGCCGAATTCTCCGAAAAATCCGTTTCTGTCAGGCATATTATATTTCAAGCCTTTTTCGTATTTGTGGCGTATTTCGCTCATTATACTCTCTCACTTTCTAAAAATGCAGCGCCTATAACACCTGAAAAATCGCCCAATTGAGCTTTTTTAAATTGGGTGCCGGCGCTTGCTGTTTGCAATGCCTTGGTGCGTGCTTTTTTTACCGTATTTAAATAAAATTCATCTACACTTTGTATTAACCCGCCGCCTAAAATTATAAGTTCAGGGTTATAAAAGTTCATAACAGAAGCAATCCCGCCGGACAAATATTCAATAGCTTCCCCCACACACCTTGTTACAACTTCATCATGGGCGTCAAGCGATTGTTTTATATGTTTTGAACTTATTGAATTAAGTTTTGGCGCAATATCAACAATAGCGCTTTTTAAGCCTTTTCTAACAGCGCCTGAAATTCTTCCTTCAATAGCGCTGCGGCTTGCATAGGCTTCTAAACACCCGTGTGCACCGCATGCACAGGCACGTCCGTTTAAATCTACAATAATATGGCCTATTTCACCGGCACAACCCGAAGCACCAAGGTGAATTTTGCCGTCTTTTATAATTGAGGAACCGATTCCGGTACCTACAAAAATGCAGACAATGTCTTTATAACCCTTGCCTGCACCAAATTTTAATTCTCCCAATGCTGCGACTTCAACGTCGTTACCTATATATGTTTTTATGCCGAATTTCTTCTCAACCAGTTTTTTAACTTCAAAGTCCTTGCATTTTAAATTGATTCCCGATATTAAAATGCCGCGTTTTCTGTCTACTTGCCCGGCAAGCCCTATGCCGATTGATGAAATATCGCTTTTTTTAACTTTTGAAACCCTCAGAAGCTCTTCTATGGTTTCAAAAGTTACTTCAAGGATTTTTTCGTTCCCCTTAATTTTTTTTGTTTTATTCTTAATGTCATAAAGCACTCTGCCGCTTGCCTTATCAACAAGCCCTGCAAGGATTTTTGTGCCCCCTAAGTCAATTCCTATTGCGTATTTAGTCATTTTCACCTTTACTTGATTTTAAATTTACTCTTCAATCCCACATTTCTTAATTTTTTTTCAATTTTTTTCCACCAATGCGGTTTTTCTCTAAAAATATATTCATATCCTTCAAAATTTGCTTTTGCAACATTTGCAAGCTGGTTGTTGCAAAAACTTTCAAAGTCTTTTTGAAGCAGTTCCGTAAATTCTTGTCTTGTAGAATCAACTTTTGTGATAACTTTAGGTTTATCAAATTCCACCAGAATTTCGGGCCTGTCTTCTCTTAAAAAACAGTAGTAAGTGGCAGTGGGCTGTAAATTAATTCCGCCGTACTTTTTCACCGCCTCTTGCGTCATATAGGCAAGCCCTGTTTGAAAAGTTTCGGGACGAAAATGCGGAGGGCGGACAATCCCTTGAGGAAAAAGCAAAAGCCCCACTTCATTGTCGTTTAGTACACGTTCTGTTGTGTATTTTAAAGATTGCATTGCGGTTTGGGCTGATTTTTTATTGATAGGGTACGCCCCTACATATTGAAAAAGCGGAAAACGGTTCATTTCTTCAATCATAACTCTAAATTTCTTAACATGCACAACGTGCCTTAAAACGTTATACATCAAAATTCCGTCCCACCAGTTGCAGTGCGGGGTATAAAATATTGTGGCAAAGCGCTTATCGCGAAGCGCAGTGTTTCCTTTACCTTTAAGCATCAGGGAAAAAAATCTGTTTCTTATCATTTTGCCGAAAATATAATCCCCGATTGCGTGCCAAAAATGAACATTCTTCGGAGTTCTGAAAACTTCTTTTCTATTTCTCAGAACACTCGGCGGAATGTTAATATATAAATCTTGTGGTGTAATTGCCATAGATTAATTTTATTGAAAAACGCATATTGTGTCAAGAATGTGTATAAGGTTTTAAATATTCTCATAATGAACTGCACGCGTTATTGCGCGTGCAGTGAAATTGAAAAGTATAAGGAGCCTTTTTATTAAGGTTAACTCTATCTCTCCGTAGGGATGATTTTAGCCACCCCGCCTTAAAGACGGTCAGACAAGGACATCCATGCCCTGATATATTTTTGAGCGGCTGTTTTCTAAAGTGTTTGCGGTTGATTCCAACGGGCATCAACTGAAAGTTTAGAATTTACCAACTCTTGTGTCAAATTAATGTTAGACGGTGTGAAGATGAAAACAAATTCGCCAATTTTTCTTTGATTACCGTCTAATGCGTGCGTGCAGCCGCATAGAAAATCAACTATTCTTTGAGACTGTTCTCTGTCCAACAGCTGAAGATTCAAAATTACTGTTTTTCTTTCTTTTAAAGCTTCTACTATTGAAATAGATTCATTGTAAGCCCTGGGCTCAAAAACAACAACTTCGTAACTTTTGTTTGTCATAGGAACAACTTTCAAATTTCTATCTGTGCCGCGGGGCATTTTAAAAGCAGGTTCTAAAGCTGCGTTTCTGTCTGTGGGATATTCCACATCTTCAAAATCCTGTGCCATCTCGCCAAACGGATCTTCATCCCTGCCGCTTTCAAACGGTGATGTTAAAAAAGTAATAATCGATTTAATTTTGTTTGATACTCCTGTCAATTTCTTCTCTCCTTATTCAAATATTATCCTACCTAGCCTTATCATTGTTGCACCTTCTTCAAGTGCTATTTGAAAATCCAAACTCATACCCATTGATAATTCCCTAAGATGAAATTCTTCTTTTAATTTGTACATATCGTGAAAAAGTTTTCTCAGTTTCTGTTTGTCCCCTGTTAACGGTGCTATATTCATAAGCCCCGCAACTTCCAGGTTGTCGTATTTTTGAATTTCACTCAAAAGATTATTTAACTGTGAAGGTGCAATCCCGAATTTTCTTTGCTCATTTGCATTGTTTACTTGTATCAGTATTTTTTGAACAACATCTTTTTTTTGTGCTTCCTTTGAAATTTCCAAAGCCAAATCTTTATCATCTACGCTATGAATAAAATCAAAAACCCCAATTACCTTTTTTACTTTGTTTTTTTGCAAATGTCCGATAAAATGATAACTTGAATTTGATTTAATTTTATCCTCTAAACTATTGATTTTTTCAACCGCCTCTATCGCCCTGCTTTCGCCAAAATCTCTTACACCGCAATTATAAGCTTCCACCATTTCGTCTTTGCCGTAGTATTTAGTAACTGCAATAATTCTTGCCCCGTAAGGTTCCACTACCGCTTTTACTTTGGTAAAATTTTGCGAAATCTTGTCAAATAAAGACGTCACACTTTTTGTCCTGTATTTTTGTGTCTGACATGTTCTTCAAAAAAGAGCATGGTTAGATTATAGTTTACTTTTTTACCCATGACAATTTTTTGTTTAATAAACATTTTGTTGCATATTCAAAACATGGCAAAACATGCATGGGCACATGTTTTCGGCGATTTCGGTTTATGTAATATTTCTTAATATTTGAAAGTTTTTAGAACCTTTGCAGCAGTTGGGGCATGCCAACTTTTGCATAAAAGCATGCCAAACTATTTATCAAAAATTTTCTAAATATTTTGAGAATTTAAAGCTATATATAACTTTTATATAATTTTTATAGAAAATATATTATAGCCACCCGGGCAATTTCCTAACCCAATCGGCTTTAATATAATTACCTTGTAGCTTATTATATAGAAAGGGAACACGTAATGGTACAAGCATTAAGGGCAACAGGAGTTGTAAGGATCATAATCGTCGAGGATTATAAATTAACAAGGGTAGGATTACGTTACACCCTAAATGAATTCGACCACATCAACGTTATAGGTGAGGCCGGTTCAGGCGAAGAAGCATTGGAATTGGTTAAGAAACAGGTGCCGGATGTTATTTTAATGGATTTGGGCCTGCCGGGAATAAACGGGCTTGAAACAACCATGAGAATGAAAGAAATCCATCCCGATATTAAGGTTATTGTGCTTACATCACATGAAAGAGAAGAAGAGGTTTTAGCAGCTTTGGGCGCAGGGGTAAGCGGCTATTGTTTAAAAGATATCGAACCTAAAACATTGTCGGAAGTTATCAGAAACGTTTCTCACGGCGCTTGCTATATTGATCCTAATGTTGCAAAACTTGCACTAAAACTTTTTCCCAAACCGGAAAATGCAGATCTGATAACATCTGCTGAAACCAATCAAACCAAAGGGCAATTGACTGAAAGAGAAATTGAAGTTTTAAAATTGTTAGTGATGGGAAAATCCAATA
>CAYYBA010000018.1:0-993 GCA_964470205.1 uncultured Gammaproteobacteria bacterium | reverse complement strand
TCTTGTTATGGGAAAAAGTAATACAGAAATTGCAAAAGAACTTATTGTAAGTGTGCATACCGCAAAAGCGCACGTTTGCAGTATTTTACAAAAGTTATGCGTGGATGACAGAGTTCAGGCTGCAGTAAAAGCGATTAAAGAAAAGATTATTTAAGCGGACTAAGGTGTATGAGTTGTAGTTGGGAAGGCGATTAGTCTTCCCAACGAAGCGAATATTTAGGTCATTTTGAATAAGCTTTTTTAAGGGCATCACCCAAATAGCCGCCACCGGCTTCGTATGGTACGCAGCTGTGGCCGCCTATAACGTATGCGTTTTTCGCTTGATTTTTATAAAATAAAAATCCGAAAACATCATAACCCGGCCTGTTAGGCGGCTTCACTCCGTTTATATCTACGGCATACATCCAGGTTGACCAGGAACTTGTTTGAAAAACAATAGAGCCGTCTGCCAAAATCCAGTCCTTGCCGTGTCTAACAGTTGCTTCGGTGAAACCTGTCGTGCAGTCGGGTCCGCTTGAGCCTCCCGTACCGTAGCTTGAATATTTTGGCGCACAGCCTTTTGCAACAGTATCTCCTTGACATGTTTTTATAACGCTTAAGTTTTCAAGGAATCTGGGGCTAAATGCCGCGCATTCGGTGGAAGCATCACTAATGCTTCCATGGTAGCATTCAATCGTGCCTCCGAATTCAAAAAGCGTATTATTAAAAGCCTGATTTAATGTTGAATAGGATTTTTTAAGCTGGGATTTTAGGGCTGTTTCGGTGTAATTTTTAACAATCGCAGGAATTGTAAGCGCCGCAACAACACCGATTATTGCAAGAGTAATTAATACCTCTGTTAAAGTAAACGCAATAACCCGCCGTTGCGAGCGGGAGCAAAGCGAAGGGAGCGGACAAATTTGTGAAGCAAATTTGACAGGCGGCAAGAAGCCGACGTCTTTTCTTTCTTTGTGCTCCACCCGTTTCTTTCTTTTTGCGTGCGGCGTTTGAGCC
>CAYYBA010000017.1:17493-20625 GCA_964470205.1 uncultured Gammaproteobacteria bacterium | reverse complement strand
TGAGAAAAATAAAGACGGTACATATTCGCTTTATGATTATAAAACAGGAACAGCGCCAAGTGCCAATAAGGTAAGTGCGGGCGCAGAGTATGAAAAATATTTTAATCAGCTCTGCTTTTACAAATATGCGTTTGAAAAGTTAAAAAATCTGCAGGTGGCGGATGTCGGGCTTATTTATGTTCAAGAACATGCAAAAAGTATTTATAAAAAATTGACGGATGAGGATACAAAATACATTGAAAATTTGATTTTAGACACTTATAAAAATATTGAAGATTTAAAATTCGACCCTTCATATTTGGAAAATAGCTGTAAATACTGCGAATACAAACAAATTTGCAAACTGGATGTTTTATGAGGATTAAATGGATATAATTTTACATTTGCTATTAACAGTTTTTCTTTTATGCGTCATAGTATATAGCTGCATTATTTTTACGAACGCGATTGAGTATTTAGGAAAAATTTTAAACCTTGGAGAAGGTGCTTTGGGTTCTGTTTTTGCAGCAATAGGAACTGCACTTCCTGAAACTATTGTTCCTCTTGTTGCAATTGTTGGAGGCTATGTAGCCGGCTCAAGTGTGCAAGTAGGTTCCGAAATAGGTATAGGGGCAATTCTGGGTTCTATATTTTTGCTTTCAACTTTGGCTATGTCTTTGGTCGGTTTTTCGATATTGTTTTTTTCTAAAATGAAATTAAGAAGCAGTGAAGTTTTAGCACCGCAGGATTTATTTTTAAGGGATTTTAAATTTCTTATCTTAAGTTATACGCTTGCAATTTCGGCTGCATTTGTTCCTTTAAAATTATTCAAAATTTTAATTGCCGTATTCTTAATTTGCTATTACGTCCTCTATGCTTACAGAACAATTGCAAAGGCGTGCAATGGCTGTGAAGAAGGGGAATTGGAAGAACTTTTAATATGTAAGATTTTTAAAAACAGTCCCTGCAAATTTAATATAGTTATACAAATTATTTTTTCACTAACGCTTTTAATTGTTGCGGCACATTTTTTTGTAGAAGAAATTAAATATTTTTCGGTTTTATTTAAAATAAACCCCTTAATATTAAGCCTTATAATTTCGCCTGTTGCAACAGAATTGCCTGAAATTACAAACAGTATTATATGGACAAAAAAAGGGAAAGATACGCTTGCGCTTGGCAATATAACAGGCGCTATGGTTTTTCAAAGCACAATCCCAATGGCAATAGGTATTCTTTTAACACCCTGGGTTTTTGGTTTTAGTGCTTTAGCAAACATTACGATTGTTTTTTGTGCTTTTACATGTATTGTTTTAAGTGTTTTATTATTCAAGAAAATAACAATACCGCCCCTTATTTGGTGCGGCATGTTTTATCTTATGTTTGTAATTTTTATATATTTAACAAATACCTTCTCTTAATCTTACAATTGCAACGCCCCAGGTCATCCCGGCACCAAAGCCGCATAAAATTGCGGTTGAAGGAAGCTTGATTTTTCCTTCCTGCACTCCCTGTGCCAATGCGATAGGAACAGAAGCGGCAGAAGTGTTTCCATAGCGCTCTATATTTGAAATAACTTTTTCATTAGGGAAATTCAGGCGCTGCTGAATCGCTTCTATAATTCTTTGGTTTGCCTGATGCGGTATAAGATAATCAATATCTTCCGCCTTTAAATTTAAGGATTTGAGACATTTGTCAATGTATTCCGGCACCATTTTAACGGCAAACTTGTAAACTTCACGCCCTTCCATTTTAATATGAGCAGGTTTTTTTTCACAAGGCTCAACAAGCGGGCAGTTTTGACCGGTAAGCTGTAAAGTCAAATATTCTCCGATTGAACCGTCTGCTTTTATATCTATCGCCATAATATCGCTGGCATTGTCATCTGAGGCGGTTACAACCATAGCCCCCGCACCATCACCAAAAAGTATTGATACGCCCCTGTCTGTCCAATCGCAAAAACGTGAATTGTTATCTGTTGCAACTATCAGAATATTTTTATAAATTCCGGTGCCCACAAAAGCGCGTGCCATTTCAAGTGCATAAATAAGCCCTGTGCATGCGGCTGTTACATCAAAAGCCGGGATATAATTTACACCCAAGCGCGCCTGTATTCTGCAAGCTATAGCAGGATATAAATCAATCGGGGTTGAAGATGCAGTTATAATAAGGTCTAAATCTTTCGGGCTCATTTTAGCTTTTTTAAGAGCATTTTGTGCTGCCTTAAAGCCCAAGTCTATGGAATTCTCTTCACCAGATACGACTCTTCTTTCTTTTATACCTGTTCTTGTATAAATCCATTCGTCGGATGTTTCATATAATTTTGTTAAATCATTATTTGTAATAACAGTTTCGGGCACATAATACCCGACACCCGCTATTTTGAGTGGGATAATGTTCGGCATACTTTCCTCTATCTAACCTATAACAGGTGCTGTAAAAATTCTCGCTGCAAGGTCTTTATCAAGTTGCAAAAGCGCATTTGCATCGTTGCCTATTAATCTTAACTTGGCTAAAACCGCGCCTGCACTTGCTTCTTCTTCAACCTGTTCTTTAACATACCATTGCAGAAAGCTTTTTGCGGCATGATCTTTTTGCTCTTCCGCTATATCCATAAGCGTATTGATACTTGAAGTCACAAACTGTTCATGTTTTAAAACGGCTTCAAAAATTTCAAGCGGAGATCTCCAACCGCCTTCAGGCTTATCAATTGAATTTAAAACAACTTTTCCGCCTCTTTCAATCACATAGTTATATAAGCCCATAGCATGCGCTGTTTCTTCCTGCACCTGAATACTCATCCAATTTACAAAACCTTGTAAATCAAGCTCCTGAAAATAAGCTTGCATTGCAAGGTAAAGATATGCAGAATAAAATTCTTTGTTGATTTGGCTGTTTAAAGCATTTTCTATTTTTTCATTAACCATGGTCTCTCCTCCTTTGGAAAATTATTCTATCACATTATTTTAATAAAGTAAATATTCCAAATATCAAAACAGTGGCAAGCATATCCGACTTGCAGAGGCTTAAAAAGCTATCTTATTTTTCACAATAAAAGATTAAAGTTGTTTTACCTATACTTGAAGAATTTACAATAATTTTTTTAATATAATTCACGCCATGTATTGTTAAATTATCAAAAGAAGAATCTTC
>CAYYBA010000017.1:0-17424 GCA_964470205.1 uncultured Gammaproteobacteria bacterium | reverse complement strand
GTCCAGGAATTTTTATTTTTTATAAAAAATGTGTCAAAATTTTCTTCCAAATAAGCGGAATCTTTATTTGAAACAGCCAGTACAATATCGCTTATTTCTTTATTTTGTCCTCGCGTATAGCTTGTCAAGCGCGTCGGATAGGTTGTTTGAAAAGCAATTCCTTCGGTTTTTGAAAATCTGAAATGCCCTCCGGATTCAATCGATTTTGGCGAATTTTCAATGTTTTTAATTTCTTTAAAAACACAAACTATATTTTTAAATTCCGGTAAATTTTGGATGATTTCATTTGCACTTTTTGGGCTTTGGAAAAGGTCTTGCGCAAAAGAAGCTGTGTTTAAAAATAATAAAACTAAAATGCTGTAAAAAATCTTTTTCATAAATTAATTTTAACACTTTCCGAATTTTAAAGTCAATTGTTCAATATTTTTAATTGTGTTTAAAAAAATTGACACTAAATTTTTTTCTTATGCTATTATTAATTATATAAGATACAAAAGGAATTACGATTATGAAAAAGTTTAATTTACTAGCCTATCTTCTGCCTCCGGAGGAAAAAATCTTCTACACACTTTTTGAAAACGGCACTAAAACATGCAGAGACGCGGCAGTTTTATTTAATGAAGTTGTAACCTCACCCTTGAAGGAAGAACATATCATAGAGGCAAAAAGTCTCAAACATAGAAGTAATAACCTTTTCAGGGATACATTAAAAGAATTAAACAGAACTTTTGTAACTCCAATTGAAAGAGAAGATATACAAAACATTGCAGCACTCTTAAATAAAATTGCAAAAAAAATCTTAAAAGTTTGTTTTAACTTCAGAGTTTACCGTTTGATAGCCTGCAATGACTTTATGGTAAAACAATCAGAAACACTTTTAAGAGCGACTGATGAATTGGTTTATATAATAAAAAAGTTTAAAAAAGTGAGTTCTGTTCAAAAAATGCTTGCCAGCAATTTAAGGATGAAAGAGGTTGAAACCCACGGGGATGAAATTCTTTATATGGCAATGGATGAGCTTTTTTCGGGGACCCATGAAGCAATTGAAGTTATTAAATTGAAAGATATTTATAAAGATATTGAAGATGCCCTGGACAGCTGTTTTGAGGTATCGGATCAGATAGTTAATATAGTTTTAAAACAGAGTTAAGTTATGGAAACATTTGCCCTTGTATTATTAATATTCGTCATAGTTGCAGCACTTGCATTTGAATATATAAACGGTTTCCATGATTGCGCAAATGCAATTGCGACAGTTGTTTCCACAAGGGTTTTAGCTCCAAAGCAGGCGGTTATATTCGGGGCAAGTTTGAATTTTGTCGGGGCGCTTTTGGGGACGCACGTTGCAAAAACCATAGGTTCCGGCATTGTAGATGCCTCTTACATAACACTTCAAGTTATTTTTTGCGCCCTTTTGGGCGCTATTGTTTGGAATTTATTTACGTGGTATTTAGGTCTTCCTTCAAGTTCATCCCATGCTCTTATAGGCGGGCTTTTGGGTGCTTCCATTATGCATGCGGGCACAGGCTGTGTTAAAATCTTATCCCTCTTTGATAAAGTTATAATACCGATGTTTACATCTCCCCTTGTAGGCTTTGTAATAGGTTTTATTTTTATGCTCTTTTTAATAAGACTTTTTTGTAAGGCACAGCCGGATAGAATAAATAAATATTTCAGAAAACTGCAGTTGATTTCATCCGGGCTTATGGCTTTAAGTCATGGTACAAATGATGCTCAAAAAACAATGGGTATAATATCACTGGCGTTGTTGTCGGGCGGTCTTGTCGGAGCAGGCGCTGATGGCGGTTTTCAAATACCGATTTATGTTATTATTGCATGCGCACTTACCATGGCACTTGGTACTTTGTCGGGTGGATGGAAAATTATAAGAACGGTAGGAAGCAAGATAATTAAGTTAAAGCCCATACACGGTTTTGCAGCTGAAACTTCCGCAGCCAGCGTTATTTTGGCAGCTTCACACTTTGGAATTCCGCTTTCTACAACACATGTTATTACAACATCAATTATGGGTGTAGGTTCTACCATGCATGCTTCTGCGGTAAAATGGGGAATAGTGAAAAATATAGTTACAGCGTGGGTTTTTACAATTCCCGTTTGCATGTTGATTTCAGGCGGAATTTATTGGGTGTTGCGTGCAATTTCACATTACCACGGGTAGTCGTCTTTAATCTGCCAGCCGTCATACATTATAAGTGCTGTGCAAAATGTTGCTGTTCTATCTTTTTTACAGCCAAAACTAGAGTTATTTGTTAATTCTGACCTTGACGCGGGAAGACCGTCCGGAATAAATTTCCCCAAAGGGTTCCCGTCTGAAATTACCTGATATCTGAAATAGTGGATATCTTTACCTAATATGTTCGGTTGTTTAAGACCATTTATATCAATATGAATTGTGGCGTTAACATACCTGGCTCCCGTGGCATATGCAAGGTAGTCATTCGGGAGAACACTTATCATAGTTCCGTCATTTAAAATAAAATTGTATGCCGAAGAACTTCCGAAAGTCATGTTATCACCATTAAGGAATTTTGCACCGTGTATGCATTTGCTTATATTTGCCCCATTGCATTCGGCTGAAACTTTTAGATAAGGTGTCATATAATTTTTTGCAAAGTGCTCTGAACCCTTCATTGTGGTATTAGGTACAGTATCATCATATTTGTACACTTCCCATACCTGAATCGGCCCATGGTCCGCTATTGCAAGATTTGTAGTGTTAGAAAGTGCTGCATAAGTTTTCTTTAAACGTGTTACAGTTTCTTGTTTCTTATAATTATTTACAACGCTTGGAATTGTAAGTGCTGCTACAACACCAATAATTGCAAGCGTTATAAGGACTTCCGCCAAAGTAAAAGCAGTATTCTTTTTACTCATAATACAAATTCCTTTTTTGTACATACTAGCATTTATTTTCCAAAAGTTCAATAAAGACGTTGCTTAAGAAAGTTGCTCATATTTATTCAATTATATATGAATACACAAATATGTCAATATCATTAATAATTTTTATTAATATGGACAAAAAACAAGTATATAAAATAATCGGGAAAAATATACAGAAAGTGCGTAAAGAAAAAGGCTATACCCAGGAAACTTTTGCAGAGGCCATGAATGTTTCCTGGAGTTATGTTTCCAAAATAGAATCAGGCATTTTAAATCTTTCCGTAGGTAAACTTTGCGACTTTGCGAATTTTTTAGACGTTGACCTTAATGAACTTTTGGTTATAAAATAGCTTTATGAGCGAAGTTTTATTTGACACAAAATTTTTACAATTGAAAAAAACTCAATCCCCAAGCGGACATTCGTGGTTTTATGCCCACCGCCCTAATGTTTCGGGTGTGGTTGCAATTGTGCCTGTTTTACATACTGTACACGGCAGCGAAATTATTTTTATAGAAACAATGCGCCCGCCTGTTTATGCTGAGCATGTTGCCGAAACTTGTATAGAATTACCGGCAGGCCTTGTGGGGGATGAAATTAAAAATGAAACGATTGAAGATGCCATAAGAAAGGAACTTTTAGAAGAAACAGGGTATATGGCAGATAAAATTGAAATTGTGGCAAAAAATGTAATAAGTTCAGGCGGATGTGTTTCGGAGGCTTTGACCATTGCAAAAGCCGATATTAGAGAGGATATTCAAATTCAAAAACCTTCAGATGACGGCGGCGTTATAGTTAAAATTTATAAAATTCAACTTAAAAATGTGCACAAATGGTTAAAAGAACAAGAGGGACAAGGCAAAGCAATCAGTTCTTTTTTATACGCGGGACTTTATTTTTGTAAAGGAATGTAACAAAATTTTACAACTTTTGTTGTATAAAAGATTATTAGTCACAAAAACAATTGAAGTTACTTTGAAAAAATGCTATAATCAAACAAATCAAACAAATTGAAAAAGGAGATATTATATTATGTGTCAAGAAAAAGATAATTCATTGAGTTTTACAATAGGTATTTTGGCAGGTATTGCAGGGGGTATTATTGCAGGTGTTTTGTATGCGCCAAAACCAGGTGAAGAATCTCGCAAGAAAGTTATTGGAGCTATTGATAATGTTAGAGAAAAAATTTCTCCGGAAATTAAAGAAGCTAAGAATCAAGCTATGTCTATGATTGAGAAATCTAAATACAAGCTTATGCGCAAATATAGACAACTGGCGGATGATTATAAGGCGCAAAAGCTTGCTCGAGAAAAAAATAAAGAAAATGATATTTATTCATTGTAAAGGAAGGTGTTAATGGAGTTACAACAACTAATGACGAATATTTTAATTGGTGTCAGCATAATTTTTTTGATATGCGTTGGAGTTTATTTGGTGAGACTTTTAATTGAACTGCAAAAACTTGTTCAAGTTGCTACAAAAGCTACAGAAACATTGCAAAATGAAGTTGAACCGACTCTTAAGGAATTAAGACAGGCCTCTGATTCAATAAATTCAATTGTGTCAGGCGTTAACGATAAATTTTCTACGCTGGATACAGCGCTTAAAAGTGCGGCAAACGCTACTTCTACCATAGGAAAAAAAGTAGGAGGGCTCTTGGGCGGTTTTGTAAGCGGTATTACAGCAGGTATAAAATTATTTAGAAAAAAATAACAGAAAGGAATGTTAATTATGTCAATGGGAAAATTTGTTACAGGCTTTGTTATAGGCGGTCTTGTAGGTGCTGTTGCAGGTATCTTACTTGCTCCGAAATCCGGCGAAGAAACACGTGAAATCTTAAGCGACGGTGCTAAAGAAACTTATAAAAAAGCGCAAGAAGCAGCAAAAGAAATTCAACTAAGAGCAGAAGATGCCGTTGAAGAAATGCAAAAAAAAGGCGAAGAAATTGTTGATAAGATTCAATGCTTGATAAATAAAAAAGAAGAACAAGGATTTTAAAAAATGAAACCGCCTTTAGGCGGTTTTTTAAGGAGATTAAAATGGATTTTGGAATAGGCTGCGATATTGAAAAAATTTCAAGGTTTGAAAACAAGGTTGATCACAAACGTTTTTTAGAAAAAATTTATACTCCGCAAGAAATTGAATATTGTCTTAAAAAGCCTTATGCAGCACAGCATTTGGCTGTAAGGTATTGCGCTAAAGAGGCTGTTGTTAAGGCGTTTTATTCTTTGGGTATTTCGGATGTTTATTACAGGGAAATTGAAATAGTTAATGATAAATTTGGGGCTCCGCAAGTGAAAATTTTAAAAGATAAACATAAAAATTTAACTATAAAGGTCAGCCTTTCACACACAAGCGATTATGCTGTGGCATCAGCACATGTAATCAATCCATCTTCATAACGCCTATGATTCTTGTATTCTGGTATTCCCAAAAAATCATATAACAGTTATTCTTTTCATCATAACGTATTTCGGCTTTTGAGAAAACTACATCATCAGGCGATTTCCCCTTTTTATATTTTCTCTTTTTCTTTTTATCGCTTATTTTTTCTTTTTTTAAAGGGTTTTTATCAATTTGTTCAACCGTTATAACCGGAACTTTTGCTTTCAATACTTTTGATTGGTAGATAAGTAAAAAGTCTAAAGTTTTATCTGGTATGATTTCATAAAATCCTTTTTTAAGCCCGTAACCTTGAGAATTTATAATATCATTTTCTAAAACAAGTAAAGGATAAGGGTTGGACGCTGTTTGTGAGGTATAAATGCCTTCTTGCCCTTCTATTATGCCTGATTTGTAGCGTTTATAAGGGAAAATGTCTTCTTCATTATAAAAATAAGCAATAACATCGGGATTGCAAACAATCATAAAAATTATTCCTCAATATAGGAGATAATTTTTTCCATATTTTTTTGCAGATTTGTAAGCTGGTTTTCAATATTTTCAACACGGGTTGTAAGGCTTTTTGTCTGCGAAATGCTTTCATAAAACACATCAATAAAAGCTTTCATATCCGGTTCTTCACCGCGCTTTTGCAATAGGGAAGTAATTTTCTCATCTATATTGTCAAGGCGCATTTCCTGAATTTTATATTTTTTAACCAAGTTCGCCGTAATGCCGTCAAGTTTTTCCTGGCTTAAGCCGCTGCGGCTTTGTTCTGCTTGCAATAAACGCGCTTTAATTTCTTCCTGACTTATTTTTTCTGCTTTATCAACCTTATGCGCCAAAATTTCCATGGTTTTTGCAGCAGCTCTAAGCCAGTTGTTAACGTAGGAAAGCTGTTGGTCAACATTTTGATTAATTTTCATATTATCACTGATAATGCTTTTTAAGGTGGAAAGGCTTTTAATAACTTCGCTGCTGCCGCCTTTTTCCAAAACGAGCCTTAATTTAGCGATATCTGATTCAACATCCTTTAGGGTGTAATCATAGCTTCCTTCGCCGGAATTAGCCTTTATTTCATTCAATTGGTCATATATTTTTTGAAGCGCATTGTTAAGTTCTTTTGGGTTTTGAATTGAAGCTAATTTATTAAAACCCGCTTTCAGTTCTTTATCAATAGTTCTTTGGAGGCATTCAATTTGTTCGTTAACATTGCCCATTCTATCCAATTGCTGAGTAACGGCCTTGCCTTGCAAATTTTGGGTTTTTATAATATTTTGAATTTCTTCCATTAATTCTTTTGCGTTTAAAATTTGCTGGCGGTTTGTTTTGTCAACCAAATTTTCAATTTCTTTAAATCCTACATTTGAAATGTCGCCAATTGTCGACATTTTAGTTAATAAATCCGTCGATAAACCGTTAACGGTTTCAAGATATTCTGCCGCAACAGATGTTATTGTATCTGAGAGCGTTTGTCTTGTTTCGTATGCACTTGTATCTATGCCGGAGTGCAGCGCATTAAATTTATCTTGAATTCTTTCTTCATTTTCAGAAACTTTTGACAACAATGTATCGACATTTTGTTTGTGCTCGTTAAATTCTTGCAGTATTGTTGCATTAACGCCTTCGATATTTTCAATGATATTATTTGAAAGATTTTGCAGATCAAGATGCAGTTCTTCGCCAACAGAACTGTATATTCTTGCAAAATCTTCTTTAGTAGAATTTAGTATTTCTGAAATTTCCGATTTTACATTTACACCAGTATCTGCAAATTGCTGTTTTAATTCGCCAATCATTGTTTCATTGTCGCAAACAAACTGAGTTTTGAAAATTTCAAGCTTATCGGTAATTTGAGGGATTGTTTCATTTAAATTCCTAAGAGTTTCGCTTTCGGGATTTGAAGCATTTTTTTCAAAGTCTTCTTTGATGTTTGCAAAAGTTTCTTCAAGGGTTTGCGCTGTCTGCTTAACTGTATCTGAAAGTTGTCTTAATTCATTACCTACATTTAAATTATCAAGAGCAAAAGTTTCTTCAAGGGCATGTGCTGTTTCCTTAACTGTGTCTGAAAGCTCTCTTAAGTCATTGCCTACGGCTAAATTATCAAGATTTTCCAAAACCCTCTGCATTGGTTCTTGCAAAATTTCAACATAATCTTTATTTGCCTGCGCAAGCTCTTCCTTGAAGCCGGTTAAGCCTGCAAGAGATCCTCTGATTTCATTGCGCAGCCCTTCAATTATTTCTTTAACGGCAGCAGAATTTTCATTTGTTTTTTCTATTGCATTTTGTTCAAAATCTTCAATTCTTGCGTTAATAATTTCATAAATTTTTACATAGTTTTCATGGCTTGCTTTTGTTATTATTTCTTGAATTTTATTTATTTTATTCTCAATGCCGTCACCAAAGAAACTTGTTATTAACGGTTCAATTTCTTCAATTTTTTCTTGGAGCTGCCCTAAATTTTCTTTTATACTTTGTGTTTCCTGGGATAAATTTTCGCCAAGAGCATTTCTAAGCGCCGCTATGTCATTTGACAAGCCTTCTAAATTCGTCAAAGTGTCAGAAATTGCCGGAGATTTTTCAGAATTTGATAATAATTTTAAGATATTTTCGCTTATTGAATTAATTTCGCTTTCCTGTGAATTTTTAAAATTATTTATCTTATCACCCACTATTGAAATCTTATTTTCAATAATTTCGCCCATTGAAGACAGAGAGGAAGCTATATCCTCTTGGTTTAATTTGCCTTCTAAAATTTCATCAACGGCATCGCTTAAGCCGCTAAGCATACCTTGTTCTATAGAATTGCTTTGCGCTAAAGCCGCAATATTATTTTTTAAGTCTTCAACTTTATCACAAAGTATATTAGCGTAGCTATTTACCTTTTCATCGATTTTATTTGCAAGTTCTTCAATTTTTGAATTTAGCTCATTATTTAGCGAAATATTAGGGGCAATTTCTGAAATACTTTGTCTCAATGAATTTAAATGCATGTTTAAAATTTCGCAAATCTTTGCTGTATTTTCTTGAGTTGCAGCGTTAACACCTTCGCTCATTTGCGAAATTTTATTGGAAACACTGTCTTCTAAGGATATTCTTACATTTGGAGCTATTCTTGAAATATTTTCCTCAATTGAGTCCATATAAGAGTTTAAAATATCGCAAATTTTTGTGTAGTTTTCATGGTTTAGAGTGTTCATATCACCGGTAATTTGAACAATCCTGCCTTCTACACTTTCACCTAAAGCCATTTCAAAATTCGGTGCAATTTGCGCTATATTTTGCTTCAAATTTGTTATATGCGCATTTAAAATATCGCAAATTTTGTTGTAGTTTTCTTGGCTTAAGGTCGCAAAACTGCTCTCAATTCTTGTAATTTTTTCTTCCACGTTTGTGTTTAGTGTTTGTTCAAAAGAAGGCATTGTTTGATTGATTTTTATATTAAGTTTTTCCAAATCTTCTTTGATAGCGCTTGTTGCGTTAGCCAAATTCTGCGCTGTTGCGCTATCCAGTTCGTGCACTTCTTTTACTAAAAGTTCAACATTATGAACAGACCCTTGCACATCTTGTGTGGAAGGTAAAATTGCGGCAATTTCTGAAATACTTTGTCTCAATGAATTTAAATGCATGTTTAAAATTTCGCAAATCTTTGCTGTATTTTCTTGAGTTGCAGCGTTAACACCTTCGCTCATTTGCGAAATTTTATTGGAAACACTGTCTTCTAAGGATATTCTTACATTTGGAGCTATTCTTGAAATATTTTCCTCAATTGAGTCCATATAAGAGTTTAAAATATCGCAAATTTTTGTGTAGTTTTCATGGTTTAGAGTGTTCATATCACCGGTAATTTGAACAATCCTGCCTTCTACACTTTCACCTAAAGCCATTTCAAAATTCGGTGCAATTTGCGCTATATTTTGCTTCAAATTTGTTATATGCGCATTTAAAATATCGCAAATTTTGTTGTAGTTTTCTTGGCTTAAGGTCGCAAAACTGCTCTCAATTCTTGTAATTTTTTCTTCCACGTTTGTGTTTAGTGTTTGTTCAAAAGAAGGCATTGTTTGATTGATTTTTATATTAAGTTTTTCCAAATCTTCTTTGATAGCGCTTGTTGCGTTAGCCAAATTCTGCGCTGTTGCGCTATCCAGTTCGTGCACTTCTTTTACTAAAAGTTCAACATTATGAACAGACCCTTGCACATCTTGTGTGGAAGGTAAAATTGCGGCAATTTCTTGTCTTAGATTGTGTATATGGTAATTAAGCGCATCGCAAATTTTTGTATTGTTATCCTGATTTACGGTGTTTATGCTATCGCCGAGCTTTAAAATTTTATCCCCAAACCCTTTGTTTAGGGAAGCTTCAAAACCCGGTAAAATTCCTGTTATTTTTTCCTGCAATTGCCCCAAATCTGCTTTGAGGTCTTTTCCGGTACTTGTTAATGTTTGGTTTAAGACATTATCCAAAGACAAAATTTCATTGGCAAGATTAGAAAGGTTATCAACTGCTTTATTGAGCTGAGTTGTAAAATTACGCTGTGTTTCTTCGCTTTTTTCTTCTATTGTATTGATTAAATCATTTGAAATATCGGTTTTAAGCGCATTTAAAATGCCTCTTAAGTCTTTATTTAAAACATCAAGCTCGCCTTGAAGCTTTGATACATCATCCGTATTTTTAACTTCAAGGAGCCTTTTTTCTATTAGCATTGAATATTCGTTAAGTTTTTCTTTATTTTGATTGTCGGTTGATATCAAAAACTCTCTTAAATTGTTTAAAAACAGAGCAATTGCCGTCAGCCTTTCGTGCAGAATGTTAAAATCTTCTTTGGTAGAAACTTCTTTTAAAGTCGGCGCTATAGATTCAAATTCATTTGCAGTTGTTTTAAATTCTTCCAAAGTTTTAAAAATATTTGCGTCATTGCTTGTAATTAATTCAAGAACAGCTTTTGTTTCTTGATATTTCTTATCCATAGTGCTTAGGGCAGACATTATATCGTTAGTGTTTTTATTTAACGTTTCAGATGTACTTAAAAGTTTTTTAAATTCTTTGCTGTTTGCTTGCTTTTGAATTTGTTCCAGAAAAGTCTGAAAGTTTTTGTTTAAAGTTATGGTTACATTTTCAAAACCTTTGCTGAATGCCTTAAACTCTTTGCGCAAGTTGTCAATTTCCGGTTTCGGATTTTCTTTCATTGTTTTTTCTAAAGCCCGCGCCATATTTGCAAACATTGTTTCTTGCTCTTCAATTTTGGAGCGCATATCATCAATTTCTGCAATCATTTTAGAAATTTCTTTGTCGTTAGTGGTTTTTGGGATTGATTTTACGTATTTTTCAAAATCAGACAGATTTTCTTCAAGGTATCTGTGTTTTTCGTCCATAAGCCGTTTAACATTGTCGAGAAATTTGCTTGCAATCTGTTCGCTTGACATATTGCTTATATTTCTTAAAGATTTTGTAAGCTCGTTAAAAGCCCCGTTCAAATCGCTTTTTGTCGCGAATTGATTAGTAGAAAAATCTTTCATTACTCTGTTTATTAAATCAACTTTGTTCTCTAAATTATCTAGCATATTACCTTCCCAATCAGTCTTTTTGTAATATTATACAATAGAATTATTATTTTGCCCATTAGCTTTTGTATTCTTTTTCAAATCCGAACAAAGAACTTACGCTTTGATCATCGTGAATGCGCGAAATTGCCTCGCCTAAAAGCGGCGCAACGCTTAATTGGGTTATTTTAGTGGGGATAAATTCATTTTTTAAAGGTATTGTATTTGTAACAATAACTTCTTTAATAGGTGCTTCTTCAAGCCTTGCAAGGGCAGGACCCGAGAAAATAGGGTGTGCGGCGCAAACATACACTTCTTTAGCGCCTTCTTGAACCAAAAGTTTTGAAGCTTCGCAAATTGTGCCTGCGGTATCTATTATATCGTCAAACATAATACATATTTTGCCTTGAACATCACCGATTACATGGTCTGCTATTACTTCGTTGTGTTTTGTACGCCTTTTATCAATAATAGCAAGGGGACAGCTTAACTGTTTTGCTAAAACCCTTGTTCTTTGTACTCCGCCAGTATCAGGGCTGACTGCTACAAGCTGTTCGGATGGCAAATTAAGCTTTTTCAAGTAGCTGACAATTATAGGAGTTGAATAAATATGGTCGACCAGAATATTGAAGAAACCTTGAATTTGACCTGTGTGTAAGTCCATCGTAAGAATTCTTGTAGCGCCTGCGGTTGTTAATACATCAGCGACAAGCTTTGCTGTAATTGCTTCTCTTCCGGAGGTTTTTCTATCTTGCCTTGCGTAACCGTAGTAAGGTATAACGGCTGTAATTGTTTTGGCGCTTGCGCGTTTAAACGCGTCAATTATAATTAAAAGCTCCATTAGATTTTCGTTAACCGGGTTGCACAAAGGCTGTATTATGAAAACATCGTCGCCCCTTATGCTGTCTTGAATTTGAACATAGATTTCGCCATCTGAGAAGTTTTTAATAATCATAGGTCCGACAGATGTGCCCAAGTAAGTTGCAATTTCTTGTGCTAAAATGGTGTTCGAACGCCCGGAAAAAAGTTTAATGTCGTGTGTCGGCAAAATTTTTTCTTCAGTTTGCGTTATAAATCCAAGTTCTGTTTTCATTTATTTTCTCTCCTTTTTATTATTAACCCAATTTTTATATTCAACCTGTTTGCTTCTGGTAAGCGCCAGGGAATCTTTTTCAACATCTCTTGTAATGACGCTCAGAGCCCCTATGAAAGCATTTTTATTTAATTTAACGGGAGCCACAAGAACGCTGTTTGAACCCACTGATGCCCCATCTTCAATTATGGTTTTATTTTTTTCTTTGGTTAGGGAATTATAATTTGCGGTAATTGTTCCTGCACCTATATTAACGTCTTCGCCAAGTTCGCTGTCACCGATATAACTTAAGTGGGAAACGTTTGTGCGGGATTTAATTTTTGAATTTTTTAATTCAACAAAATTTCCGATTTTCACAAAATCCCCGATTTCGCAATTGCCTCTGATATGTGCCATAGGGCCTATTTTGCAGTTTTCGCCTATTGTGTTTTTGCCGTTTATAAAGGTATTTGGAAAAATTATTGTATCTTTGCCTATAACGGTTTCGGGCGAAATGCTTGTAGAATTAGGGTCAACAATTGTAATACCCTCTTCCATAAGTTTAAAAAGCTTATTTTCTTTCATTATTTGTGTTGCAACCGCTAAATGTTCACGCGAATTAATCCCAAAAATTTCATTGTTATCTAAAATTGTATAGGCTTGTGTTCTTAAACCGTTTTTAACGCTGAGGGCAACGATATCCGTTAGATAGTATTCCCCTTGAGCGTTGTTATTTTTAAGTTTTTTAAATATCGGCGCCACTTTTTCCCAATCCATGCAGTAAAGCCCCGTATTAACTTCCCTTATAGTTTTTTGATCAATTGTGGCATCGCGCTCTTCAACGATATCGATAACGTTTCCGCCTTCACCCCTTATTATTCTGCCGTATCCTGTCGGATTATTAAAAACAGCACAACCGACGGTTAGTGCTGAATTATGTTCATTATGGTATTTTAGAAGCTCCTGCAAGGTTTTTGACGATATTAAAGGAGTATCAGCGCATAAAATCAAAACCTTGCCTTTAAAGTTTTTGAGTTTATTGAGGCACATCATAACGGCATGCCCCGTGCCATTTTGCTCTTTTTGCTCAACAATCTCAGCATCAGGGTATTTTGAAAGCGAATTTTTGACATCCTCAAACCCGCACCCTGCAACAACAATGGGCTGTATGTCACCCAATGCGTCAAGCACCCAATACAAAAGCGGTTTGTTAAAAATTTCGTGTAAAACCTTTGGGGTGGACGACTTCATCCTTGTGCCCTTACCGGCCGCAAGAACAATCGCTTTCACTTCATTATCGAAATCATACACTTGCAAAATTTCACTTTCTTGTAGATTATTATCTCACAATCAGGGTAATGAACCAACTGATTTGGCAAATTTTTTAACATTTCTATATATTTGCCATGCCGGCTGTAATTTTAATAAACTTGTGAAATTTTTTTGTTGCATTTGCGCATATTTCACTTCGGATAATCCATATTATCATGCTCCATAACCCAAGCTGCACAGCACCACCCGTTACCTCCAAGATTACATGTGCCTGATCCGGGGTAAGGTGCAGGTCTTATCTTTCCATTTTGCGGCAGTATCTCAACCATAAATAAATCTCTACCCCATTGGTTCGGCCCTTTTTGGCCGTTTATATCAAACCAAATATTATAATTATTATTAGCGCCCAGCCCATAGAAGGCTATGGATATGCCGTCAGCCAACATTGCCTTTGCGGTAGAAACGTCCTCCACACTTACCCATTCGTTTCCATTAAGATATTTATACTTGAGATCAGGGAAACATCCTTTTTTAGCTCCGCAATCTTTTATAACTTTTAAGTAAGGCTTTAATATTCCAAGCATTTTTTCCGGTGTGTTTGCATCCCAGCTTGACATTTCTCCGTTTTGCGCTTGTGCAATGTGTGCCGCTTGCGCAAGAGATGAATATACTTTTTTGATTGTACTTATTGCCTGCCGCTCCCGATAATTTCTTACAACCGTGGGGATTGTAAGGGCTGCCACAACGCCGATTATTGCAAGGGTTATTAAAACTTCTGCCAAGGTAAAGCCTTTTTTTATCATTCAAATCACCTTTTTCTATTTCAAGATTGGAATACTATATTCTTATTTTAACATTATTATTTCAAATATGCAATACAAAAGAACGCAAAAAGAAATTGAATACTGCAAATATTTAAGTGAAGTTATAAAGGAATTGCGCATAAAAAAGGGCAAATCCCTTAACAGACTTGCCCTTGATAGTTTAATGACGCCTTCAACCTTGTGCAGAATTGAAAATAACCTTAATACCGCACAAATTACAAATTTGGCTAAAATTGCCGCCGGGCTTGATTTTCCTCTTTCCAAGATTATTGCAAAACTTGAAAAAAAACTTCCGAAAGATTTTTTTATAGATGACTAAAAAGTGATTTTGTTTTACAATGAGCGAAGGTGAGAGTAAAAAAAAGATTTTTTTTACTTGAGCCAAGCGAATTAAAACGGCGAAGCCGTTACAATGAGTGAAACCAAACGAATTGCAGCGGCGAAGCCGCTACAATAAACCTTGTCAAGGGAGTAAATTATGAACAGTGACAATATTAAAAAAGGTATCGCAAAAACACCGCACAGAGGACTTTTATACGCAACAGGAATTTCTAAAAGTTCTATGGAGCGTCCGTTTATAGGTATTGCAAGTTCGTTTTCGGATTTAGTGCCTGGACATGCCAATATGCGTGATTTGGAGCGCCAGATTGAAAAGGGTATCCACACAGGCGGCGGCCAAGCCTTTATTTTTGGCGTTCCGGCTATTTGTGACGGCATTGCAATGGGGCATTGCGGTATGAGATACTCCCTTCCGAGCCGCGATTTAATTGCAGACTGCACTGAAGCGGTTGCAGGGGCGCACCAGCTTGACGGGCTTGTGCTTCTTACCAATTGTGACAAAATCACACCCGGCATGCTTATGGCAAGCTTGAGGCTTAACATACCTGCAATTGTTGTAACGGCAGGCCCTTCTCTAGATGGTTTTTGCAAGGGCGAAACCCTGACATTTATAAGAGGCGGCTCTGAAGCTGTAGGCAGATTCAGGACAGGCGATATTACAAAAGAAAAATTGGAAGAAATGGAGATGAATTGCTGCCCCACGGCGGGTTCTTGCCAGGGGCTTTACACCGCAAACACCATGGCGTGCTTAACAGAAGCTATGGGGATGAGCCTTCCTGCTTGCGCTTCGGCATCTGCCGTGAGCGCGAAGAAAAAACGTATAGCGTTTGAATCGGGCGTTGCAATCTGCGATATTGTTAAGCGCAACGTTTGCCCTGCGGATATTATAACAAGAGATTCTATAAGAAATGCCATTGTGCTTGATTTAGCACTTGGCGGAAGCACAAATTCAATTCTGCACCTTCTTGCAATTGCAAGTACCGCGGGCATTGATATAAGTTTAAAAGATTTTGAAGAATTAAGCTTTAAAATTCCCCAAATAATTAAGCTTGACCCTTCTTCCGCTTTAACTATGACAGATTTTGAACATGCAGGCGGCGTTTCAGGGGCGCTCAAAACAATCTACGGCAATACCTCGGAACTTAAAAATCTTAAAAACGTTGCAGGGCAAAGCTTAGATGAAATTACAAAAAATGCCTGGGTTAACAATGAGGTTATAAAGCCTTTTAATAACCCCATAACTTCAAGCCCCGGTTTAGCCATTCTGTATGGGAATTTAGCGCCTGAAGGGGCAGTTATTAAAATAAGCGGTGTTTCGCCGAACTGTTTTGAATTTGAAGGTACTGCAAAAACCTATGATGCCGAAGAAGACGCTATGAAGGCAATTGAGGATGATATTGTAAAACAGGGCGATGTTGTTGTTATAAGGTATGAAGGCCCAAAAGGCGGCCCCGGTATGCGTGAAATGCTTGCGCCTACTTCACTTTTGGCGGGCAAGGGTTTGGGTGAAAAATGCGCGTTAATTACGGACGGAAGGTTTTCGGGCGGGACACGCGGGGTATGCGTTGGGCATATTTGCCCAGAAGCTTCGCAAAAAGGCCCCATAGGCCTAATTAAAGACGGCGATAAGATTAGGATTGATATAAACAAAAGGTCGATTGAACTTTTAATAAGTGAGGAAGAATTTACAAAAAGACGCGCCGAATATACGCCAAAACCTGAGGCAGCAAAGAAAGGGTTTTTGGCAAAATATGCAAAAACAGTCAGCGGCGCCAATAAGGGGGCGATAACCGAATGAAAGCAGTAATTTTTGATGAAGAACTTGAATTAATAAACGATTACCCCAAACCCATTGCAAGAATGGGCGATGCCCTTATTAAAACCTCAATGGTCGGAATTTGCAACACCGATTTTGAAATAACAAAAGGGTATATGGGCTATAAGGGCGTTTTGGGGCATGAGTTTGTGGGGGTTGTTGAAAGCGTCGGCGATTTTAAATATCAGGATTTAGTGGGCAAAAGGGTTGTGGGAGATATTAATTGCGGCTGTAACAGCTGCGTGTGGTGCGCTCAAGGCTTAAAAAGGCATTGCCCAAACCGCAAAACGCTTGGTATTTGGCAAAAGGACGGGTGTTTTAGCGAATATTTTTATCTGCCTATAGAAAATCTTTTTGAAGTGCCTGAAAATGTGGAAGATTCTGAAGCCGTGTTTGCAGAACCTATTGCTGCTGCATGTGAGATTTTAGAACAGGTTCATATAAAACCTTGCGATAAGGTGGCAGTTTTGGGCGACGGCAAGCTGGGGCTTTGTATTTCGCTTGTTTTAAATGCCATGAATATTAATTTCGTGCATATAGGAAAGCATATCAACAAACTTGCAATTTCAAAGGCTGCAGGCGCTAAGACCATAATACTCAATGATGCTCTTGCGCGTGAAGATTTTAAGAAAGCTTTTGATGTGGTAATTGAAGCAACGGGCTCTGTTAGCGGCTTTGAAACATCCGTATCTTTGACAAAACCTCGGGGCACCCTTGTATTAAAAAGCACCATTGCAACAGATAGCGGGTTAAATTTATCCGCTATTGTGGTTGATGAAATAACTGTTGTGGGTTCACGCTGCGGGCAATTTGCGCCTGCAATAAGGCTTTTAGCAAGAAAGGCGATTAATGTTAAGCCCCTTATTTCAAAAATTTATTCGATAGATGATGTGCTAGCTGCGTTTGAGGCCAACAAACAAAAAGATACGCTCAAGATTTTGGTTAAATTTTAGAGTTATTGGAAAGAATATTTAAGCATTTCAAATGATGTTCTGCCCCCAACTTCAGCCGTAAAACAGCTTGCATTTTTTGTTGGAGCCATCATAATAGGCTTTTTGCCTTCGGGCGTATAAATGCCCATTGAAAAAAGATCATACCCCGGTTTATTTGGTGCTTTTTTCCCGTTGGTATCAAATAACGCTCCTATAGAGCCGGAGCGTATCAATATAGTTCCGTCTGCCAAAACCCATACAGTGCGCAGATTGTTAATGGCATCTTCCGTAACATCGCTGCAACCGGAACTTGAACCATATTTTGAATATGTTGGCACACAGCCG
>CAYYBA010000016.1:0-20643 GCA_964470205.1 uncultured Gammaproteobacteria bacterium | reverse complement strand
CATAGGCACGCTTAATTGGCGCGGAAATGGCTCAAAGGCGTTTATGGAAGAGTGTTTGTACACAAAAGGACCGCTAATGCCTTGGTGTGTAAACAAAAGCGCCTCACCGCCAATATTTAAGGCAACGCCCGCAGGATATTTTTGTTTTGTTATATAGCCGTGCAATACCGGTTTTAGGGGTGTTATAGTGTGCCCGAAAGCGCGTGAGAGCTCATAGCCGCATGCAGACCCTGTTGCAATTACAATTTTATCATATTCTTTAAGCTCTTGAGCGGTTTTTATTTCTCTTTTAACGATTTCAATATTTTTATGTTTTTTAAGCTCATTCAAAAGTCTTTCCCTGACGTCTTTTGAGCTGTTTGAAAGCGGAAAAACTCTTTTATCAAGCTGGGTATAAGTCTTAATACCTATTTTTTCAAAATATTCAAGCGTTTGTGCCACATTATATTTTGCAAAAATTGAATACAAAAATTTTTCCCCGCGCGGATAATTTTTTGCCAGACTTATATTATCAAATTCTTCATAACTTAAATTACATCTTCCGCCGCCTGTGGGTAAAAGCGTTTTTAAAATTAAATCTTTTTCAAAAATTGTAATATGAATATTTTTTTTGCCCAAAAGCAGCTGCAATGCACAAAAAACGCCGGCAGGCCCGCCGCCTACAATGGCAATTTTAGTCTTCATAAGGTTTTGTACCCCTTACCGTCCCGTATAAAAATACGCCGGTGGGGTTGTCCATGTCTTGATGAATTTGATCAATTGTTTTTCCCAAAACTGGGTGAACATAATCTGCCGCAATTTCAAGCAGCGGCACTAAAACAAAAGACCTTAAATGCATTAACTGGTGGGGAATTTTAAGTTTTTCTTCATTTACAATTGAATCGTTATAAAACAGTATATCGATATCAATAATTCTATCGCCCCATTTTACTTCACATGAACGGTCCCTGCCCATTCTTGCTTCAATATTCTGGCATGTTTTAAGTAAATCTTGCGGTGAGAGGCTTGTTTCAAGTTCAACTGCGGCATTAACAAACCAATTCTTTGCAATATCTCCCCAGGGTTCTGATTCATAAAAAGTTGAAGTACTTTTAATTTCAATATTACTGTCAAGATTTAGCAGGCATGCCGCCTGTTGTATGTTGGACACCCTATCCCCTTTATTTGAGCCTAACGACAAATATGCTTTGGACATAATCTCTTCACAACTTCCATGTTACAATTAACATTTTAATATTCTTTTGGTATAATGGCAATAGTATGTAACAAAAAATTATTTATATGTAGGAGAAAACATGAATAAAGGTCAAAGTTTCGGGATATACATAATAGTCGGAATAATTATTTCGTTAATTTTAATAGTAAGGTTCAGCGGCGCCAACACTAAAACGTCAAATATTCCTTATTCACAGTTTATAAACAAGGTTCAAACAGGCGAAATCGAATCTGTTACCATACGAAATTCGACTTTATTCGCTATTCCGAAAAATAAAGTTATTAAACCCGTGCCAAATCCTAATGTAAAACCCAAGATGGGTGATTTAATGGGGAATGAGTTTCCGACACTTCAGTATCAAGTTCAAATTCCTGATAATGACCCAAGGCTCTACGGTATTCTTGAAGAAAACAATGTTGAAATCAATTTGGTGCAGCAGCAGGATTTTAGCTGGATTGTTTCTATTTTAACCACAATTTTGATACTGGGTTTTATTATTTTGATTTTTAAGGGTCTTCAACAAGGCAGCGGAAGTGCTATGAATTTCGGTAAAAGCAAAGCCAAACTTATGATGGACAGCAAAGTTAAAATAACTTTTAAAGATGTTGCCGGCATTGATGAAGAAAAACAAGAGCTTGAAGAAATAGTAGATTTTTTGAAAAACGGCGACAAATATTTAAAAATAGGCGCAAAAATTACAAAAGGCGTTTTATTGGTGGGTGCACCCGGTACAGGTAAAACCCTTATGGCAAAAGCCGTTGCGGGGGAGGCCGGAGTTGCATTTTTCTCAATCTCGGGCTCAGATTTCGTTGAAATGTTTGTGGGTGTTGGTGCAAGCAGAGTCAGGGATTTATTTGAACAGGCCAAAAAACACCAGCCTTGTATTATATTTATAGATGAAATTGATGCTGTAGGGCGCCAAAGGGGTGCGGGTCTTGGAGGCGGGCATGACGAGCGTGAGCAAACCCTAAACCAGCTTCTGGTTGAAATGGACGGGTTTGATGAAAATGTTAACGTTATTGTGCTTGCAGCAACCAACCGTCCCGATATTTTGGATAATGCGCTTTTAAGACCGGGAAGGTTCGACAGGCAAATATATATAAGTGTTCCGGATGTTAAAGGGCGTGAAGAGATTTTAAAAGTTCATTCTCAAAACAAAGAATTTGATAAAGATGTTGATTTAAAAATCCTTGCAAAACGCACACCCGGCTTTACCGGCGCTGATTTGAAGAGCCTTTTGAATGAAGCGGCACTTCTGGCTGCACGTTATAATAAAGATAAAATTTCAATGTCCGATATTGATAATTCAATAGATAGAGTTATAGCGGGAATTGAGAAGAAAAGCAAAGTTATGACGGATGAAGATAAAGAAATAACATCCTACCATGAAGTGGGGCATGCCTTGATAGATAAACTCTTGCCCGAAGCAAACGAGCTTCATAAAGTGTCGATTATTCCGCGCGGTTGGGCTTTAGGGCTTACCTGGACAAGACCTAAGGATGAAAAATTGCACATAAGCCGCGAAAAACTTTTAGCAAGAATTGCAATGTCATTGGGCGGCAGGGCAGCGGAAGAAATTGTTTACGGGCCTGAAAAAATAGGCACGGGCGCATCTCAAGATTTAGAAAATGTTACATCTATCGCTAAAAAAATGGTAACCCAGTGGGGAATGTCTGAAAAAATGGGTACTTTGGCCTATGGAAAATCGCAAGAGCATGTTTTTATGGGGCGTGATTTCGGGCATCAAAAAGATTACTCGGAAGCCATTGCATATGAAATTGATAAAGAAATTAAGCGCATAGTTGATGAACAGTATACACGCGCCAAAAAGCTTTTGACACAAAATCGCGATATGCTTGAAACTTTGTCGCGCGAACTTTTAGAACATGAAACTTTGGACGAAACAGAATTCAGTGAAGTTATGGAAAGAGTGAAAGCACAAAGAAATGCCTGAAACGCTTGATATACTTGGAGTGCAACTTCATCAAAATGAGGATGTTTTAAAAGTACAAAAGCCCCTTATGGCACTTGAAATTCCGTTTAAAATCAAAGAAAACTTTCCCGATATTTTAAAAAAATATTGGGGCGAAGATGTGATTTTAAACCCTTTGGAATGGTTCAAAAAAGCTCAGCAAAAAGCCCTAAAAATCGGTGCGGAATTTTTAAGCGTGTATTTTAATATTGAAGATGTTGATGAGATTGAAAACGCTAAAAAAACCGCGGCACAAATTGTAAAAATTGCAAAAATGCCCTTAATTATAAGGGGGTCGGGACAAAAAGATTTGGACGAAGAACTTTTATGCGCCCTTGCACCTTTAGTTAAGAAAAAGTCTATAATAGCCTGCGCTCAGGACACCAACTATCAAAAAATCGTTCAAAACACCATGGGGCATTTTTTGGTTCTGCGAACGCCAATTGATATAAATCTTACAAAAGAACTTAGCATTTTGTCAATAGAAGAAGGCATTTTGCCTTCCGATATATTAATTGACCCTGATATGGGCGCTGTAGGGTACGGTTTAGATTACGGCTACAGCATAATTGAGCGCATTAAAATAGCAGCAAGCGAGGGTGATTATACCCTTGATATGCCTGTTATTGTTTTTGCAGGGGAAGAGAGTTTTAAGGCAAAAGAAGCAAAAAGTACGGATTTTGGCGCTTCTTGGGGTGATTTAAAGATAAGAAGTGTTTGTTGGGAAATAACAACTGCAACGGCTCTGGCATGCGCTGGTGCCGATATTATTGTTTTATGGCATCCTGATAGCATTTTGGCGCTTAAGGAGGCATTTTAATGGCGCTAGATACAATGACAATCTTTAAATATTTGCCGGGCGCAAAACGTTTGGAAAACGCCAATTGCAAAAAATGCGGCTGCACAACGTGTATGATGTTTGCCATGAAACTTTCAAAAGGTACTGTTACTATTGAAAAATGCCCCGCAGCGCCCGAAGAATTGATTTCAAAAATAAAAATCGCGCAAAAAATTCAACAAAAAGAAGTTATTTTAGAAGGGGTCAAAATAGGCGGCGAAACTTTAATGTATCGCCATCAGAAAACTTTTATCAATCCCACGGCATTTTTTGTGGCATTAAACCCTTTGGATAAAGATAAATTAAAACGCATTTTGAATTTTGAAATTGAAAGTGTCGGTGTAAAATATAAAGTTGACGGCGTTTTTTTAGAAGATTTTGATGAAAATGTTGCAGCAATTTTACGCGAAAATGGTTTTGCCGTTATTTTAGAAGATGATATTAAAAATTTGGGAGAAGTTAAAGAAAATAAAATTCCCCAAATGGTTGAAGATTTAACTTATATAAGAAAAAAGGCTGTACTAGATAGGGATGAAAACTTTTGCGAACCTGTTTTTATCCGTCTTTTTGAGAAAAATCCCGCTCTTTTGTGTGCCAAAGCTTCAGCCTGTGTTTGCAAGTATGCAAATTTGGTCATTTTTGATACTTTTGATGAAGCAATTTTAACAACTTTAATAACATTGAGGCAAAATATTTTTACTGACCCCGAAAAGCCCCTGCAGGTGGAATCTAAGGTTTACGAATTTAATAATCCCGATGAAAATGCTTATGTGTTTTTGACCACAAATTTTGCACTCAGTTATTTCGCTGTCGCGAACGAGTTATCAACTCTTAAAAAGGGCTCGTACCTTGTAATAACGCCGTCTGAAGGCATGAGCGTTTTAACGGCGTGGTCAGCAGAAAAAATTACGGCAGAAATCGCATCTAAAATTGTTGCTGCCAATAAGATTTTAGATAAGGTGAAGACAAAAAGGCTTATTATACCCGGGCTTTTGAGTGATTTAAAAGAAGATTTGCAAAGAGCGCTTCCGAATTGGGAAGTTGTGGCGGGGACAATTGAAGCTTATAAAATACCGGAATTTGTCAAAAAACTTAAATAAATTTATAAGACCTTGGTTGTGTCATCTTCTTTTTTATCAAGTTTGAAGAGGAAAGATTTTTTGTTTTCTTCGTCTTCTTCGTTTTCAAATATTATTCTTTCTAAGATTGATTTTATTTGGCCCAGATCCTCATATTTTTTAAGTTCTCCTGCAATTGCAATTGAAACATCGCCCGTTTCTTCGCTCACCACAATGCAAGCGCAGTTTGAAGTTTCGCTTACGCCTAAAGCTGCTCTATGGCGAGTTCCGTAGCGCCAGCTTAATTTAGGATCTTCTGTCAGAGGCAATAAAACACCTGCCGATAAGATTTTATGACCTGCAATTACAACAGCGCCGTCATGTAAGGGGGTGGAAGGATAAAAAATGGTGAGCAAAAGTTCTTGTGAAATATCCGCATTTATTTCAGTACCTACTTCGTAAGGCATCTGGCAATATTTGTCTTTCTGCAAAACTATCAATGCCCCGATTCTGTTCTTGGACAAATATTTTACGGTTTCAATAAGTTCTTTGATTACATTTATTTTTTCATTTTTGTCATTTTTAACTATTCTGTTGCACAAAAAAACTCTTTAAAATAAACTTCCCTGCCCCAAATATCCCAAAAAACGCCTTAACTCAGGCTGGAAGATTACTATAAGTCCGAAAATGACAATTGTTACAAGCGCCTTTAAGAACATTGCAAAAATACTCAATTTTACAAGCATAAGCACTTCTGATACGAGCCACATTAAAATCAGCACAAACACGCCCTTGATAAGGCTTTCGCTGGATGTGCCTTTTATGTATTTGTGGTATATCAAAGAAAGTAAAAGCCCTAACAGTACAATTTCAATTGCGCCCACAATTACCTGTGTTACTTCAAGTTCAGGTATAAAAATTTGCAGTTTGTTCATTATCGCAGCTGTTAAAGAACCTAAATCCACGGTTTCATTCCTTTAAATTTTTATCAAATCACATCATTTTGGACTAATTGTTTATAAGTTTCCCTATTCACTATAATAGCAGATTGTGAATTATTTACAAGTACCATTGCAGGTTTTAGTGCTAAATTGTAATTACTTGCCATTGAGTATCCGTAAGCGCCCGTATTATAAACACAAAGTATATCGCCGCTTTTTGGTGCAGGAAGCTCGATATCGTATATTAAAATATCGCCGGATTCACAAAATTTTCCTGCCACCGTAACTTTTTCTTTACTTAAATTTTCTTTATAATTTGCAATATCTGCAAAATATTGCGCTTCATACATTGAAGGACGTACATTATCTGCCATACCGCCGTCAACCGATATGTATTTTCTGCCCCCGGGCACCTGTTTTATGCTACCTACGGTATAAAGTGTTACTCCCGCGGTTGCCACAATACTTCTGCCCGGTTCAATATATAAAACAGGCTTTTTAACGTTATATTTTTCGCTGCTTTTATTTATTGTTTCTATAATCACATCGGCTATTGTGTAAATTGAAGGCGGAGTGTCGCTTTCAATATAAGTAACGCCTAAACCGCCGCCTATGTTTATTTCTGTAAGCTCAATATCAAATTTATCTTTAATTCTTCTAAACTCTTTAATTAAAATTTCAACTTCATCTTCATAGACCTTTGTTTCAAAGATTTGTGAACCTATATGCGCGTGCAGCCCTGCTAAATTCAGGTTTTTATACTTTTGCAAAATAAGGTTTATAGCTTCATCCACCTGTGTTAAATCGAAACCGAATTTACTGTCCAGATGCCCTGTTTGGATATATTCATGCGTGTGACATTCAATTCCCGGGGTAATTCTTAATAAAATCTTTTGGGTTTTATTTTGTTTTTTGAGGATTTCATTTAAAATTTCAAGTTCATAGAAATTATCAACGCTTATGCGCCCTATTCCATCAAGTATTGCCATCTCAATTTCATCGATACTTTTATTGTTGCCGTTAAGGGTCGCATTTTCAAGGCTTATTTGCGCATGTTTAAGAGTGTACATTTCGCCGCCCGATACAACATCAAAGCCAAAACCTTCATCAAACAAAATTTTTGCAATAGCACTTGTCATCAAAGCTTTTGATGCGAACATTATTTTTGTATTTTTATATTTTGAGAAAGCATCTTTGTACTGCCTGGCTATTCCTCTTAATGTTTCTTCATCCATTACATATAGAGGTGTTTTATATTCTTTTGCCATCTGAATAAGGTCACATCCGCCTATAGAGATATTTCCCGCCTGATTTATTTTTGTTGTTATTGGTTTAATGTTCTGGTTGTATGTTTTCATTTTTTCTCCTTGCAAAATATTCATAAAAATTGTAACATGATAATAGATGTAATTACAAGCTTGTGCAGTGAAAGAGGTATTAAATGCACGATAATGTGAATAAGTATTTTACTACAAAAAACATAGTATTTTTTGTTATGGTGGTTCTGTTCCTTTTATTTTTAGGAAAAATCGCAGATATTGCCCTTATGTGTTTTGCGGCTTTTGTTATAAGCGCTGCATTAGGCCCCCCTATTGATAAAATGTCAAAATATATGCCAAGGGTTTTGGCTGTTTCTATTGTGCTTCTTATTACTTTGTTTTTTACGCTCGCTGTTTTTGCCCCGTTGGCAATTTTTACAATTAAGCAGGCTATACTGTTTTTGCAAAATTTACCCGAGGTTTTAGAACAGATTAAGCAGCCTTTAGGTTTCAGCATAATGGGTTATTCGCTTGATACTTTTTTAAATAAAATAACACTGCACAATATCGGTACCGACGTTTTGGGCGATTTTGCAAGTGATTTTGTGGGCAAATCAATAAGTGTTACAAAAATTGTTATGAGTGCTTTTACAACAATAATTGCCGTTACGATTATGGTTTTTTATATTTGTTATGATAAAAATATGATGAAAAAAGGTTTTACAGCACTTTTCCCTGCAAAATTTAAGGAAAAAGCAGATACTATTTTGGATACAATAACAACGCGTGTGGGCGGTTATTTGCTGGCACAGATTATAACAATGCTGTTTGTGGGCATTGTAACAGCCCTTGGACTTATGATTCTGGGCAACAAACATGCGGTTTTGCTGGGATTTATAACCTGCGTATTTGATATTATACCTGTTATCGGTCCTACAATTGCGGTTGTTATAGGCTTGTTTGTTGCGGCTGAGCAGGGTTTTCTTATTGTAATTTTGACATTTGCCGTGTATATGCTGGCACAGATTTTGCAAAACCAGCTTTTGCGCCCTATTGTGTTTGGTAAATTTATGGATATGCACCCTTTAACAATCATTCTGGCTCTGCTAATAGGTGCTAAATTCCTAAATGTTTGGGGCGTTATTTTGGGACCTGCAATTGCAAGTGTTGTTTGCGTTTTGATTGATGAGCTTTATATAAAGCCGATTAATCAGGAATCTGATATAATTGAAATTAGTACTGAAGAAAAACAATAAGATGGAGAAATTTTTATACCAGCCTATAAAAAAAGAGCCAAAGATTAACGTATGGTTTGCACACCCTACAATTGAAAGTTTTGCACTGTCTTCTTTAGGTTTTATGCATATTTTTAAAATGCTTGATTTAATGAAAGATGTTAAAGTCGAGCGTATTTATACAGATACAAGATTAGTGGAAATTCCCCCTCAAGATGTTCATGTAGTTGGTTTTTCAACTTCTTTTGAAATCGATATTTTGGCTATTATAAATATTTTGAATAAATATAATATCTGCGTAAAATCAAGCGAAAGAAAAGAGGATGACCCTGTTATTTTTGGCGGCGGGCCTGTTTTAACGGCAAATCCTCTGCCGTACAGCGAAATTTATGATTTCATTATGGTGGGAGATGCTGTTGAGAGTTTCAAAAAAGTATTTGAGATTTTGATTCAATTTAAAGATTTACCCAAAAGCGAACGTTTGAAAAAATTGAATAAGCTTGAATACATATGGGTGCCTTCATTGGGTATAAAAAAAGTTAAAAAACATTCAGATGTCTTAAATGAACCCTTTACAACGCCTGTCTTGAGCAATAAAAGCTTTTTTAAAAACACCTTTATTATTGAAATTGAGCGTGGATGCCCGAAAATGTGCAATTTCTGTATTGCATCCTGGCTAAATTTACAGCCGCGTTTTGTTGACGCTGAAAAAATTATTAAAGCAATTGATTTCGGGCTTCAGCATACAAATAAAATAGCGCTTTTGGGCGCTTATGTTGCGGGGCATCCCGATTTTGAAAAGATTTTGGAATATATAAGGGAAAAAAATGCTCAAAGACATGTGGAATTAACCCTTTCATCCCTAAGGGCAGATTTAACAAACAGCAATGTTGTAAAAACCTTGGTCGGATGCGGGCAAAAAACAGCAACAATTGCAATTGAAGCAGGTTCTGAAAGATTGCGAAATATTATAAATAAAAATTTAAACGAAGATGAAATTCTAAAAACTGTTGAAATTGCACGCGAAGGCGGTCTTAAGGGGCTTAAAATATATGTAATGATAGGGCATTTTGGAGAAACGCAAGAGGACATTAAAGCACTCATTGATTTAACAAAAAAAATTAAAGCGCAAAACAAATATTTTGATATATCATACAGCCTTGCAACCTTTACGCCCAAAGCTCACACACCGTTTCAGAGCGTGAAAAGAGAGAATTCCAAAAGCTTGGAAGATAAGATAAATTATTTGAAAAAAGAAATGCATAAATTAGGTGTACACCTGCGCCCGACAAGCGTTGCATGGGACGATATACAAGCACTTTTATCCCGCTATGGCGCGCCTTTGAGCGATTATTTTATTGAAGTGGCTGAGCGGGGCGGGAATTTAGGCGCATTTAGGCAAGTTTGGAGGGAATTTCACAGAAAAGGACTTTTAGATGATTTTGATAAAACCGTTCAAATGCCTTTTTCCACTGATGTTGTGCCATGGCATTTTATTGAAACCGGTTATGAAGATATTGAGCTTAAATATTATAAAAAAGCTGAAAAATTAAGCCAAAATCAATATATCGAATAAATAAGCCGATAAAAAGGCTTACCAATCAATATCTTGCTTCAAATAATCCATATTTTCTTTTGCTATAACCCATGCTGTGCATGCGGAGCCGTTTTCCGGATCTGTGCTTGATTTTTTGCAACGAACCGGAATATTGTAGTAGGTGAGTTGCGAACAAGCACTTCCCGCAGGCATAACGCCGTTTTTTGTTATAATAAAATAAAAAGTGTCCGTGCCCAATTGGTTTGGAGGTTTGTTACCGTTTAAATCAACAATAATTTCTCCGTAACCCCCGGAATGACCTTGTATATAAAAAGACATACCGTCAGCAAGTCTTACCGCAGGGTATCCCCAATAATTTAATTTACCGCGCGGCGTTACACCAAGCGATTTATAAACATCATCATAAAAACAACCGCTTGAAGCGTTAGAACAATCTTTGATAATTTTAAGGTGGCTGTATATAGCAGACATTGCAGTTTGTGCATTGTCATGAGAGTTGTTTATGAAATTGATAACGATGTTTTAAAAATCACCGAAGCAAAAGATGATAGAGGCCTTTCAAAGAAACTTAACAGGCATGGCAGCGGCTGGGCTCTTTTTGTATCTAATACAATTTTGGAGCTTTTGGAAATTGAACCTGAGGTTGATATGATAAAATATCAGATTGAAAATAATATTTTAAAAATTACAAAAGCCTGAATTTTATTTTTCCACAAAAACCGCAGCAGCATGCGGATTTAGGTCATAATATTCCTGTATGTACGCTGTACCTTCAATATTTGGGCTGTTTGTATCGGAAGTATCACACACCAGATGCCAAATTTTGCCGTTAGAATTTTTGGGCAGTTTTATGTTTGTTTGATAATCGTCTTTGGAAAATGCAGCAAGGATAACATCTTCACCTAAAGTTTTAAAAATAAACAAATTTGAATTTGTGTTTTGCCAATAATCGATGTTGTTTTCATCTATTATATCGCCTTTAAAATCATAAAAATCAAGCCCTATATCGTAATTTTTATGTCTTAGAACGCTGTGGCGTTTTCTAAAATCAATAATTGAAGTTATAAAATCAAAAACCCTGCCTTCGCGCATTTGTAAGTCATTGGAGCGCGAAAAATCAATATAGTTTACTTCATTATCCAAATTATAGCTGTTGTTGTTGCCGCCTTTGCTGTGTGCTGTAATATCGCCTACCTGCAGCATTGGTATACCTTTTGATAACATTAAAAGCAAAATTTGTTTTTTTATTGCATTTTCTTGTAATTCTGTATTTGCGCGATAGCTTGAGCATATTTCCCACTCGTCTCCGTCTTTTGTTGAGGGGTCTTTTTTATCGTAAGAATTTAAATCGTTTAAGGTAAAGCCGTCATGAGATGCGATATAGTTAATTCCTCTTGCTTCATAATTAAATACAAAAGGCGTGCCCTCAATCAAGTTCCTTAAGCCCAGAGGGTCTGTGGAGTGCACCCGTGCGGTATTTGCACGAATTGTATTTCTTGCAACATCATTCCACTCTGCCCAATCATTGGGAAAATTTCCCAATTGATAAGCGTTTGGCCCTGTGCATGTCCAGGGTTCCGCAATTAAATTAATACCTTCTGCACTTTGATCGGAAGCATTTACTTGAATGCCGCGTGATTGAAGTTTTTGGGATATTTCGCTTACAAAAGATCCCCAGCGGCTATAACATGGCTGCGGCCCTTCATTTATATCCATAAGAGCAGCCGCTAAATCAAACCTGAAGGCGTCCACTCCCTGACGCGCCCAGTATTCGACAGAATCTAAAATTAAATCCTGTACGGGTTTATTTGGCGTGTTGAAATCGTTTTTGCAGCAGGAATTTTCGCAGTATGTGTTATCTTCCCTTAATTTATAGTATGTTTTATTATCAATTAAAGCGTAGCTCATTAAATTAGCGTCTTTAACATCTCCCTCATAAATTCTGCCCTCGCCCGTGTGGTTAAAAACCATATCCATACAGACTTTCAACCCGTGTTTGTGAAAAGTGTCTATAAGAGAGCGAAATTCTGCCAAAGTACTGCCATATTCCTTACCTGCCGCATATCTTCGCGAAAGTGAAAAATACGCTAAAGGCATATAGCCCCAGTAGTTATTTTTAGGGTCAAATTCATTCAGGGGCAAAAATTCTATCATGGTAAAACCCATATTTTTCAAAGATTTTGCAAAATTCTCTGCCCCCTTAAAGGTTCCGGCCCCTTCAAGGGTTGATAGCACTGTTAAATCTTTAATATGTACTTCCCCTATAATTTCATCGCTCAGTGCTCTTGGCTCCGGCATAGTTATTTCAACATCTTCATTTAGCGTAAAAACGCCTTTTATGGCGCATTTTGCGTTATCTTCCGTAAAATTATTTTCATTTACGCGATAGCAGCCCTCATCAGGTATGTGGCTTAATTCTCTGGCATAAGGGTCGAAGGCAATTTTGTTCGGGTTAAAGCGGTTGCCTTCTTTATCTATAATTTCCCTAAACCCGATGTCTGTGCCCGGTTCAAAATTTTCTTCCTTGGGCCAATTCGGGCCAAAAATTCTAAAACCGTAAAAAACAGGCTTTTTTAAGCCGCTAAGCGCATAGGTTTTAACACTTGTATGCCAAATATCACTATCGGGTTTTTTTGTCATTGTAAAATTCATAACAGCGTCTTCACCTTCGGGATGCACAAAAATGCATAAAATTACATCGGTTGCGTTGTGAGAAAACAGCCTAAAATCAATACTTTGAGTGCTTTGTACATAATATGCGCCAAGCCTTGTTTCATCTTTTGTCGTAATTGAATTTTCCATATTTTCTCCTTATAAGGTTTTTAAAGGATTAATTGCAATTCCGCTTAAAAGTTTCGGGTAAAAATAAGTTGATTTTTGAGGCATTTTATAACCACCGGATGAAATGTCTTTGATATCTTGCATTTTTGGATACGCCATAATAAACGAAGCTTCCGCCTTGCCGTTATCTATCATATCAAACGCTTCAAACTCCTGTTTTATGTATTTTATGCCGTTTTGCGCCATTTGTTCTTCTTTTGTAAAGCCCAATTCTTGTGTGATAATAAGTTCATGGAGTATTGTTAAATCAAGCTTTTTTAAAACATCAGGCGCGTCAACGTATTCCTTAGCTTCTTTTTTAAGTTTAAGCACATAAAATTTGTTGACATTTTTCATATAAAGCCCCATGGCAATTTGTTTTTTATTCTCTTTTTCAATTTTTGCCAAAAAATTCTCTTTTGCCTGTTTTTTATTGTAGCTGTTGAAGTTAATTTCCTCAACATCAAAATATTTTCTGACGGCTTCAATTAAAATGTAGGGCTCAATTTGGCGTGTTATAATTCTATGGGTCGGGAAAATTACAAGGTTTTCATCGTCCGCATTTGTAAAATAGCTCATAACATATTGCGCTTCGGGGTTTTTGGAAATTTCAGAGTAGTTTATTGCAGTTTCATAGCGGTGGTGGCCGTCTGCAATTAAAAGAACTTTGTCCTGCATAAGATTTTCTATGGCTTCGATGTCTTCTTTACTATCAATAACCCACACAAGGTTTTGCACCCCTTTGTCATCTGTGATGTCAATAAAAGGTTTTGTTTTAATCAAATTTTTGCCTATTTTATTTTCAATAAGTTTTGATGGATCAGAATAAACCATAAAAATCTGGCTGAAATTGGCAGCAGTTGCTTGTGTCAGCTTCAGCCTGTCTTCTTTTGGAGCGCCCATGGTAAATTCGTGCGGCAGCACTTTTTTGCTTTCGAATTTTTCAATTTTATTTTTAGCTATAAAACCTTTGCGCTCAATGTGTTTGCCGCCTTCTGCCGTATATTTTTGAACTATATAAAAAATGCAGGGTTTTGGCATTTTAACTAAAATATTTTCATCAAGCCAGGTTGAAAAATCTCTCTTGGCATCTTCATAGCGGTTGTCGCCACGCGCTAAAATAAGTCTTACTATGTTGTATGGGCTTCTTTCGTAAAGTTCCTTTTGATATTCGGATGTTATGACATCATAGGGCGGGGCTATAACATCTTTAATATCCACAATTTCCTGATTGTAAACAATTGCATCAAACGGTTTAACTTCCAAGATTTCCTCCCTGCTATTTGCTTTTAATTATATCACATCTCAAGAGGATTTTAAAAAAGTACATATTTTGTTATAAAGTTTTATTTTTTGTTCTGCGCGTCTTTTTTAGCGTATTTATTATACAAAATACATCCCAAAACTCCGACTGCCGCCGCAGCCCCAAATGCTATTAATCCTATTTTGGTTTTTGAAAGCGTGCGTTTTGTACTTGTTTGTGCTGTATTTACAACGTTTTGTACTGTATTTTGTACAGATTCATTTTTAAAGAAAAGTTCGTCGGCATTTTTGCAGAAAATTTTATCTATAATACTATCCGCTTCTTCACCAAAGTTATTTTTAATTGAAGTTTGTACATCAACTATTGTTTTGGCATACGCTTGCTCAGGGGATAATCCGCCTTCACCCGCACCGCCAAACCTGCCAAGCGGCGCGTCTGTTCCAAAAAGCAACCTGTCAACCCTATCGCCCTTTGTTGTGCTTCTTAGCCTTCTGATTGCTTCTATAAGGTTGGGTTTTTGCGCACTGTTACAATCAACCCAGGAAATATCAGCATAAAGCCTGGCATCATTGTTTTCAATTGATTCAACCATAACATCAACGGCCGCTTTAGCGTCTTTTGCTTCAACTCCGCCCATATGCCCCATAATTACAGGTACATCCGGATGTCTTTTTGCAAGAGCATAAATTTGTTCGGGGCGGGAATATTCGCAGCGCAAAACTGTATGTTTTTGCCCGTCCATTCCGTCATAAACCGTTTCAAAAGTCCTGTCAGAGTGGAATAAGCAGGGGAGCTTTCTTTTTTTTGCAAGCTCCATATAGGGGTCATATAAATCACTGTTGGCAGCAAGGCGCATTTGCGCGGGGTGAAATTTTAACCCCACAAATTTGCCGCCCCCTTCTTGCAGTATTTGTTCTATGGCAGAAGTGCTGCCGTTTGTGCTTTTAGGCTGGCACACGGCATAGAAACTTTTTACAGGAGTGTTTTTATAGGCTCTTAAGATTTCCCTGTTTCCTTGTAATTCGCTTGCATAAGGCACTCGGATGTTATTTTTTTCTTCATAAAAAATACTGTCTAAAGCTGAAACAATTACCTCTTTTGGCACAAATTCATCAGAACCGTTTTTTACGGGTATTGCAAAAAGGCGTAATAAATCTTCGGGATTTGCTTTTTTGCCCGGCGAAGCATGCGCTTTATCATGCATATGTATATCCGTGTAATATATTATTCTACCAAAGGCAGGCGTATTGCTGCAGTTTAAATAATTTATTCTCATTTGCTACCCCCTAACATTTTTATAATTCCTGAAAATAATTTTTTTTGCTATGGGGATATATTATAATCAACACAATAGCCTTTCAAGCACGCTTTTGCGCTCCTTGTTTTCTTTTTGCCTTTGCGCTAAAATCAATTTGTATTACTACTTTTATGAAGGACAGGATTTATGAAAAAATCAATTATGGATTTAGGAAACATTGAGGGAAAAAGAGTTTTGGTACGCGTTGATGTTAATGTACCTTTAGATGAGAACAAAAATGTTACAGATGATACAAGAATACAGGCAATTGTTCCGACAATTCGGGCACTGCAAGAAAAAGGCGCTAAAATTATTTTAATGGCACATTTAGGGCGTCCAAAAGGTGAAAAAAACCCCGAATTCAGCCTAAAACCTGTTGCCGATAAAATGAGCGAAATTTTAGGTACTGATGTTTTATTTGTGCCTGATTGCATAGGCGAAGATGTTGAAAAGCAGCTTGAAAGCTTAAAAGACGGCGATGTTGCACTTTTAGAAAACGTGCGTTTCTATAAAGAAGAAACCGACAATGACCCTGAATTTGCCCAAAAACTTGCAAAATTGGGCGATATTTATGTAAACGACGCGTTTGGAGCAGCCCACAGGGCGCATGCTTCAACTGTCGGCGTTGCAAAAATTATGCCTGTGGCGGTTTGTGGTCTTTTAATGGAAAAAGAATTGAGTGCTTTAGGGAATTTGTTGCAAAACCCTAAAAGACCTTTCACAGCGATTGTGGGCGGAGCTAAAATTTCAACCAAAATCGGAGTTTTGGAAAATCTGCTTGATAAAGTTGATAATTTAATTATCGGCGGAGGTATGGCCTACACTTTTGTAAAAGCAAACGGCGGCAGTATCGGAAATTCCATTTGCGAAGACGACCAAATGGATGTGGCGAGATTGATTGAAAGAAAAGCAAAAATGAAATGTGTCAATTTAATTTTAGCAACAGATGTTTTAGTAGCGGATGAATTCTCTGAAAATGCCAATACAAAAGTCGTTCCGGTGGATGAAATTCCCGAAGGCTTTGAAGGAGTTGATGCGGGTGATGAAACCATCAAGAACTTTGAAGAAATTATTAAAAATTCAAAAACAATTTTATGGAATGGCCCTGTCGGCGCTTTTGAAATTGAAAAATTTACAAACGGCACGCGTGAAATAGCATCTGCTGTTGCCCAAGCTACAAAAGAAGGGGCGCTGAGCGTTTTAGGGGGCGGCGATACGGTTGCAGCCGCTAAAAAATACGGTTACACAGACGCTGATTTTTCGCACATCTCAACAGGCGGCGGTGCTTCTTTGGAATTTATTGAAGGCAAAGTGCTACCAGGTGTTGAAGCTTTAAATGATAAATAAAAATTTTATGCCGCAGATTGAATTCCGCGGCATAATTTTATATAATATAGAATTATGAAAAAACTTTTTTTAAAAATTTTAAATTTTATTTTAAATATACACAAAGACGCGCGCCAAAAGAAGGCACAGCGTTATTTAAAGGCACAAACAGGCGCTAAGACTACTTATTCTTCGGGCGAAGAGAAGCTTACCATACAAAATCAGGAATTTGAAAAAATGCGCGCCGCTTTAAACGAACAGGTCAAAGAGATTATACAGCCCAACATTCAAACGCCTGAAAAATTGCTTGAATATGTTGAAATAAAAGGCACGGAAGTCTATAAGATATCAAATGCCGATAAGGCTTTAGACAGAATCTGTGAAACAGAAGGGTTTATTACCCCCATAAAAGGCTGGCGCGCACTTTATTTAAATTTTATATTGAAGCGAAAACTCGGCTTTCAAACACCTGAAATGTTTGTTTTAAGAAATGCGCCCCTGAATGCTTATGTTTTAGCACATCAATTTTATAAGTGGTATGCTTATAAAATGGCGCTGCCGGGATATGATGATGCTACACAAGAAAAATTTAAAAAAATCTGGATGTTTGCGCAAGAAAAAAATATCGCGAAATTAAGCTACAATGACCTTGCTTCTTTAAAAGAAGCTATAGAGCGCGACATTGAAGCTGTTGATTTTGTAATAAAACTTGCAAAAGAAAACACTTCTGCACAGCAAATGAAAGATGAAGGCGAAACCGACGCGTGATTATGCTACCGATAACGCGTCATATACAGGCGGCTTTTTCACAAGTTCAAGCGCTTTTTGGGCTTTTTCAATGAGGTCTTTATAATAAGAGCGCTGGTTTTTAAATTCTTCACTTTCAAGTGCGAATTCAGATATGTTTATAATTTGCTTTAAAACATCAACACTTTGAGATAAAACTCTGTAAATATTGCCGTCTTCAAGCCTTTTGCCTAAATCCGCATAAACATTTTTACCCGTCATATTTTTGCCTTCAACATTTGCGGGTGTTGCGCTTAAAGATTTAAAGTTTTCAATGCTTTGCTTTTCATCATCTTTATTTTGCGAATTTAACATAGCCCACTTATAGCCTAAATAGCCCGAAAGCATATTTGTGTTTGAAGTATCGCCGGAAAAATCATACATAATTTCGTCAGCTGCTCTTAAATCATCCAATTTTACAGCCTCATCCAATACATTAAAGAAATTTGTCTTGTCAAAACCGTCTTTTAAAAAGTGGAACATAAGATTTTTAACGAATTCTTCACCCGTTTCATTTTCCTGTTCATAAGAACTTCCCGCCATTGAGGCGGCATATGCTGCAATTTCTTCAGGCGTTAAATCCTTTAATTTGCCTGACGATATCATACTAACAAGGGTAAGTTCGTTATAACCGTGTGCTTTGGTAAGCATTTTACCCTTTGGTGTTGTTATGTATCCGTGTTCGGTTTGCTCTAAAAACCCCTCTTTTATTAATACGTTTCTGTATTTTTCAAATTCCTCTTTAAGTTCTTGTATTGCTTTATCTTTATCTTGCGCCTGATAAATATGGAAAGTATTTTCTTCAAAATAATTCAAAAGCGTATCACCTTCATTTCTTTCATAATAAGAAGTTAAAAAATTATAGCTTGGGGTGAATTTGCTTATAAGCGGGTTGGGTTTTCGCAAAATTAAACTCTGTGCAATTTCCTTATCTTTTTGATGTAAATTATACAGAATAACATTTCCAATCGTGTCTACTCCCCTTCTGCCGGCCCTTCCGCACATTTGATGGAATTCATTTGAAGTTAAAGGCACTCTTTTTGCGTCATCTTCGCCTAAGATTTCGGTCGGTTTATTAATGTCAGATATGACAACACTTCTTGCCGGCATATTAATTCCGGCTGATAGGGTTGAAGTTGCAAAAACCACTTTTAAAAGTTTTCTTGAAAATAAATCTTCCACAAGCTTTTTATGAGAAGGCAAAAGCCCGGCATGGTGCGCGCCGTATCCTGAAATAATTTCCCGGGGGCGGAAATTTTTGCCCAGATAAATGCCTTTTTCCTGGTATTGTTGTATAATTGCCTTAATTTGCTCTTTTTCTTCATCTGTTGTTAAATCGACTCCTTTTTGATAAAGGGTTGAGGCGGAATTTTCGCAAGCCGAATGTGAAAAAGCAAATATTATCGCAGGCAATTTGTTTTCAACTTTAAGTGCCTGAACCAAAATTTGGTAATCATTGCGGTTGCCTTTTACAAAATCGTCTTTTATCCCTTTAATTTCTTTAGTGTCGGAATCAATTAAAAGCTGGGTAACTTCCTGGGCTTCAAGCGGGGATAGATGAAATTCTTTTTTGGCTAAGGGCAAAAACCTTTCGTTACTTATAGGCGATTTACCCGCTAAATTCAAGAGCAGGGCTAAAACGCGCTCTTTCTCGGTTTTTGTCGGGGTGTAATCATCGTCTTTTCTGTATTTTCTTCTTGTTATTGTATCTAGAGCACGGCTCTGCCTTTGAGAGAGCGTATCATCTTTGTAAGCCTGCATAAGTTTTCCGGTATCAATCTGGCCTTTTATAATTTCTTTAAACCCGCCGCTGTCTTTAGAGGGGCTGAAATTATAATAAACCAAGGGCACATATCTGTCTTTAGGGCTTGCTTCTACAAGGTTTGTTGTCTTTCCCGTTACCTGTCCAATCCAGGATGCAAACTGTTTTCCATTACCGATAGTGGCACTTAGCGGCAAAATTTGAATATGTTTCGGGGTCATCATAATGCTCTCTTCCCAAATTTTACCGCGCTCTTTGTCATTTAAATAGTGTGCTTCATCAAACACAAGCGTTTGAACCCCTTTAAATCTGTCTTTTGCGGGGTTTGCATAATCGCCAAGAGTCATATTTCTGTATATTTCCGTTGTCATAATAACAACAGGCGCGCCTTTTTTAATTTTTATATCTCCCGTTAAAAGTCCGACATTTTCTTCCCCGTACAGTTTGCAGAATTCTCTGTATTTATCATTTGAAAGCGCTTTAAGGGGGGTTGTGTAAAAGGTTTTTTTGCCTGCTTCAAGATTTTTTGTAATAATATAATTTGCAATTGCGGTTTTGCCCGTGCCCGTGGGTGCAATGCATACCGTATTATTGCCGTCATAAAGGCTCTTTGCGCATGCCAGCTGGGTCTTATCGGGCATTGCCTGAACTTGTGTGCCGTCTGCCCTTTTGATTAAAGGGAGTTGGAAAAAATTGCGCTCTATTGTTTGATCAAAATTTAAAGTAGCACCCCTAAAACTTAACCTCGGGGCAGTATTAGTCATAAAATTCATAATATAAAAAGGGTCCAGGTGGTTAATTAACGGGTCTTTTTTAATTTGCGGCTTTTGCGCATTATTTTTGCTCTCTAAATTCACTAAATTTACCCTGCTAATCTTTGGCATATTCTTAACCCTCTTCCCTTGTGTTATTTATTTAAAACGTGTACAAAGTTTTTTTTGCTTAATAAGGGTAAAGGATGAAAAATAAAGCGGACATCACAGCCAAAAACCAAACAGCGGGGTTATTTTCAGAATTTCTTCCCGTTAATACTTTTAAAAGCGGGTATAAAATAAAACCGCATGCCATGCCTATTCCTATATTGTAAGAAAAAACAATCAGAATAATTGTGGAAATAGCTGGAAAACTTTCTGTCCAATCTTCAAAATCAAGTTTTGAAACCGTTGTAAACATTAACATGCCAACAACTATAAGTGCAGGCCCATAGGCGCAAGGAGGTATTATTGAAAAAAGAGGAGCGAAAAATAAACCCAGCAAAAACAAAACGCCGACTATAACCGTAATGGAACACAAGAAAAGCGATACAAAAAC
>CAYYBA010000015.1:1502-20884 GCA_964470205.1 uncultured Gammaproteobacteria bacterium | reverse complement strand
AACTTTGATGCCGCGCGCAGTTTCAAGCCCCGCAGCTTCAGCAATAGCAATTTCAGGCTTTATGCCTGGTGCCATAATAACAATATCAAATTCAATTTCACGACCTGAATTTAAAATAATTTTACTGCCAGAAAAACTTTTAACGCCGTCAGATAAAATTAATTCAACTCCTGCCTCCCTTATTGCATTTTGGGCGAACGCCGCTGTTTCGTAATCCACAGGTGCAAGAATTTGATCTTGAAGCTCAATGAGTTTTGTATCCAACCCCATTTTTATAAGGTTTTCTGCCATCTCAACACCGATAAAACCGCCGCCTACAACAACAACCTGTTTCGCACTGTTGTTTTTTATAAAATCTTTAATTTTATCGGTATCCGCTAAAGTTCTGACAGTGAAAATTTTATCTTTTTGCATACCTTCAAAATCAGGCATAATGGGGCTTGCGCCAAGCGCTAAAACCAGTTTATCATAAGATATAGTTTCACCGTTTTTTAAAATCACTTTTTTTTCAGTTCTTTTAATTTCAATAACTTCCGAATTCAGCTGAACATCTATATTAAACCAGCGTTTGAATTTTTTGGGGTTTGACACCAGCATTTTTTCTCTATCTTCAATTATGCCGGAACAGTAATACGGCAAACCGCAATTTGCAATTGAAATTTCATCGGTTTTTTCTAAAATCAGAATTTGCGCTTTTTCGTCTAATCTTCTTAACCTTGCAGCACAGCTTGCACCGCAGGCTCCGCCGCCTATTATTACTGTTTTCATATTCGCCTCTAGATATTTTTATCAGTTTTTTGTGCTATTGTCAAATATTTGTTACTCATTGTTAAATATTTTAAAGTCATGCTTGACAATATTAGAATATTATAATATGTTAATATTGTCAATATGCAAAGGAAAACATGAAATCAGATGATTATGCAAAAATTTTTAAAGCGCTCTCCCATGATATAAGGCTTAAAATAGCCTGCGGACTTATACATCAGGGCAAATCCAACGTCAACACAATAAGTGAAAGACTTGGCGTTTCTCAATCTTTAGTTTCACAGCACCTGAACATTTTAAAAAATGCAGGCATTATTAAAGGCTATAGAGAAGGCAATATAATTTGGTATAAAGTTGAAAGTGAATTGGCGGTTAGACTTTTGACTAATGTAAAAATTGATATATGTGAATAATAATAAACTAAAAAGGAGAGAGTATGTTTAAAAAAATTATTTTATCACTTTGCTTGATATTATTCTTATCACTTAAAGCACACGCAATACCTTTAATTGGCGATAAAGCACCTGCTTTTGTTGCTAAAACAACTCAGGGCACTGTTAATTTTCCGCAGGATTATAAAGGCAAATGGGTAATTCTATTTTCACACCCTGCAGATTTCACACCTGTTTGCACAACTGAATTTATGACATTCCAAAAAATGATTCCGGAATTTCGCGCGCTTAACACAGAAGTTATAGGCCTTTCCATTGACAGCCTCTATTCTCATATGGCATGGCTTAGAACAATACATGAAAAAATTCAGTACAAGGATATGAAAAATATGGAAATAACATTTCCTTTAATTGAAGATATAAAAATGGAAGTGGCTGCAAAATACGGTATGATACAGCCTAATGTTTCAACAACACAGGCAGTGCGCGCAGTATTTATTATTGACCCGAAAGCAACAGTCAGAGCCATTATGTATTACCCTGCTACCACGGGAAGAAATTTCCAGGAAATTAAAAGGGTTGTTGTGGCGCTTCAGACATCAGACGCTTTTGGTGTTGCAACCCCTGCAGATTGGCGCCTAGGCGATGATGTGATTCTTCCTGCGCCAAATTCCTGCGGTGTAATCAAAGAAAAAGCTTCAAAACCAGATAAAGACGTGACATGCAACGATTGGTTTATGTGTTTCAAAAAACTTCCAAAAGAAACAATTAACCAAAAATTGTTGAAAAAATAACTCTTTATTCATATTTTACGGCTAAATTCTTATAAAAAGGAGAAATTATGGATTATTTGAATGTTAAATTGCAAGGTTTAGATAAAAAAGGTGAAGAAAAAGAATTTTCGCTTTCAGAATTTAGGGGCGGGCGCGTTATTTTATATTTTTACCCTAAAGATAATACACCCGGCTGCACTCAAGAGGCATGCGATTTTAGAGATAATATGAACCGTTTAACAGCTCATGCAACGGTTATAGGCGTATCGCCAGATAGCATTGCAAGCCACAAGAAATTTAAGGAAAAACAAAATTTAAATTTTGTTTTACTATCAGACCCCGAACATAAGCTCGCGGAAATTTTTGGCGTATGGGGTGAAAAATCAATGTATGGCAAAAAATATATGGGGATTATCCGCTCAACTTTTTTAATTGATGAGACAGGCAAAATAGAAAAAGAATGGCGCGACATTAATGTTAAGGGCCATGTGGATGAGGTTTTAAATTATATTATAAAATAGCGCCATAAATTGACATCGCCTGTTAAAGAGGTATAATTTTTTTATGAAAGAAAAAGCTGTATATTATTTTAAAAACGGGTATTCATGCTCTGAAAGCATTGTTAAAGCTTCAATTGAAGAGGGTTTATGCCCCAAAGAACTTTTGAGTGTTGCAACATCTTTTTCAGGCGGCATGTCATCAGGCTGTCTTTGCGGGGCAATTAGCGGCGCACAAATTGTTTTAGGGTATAATTTCGGGCGTGACAATACAAGAGGAAATGAAACTTTAGCGCGCAAAATGGCAGCCGAACTTATGGAAAGATTTAAAAAAATCCATAAGGTAACATGTTGCAAAGTTTTAAGCGCGGGGCTTCAACACGGTACAGTTGAGTGCAAAGAACACTGCTCAAGCATGGTTGGCACTTGCGCTGAAATTTTAGAGGATTTAGCGAAAGCACAAGTTGTACAAAAGCTTTAAAAAATGCTATAATACCACCATGGAAGATTTTATAAAAAGTTACGGTACTTGCAAAAAAGGCTTTACCTTAGCGGAAGTTTTAATAACTCTTGCAATAATCGGCATTGTGGCAGCGCTTACAATTCCCTCTGTTGTTAGAAACTATCAAGATACACAATTAAAAACACAATTCAGAAAAGCGTATTCAACAATACAAAGGGCTTTTGAAGCCACAAACTACGATATGGGCGGAAGACCACAATGCTATACGGACAATAACGGTTCCGGTACTCATTATACAACAGAATGCCCTGCATTTTATGAAAAACTTACAGAAAAATTAAAAGTGATAAAATATTGCAAAAATAATGCTTTTGCACAGGGCTGTATGCCACAGTATGAAGGATATCAAGGCGAAGATATAAATGACTATCAAGGTTTTAAAGAGAGTATCATGAAAGTACAAAATTCGGCTTGGGTTTTGGCAGACGGTACGATTTTAATAGGGTATGCTTCCCCGCATTCTTTATTTGCACTTGACATAAACGGTTTTAAAAAACCAAACAAATTCGGGTATGACCTATTTATTTTTAGAATTGCTTTAAATGCAAAGAATGTACCGCTTATTACCCCAAGCGGTTATATTGCGAATATAAAAGCAGCGGGCGGGAAAACTACACAAGAAATGTTTAAATGGGCTTTTAAATAATTTATGATATAATTCTTTTATGAATTACATCTGGATTGGGCTTATTATTTTATCAATCGCGGTGGGGGCATATACCGGTTCTTTAGATGCGGTTGTTGAAGCAATGCTTACTTCTTGTAAAAAAGCTGTTGAAATATCTTTAGGGCTTGTGGGCATTATGGCTTTTTGGCTCGGAATTATGAAAATTGCCCAGCAGACAGGGCTTGTACAGGCTTTTGCAAAATTTATAAGCCCTGTTACAAAACGTATTTTTAATGAAATTCCGCCCGATAGCCCCGCAATTTCAAATATTGCGCTTAATTTCAGTGCAAATGCCATGGGGCTTGCAAATTCCGCAACACCATTCGGGATTAAAGCAATGCAGGAACTGCAAAAAGAGTCTGAAAAAAAAGGCGAACCTAAAGGCGTTGCCACAAATTCAATGTGCACACTGCTTGCAATGAACACGGCAGGTTTTCAGCTTGTGCCTACAACAGTTTTAGCCATTTTAGTATCATACGGCGCGAAAAACCCCACACAAATTATAATTCCCTGCTTAATTGTAACATCAATTGCCTTTATGAGCGCAATTTTAATATCAAAAGCGCTTCAGGGGGTGTTTAAATGACAACTATTTTAAACACAATTTCGCTTTGGGTTTTGCCCGTTATTATTTTAACGGTTTTAATTTCAGCGTTAATTAAAAAAGTTCCCGCGTATGAAGTGTTTACAACGGGCGCTAAGGAAGGTTTTTGGGTGGGTGTTAAAATTATCCCCTACCTTGTTGCCATTATGGTTGCGGTTTCAATGTTTCGCGCATCGGGCGCTATTGAAATTTTAGGTAATTGGCTGTCTGTGCCTTTAAATTATTTTAAAATCCCTGTGGATACGCTGCCTTTGATGATTACACGCTCTTTATCCGGGTCTGCGAGCCTTGGGGTATTTTCTGAAATTGTGCAGGCAACCGGTGTTGACTCTTATGCAACAAAGCTTTCTGCCGTTATTTTGGGCAGCTCCGAGACCACTTTTTATGTTTTAGCGGTTTATTTTGGCGCAGTGGGTGTTAAAAAGTTTCGCCATGCGCTCCTAACGGGTATTTTAGCCGATATTATAGGAATTGTAGCGGCAGTTATAATTTGCAGAGTAATATTTTTATAATTTTTTAAAAAAAAGCAGGCAATAAGCCGGGTTCTGTTTTTAAGATAATCATCTGTCTGGGATGTTGGTTGCCCAACACCTCTAGCGTTTTTTCGTATACCGGTTTCCCGCGGGCGAGCAGCCCTTATATACATTCTAACTTGCATCCGATTGGGGTTTACCTAGCCTGCTGCCTCTCGGCGGCAGCTGGTGGGCTTTTACTCCACCGTTGCACCGTTGCCCCAAAAGGCTCCTGGCAAATCAAAGATTTGTCCGCTCCTGCCGCTTACGCTTTAGTCGCAACGTCGCCTTCCGTGTGCTTCGTGATGTCGCCTCACGGCGATATCACATCCGCACTGGCTGTATTTTTTCTGTGGCACTGTCCTCACGCTCACGCGCACTTGACTTTCTCAAGCAATCTGCTCTATGGATGCCCGGACTTTCCTCACGATTTCTCGCGCGATTATCCGCCTGCTTTAAAAATATTATAGCACAAATTTAGCAGGATAATCGTCTTTGAATGCGATAGCCGGTGCGAATGTTGATGTTGCGATGAGCAACAGCAACGTAGCACGACGATGGCGACGTTGGGAGTGGAGTGGAACGAAATGACCGAACAAATTTGTGAAAGAAATTTGACAGGAGCCAAAAACTTTTCACCACGGGTAATCATCTTTGATTTCCCACCCGTCTATTTGTATCAAAGCGCCGCAAAACCCGCCGGAATAAGGGTCACCTGTGTCTTTTTTGCACCGATAACCGCTTCCCTGAGTACTATTCATAAAGTTGTAGCGGGTAAAACCTGTATAATAAATACCGTTGCCCCAAAAAGATATTCTGTTTTTGCCTTTTTCCAAATAAAGTTTAAAAACATCTTTTCCCACTCTGTTTGGCAATTTAGCGCCATTTAAATCTACATAAACAGAAATAATATTTTCTGCGCTGAAACTAAAAGATAGGGCAGTCCCGTCATTTAAAATTAACGGATATAGAGCTTGGCCATAATTTCCGCCGTCAAGGTTTAAAGAACCGTATTGGCCGCTTTTTCCCCAGCATTTACTGTTATCGCCTTCAGTGCAATCTTTTGAAACCTTTAAGTAAGGTATAAAGTATTTTCGCACAAAAGCACGCCTTGTAGTATCGGTATCGTCTGTCTTATCCCAATCTGTCATATTGCTATAGTCAACAACAGCTTTTGCCATTGCCTGATTAAGAGAGGTATATGCTTTTTTTAATTGTGTCACAGTTTGCGTTTTTTGATAATTTTGAACAACTGCAGGTATTGTAAGCGCTGCTACAACACCGATTATTGCAAGTGTTATAAGAATTTCAGCGAGCGTAAAACCTCTTTTTGTCATTTTTTCTCCTTTTAATTCCATTATAACATCATTTATTGTGTTAATGAAGCAAAATTCCTGCCATACAGGCTGATATGTAAGAAGCAAAAGTTCCGCAAATTAAAGCGCGAATTCCAAGTTGTGCCAAATCAGCGCGTCTTTCAGGGGCAAGTTCTCCAATACCGCCTATTTGTATTGCAATAGAGCCGAAATTGGCAAATCCGCAGAGCGCAAAGCTTGCAATAACAACAGCTTTATGACTTAAAGTTGCCTGAATACTTGTTAAATCCAAATAAGCGATAAATTCATTCAAGACAAGCTTTTCGCCCATTAAGCCTCCTATAGTTGCAACTTCCTTTAAGGGTACACCCATAATAAGTGCAAAAAGAGAGAAAAACGCGCCCAGGATGCTTTTTAAGCTTAAATGCGCCAAATCGATATTTATAGAATTTAAGTTCCACTGAAAATGATTAACCAAAAAAGACCCGATACCGCACAAAATCCAATCTACCATTGCAATTATGGCTAAAAGTGCTATTAGCATGGCAATAACGTTTAAAGAAACTCTCATACCGTCAGATGCCGCATGTGCTATGGCATCTATTAAATTTACATGGGTTTTCTTAATTTCAATTTTAACATCGTCTTTGGTTTTTGGCATTTCAACTTCAGGATAAACAATTTTTGAAACAACCAAAGCGCCCGGGGCTGCCATAATGCTTGCAGCCAGAAGGAATCTGGCGTCTACCCCTAAAGCTATATAAATTGCCATAACGCCGCCTGCAATACATGCCATAGAACCCGTCATACTGGCTAAAAGTTCAGATTTTGTAAGAGTTTTAAGATATGGGCGGATTAAAATTTGTGCTTCTACCTGCCCTACAAAAGCGCTTGCAATGTTGGACAGCGCTTCGGCACCGGATACATTCATAATTTTATACATTATTTTTGCAAAAAACTTTACAATGCGCTGCATTATGCCCAAATGATACAGGATATTTACAATAGCAAGGACAAAAATTATTGTTATGATAAGTTTTGTAGCAAAAATAAAGCTTGCACCCGGGTAAAAAAGTTTATCTACTTTATCAGGCGAATTGTTTAAAAAGCCGAAAACAAAATCCCCGCCCACATTTGACAGTTCCAGAATTTTATTGATTAAAATGGCAATTTTTTCTAAAATAAATTGTCCCAAAGGTATTTTTAAAACAAAAATAGCTAAAACAAATTGAAGCAAAATTCCGGTTACAACTGTCTTGACGCTGATTGCTTTTCTGTTGTTTGACATTAAAAAGCAAATTCCTAAAATTACTAATATTCCGACTATTCCTGTAAATCTTTCCACAAATGCGCCTTCTTACTTAATTATTGTACTATATCAAAATAAAAGAACAAGTTTATTTTATAGTGTTTGTAAAAGTTCTTTAAGCAGCTGGGAAAGTTTTGCATAATTTAATTCCACAAGTTCTAATTCCAGAGTTTCAATGTCTTTTATTTGTGTTATTGAAATATGCACTCTGTCTATTTTTACTTTGGATGTGCCCTGGTAATCAATCATTAAAGCGGCTTCTATAACATCTTTTACAACCTTAAAATAACATTGGGTATCACCAGCTTTATATTCAACGTAAACAAACTCATTATGCTCTTCAATATATTCTTTAAATTTTTTAAAAACAGGCTCTATAACAAGATCACACTTTTTTTGAAATGCCTGTCGGTATAAAGACTCATTCCTGTCGTCAATTTCATATTTTTCAATTTCTGCCATAGTTTCTCTGGGCAGATTTGCAGCCTTTACATTTTTGTTTTTGAAGATGCTGACATCGCCAGGTTTGTTTATTTTAACTATGTCTGACGCCACAATTAAAGCGTTGTCGTCAAAGGATTTTTTGAGCCCTTCTTCTAAGGCGTCTTTAAAATCTACAAAAGGTTTATTTAAAACTTCTACAACACTTGCGCTTATAAGCCAGTCAAACCCTGAATTTTTCTTAATTCTTTCAAAAACAGCGTATGCCCCCTTAAGTGTTGTTTTCGGTAAAAAAATGTAATATTTTTTCGTAGGTCCTACCCCTATGGTGTCACACAGACGGGTTGATTTTTTAACAATTGCGCCAAAATCTTCTATCATACCTTCCTTGTCTTTTTGCTCACCCCAAACAAGCATTACACAAGCGCTTTTTTTTGATTTTATGGCTTTGTCCACTTCATTCTTTAAAAATTCTTCAAAATATTTGGGAGTATAAAAACCTGTGTTTAACTGCAATACGCCAAGATTTGAAATGAAACGGTTTTTGGTATCTTCACTTGTTTTTATTTCAATCCTCTCCAGATTCCACATAATCCTGACCAGAAGCTCCCAATCTTCATAAGGGTAGTGGATTATATCCGCAATTCCACAATCAACAGCCTCAATCAAAAAGCCTGATGTACAATCTTCTTCAAGCAAAACAACCGGTATATGTTTTAATTCTTCATTTTTTTTAATTTTTTTTAAAACATCATATGCACCGCTATCATCAATTTTTGCATGCAGAATAATTAAATTCGGGGCTTGTTCTTTTAAAAAATCAAGAGCGTCAATCGTGTTAGTGTGTTCAATACCATCCAGCTCTCTTAGAAGCACGAGTCTTGAACGTATTCCTTCAACAATTTGAGCGTTATTTGCAATAGTTAAAATTGTATTTGACATTCTCACCTCTTTTTAAATTATACTAAATTTATAAATAAAATGACAAATTCATAAAGTTTTGATAAGATTGTCATATGAATAAAAAAATATTTTTGATTTTGATTTTATTAGCAGGCATACTTTTGAGGATTTGGAATTTGGACCTTGCAAGAGTTTATCTTGAGGGTAATTTTAATTTTGTGCCATCAAGCAATTTTTTTGCAATTTTATTTGATAACGCGTACGCGCCAATACATTTTCTATATTTAAAACTTTTATCCCTGCCTTATATTAATGTACTTTTGCCCTATTCTTCTGTCATATGTTCTGTTTTAGGGGTTTTAATTGTGTATTGTGCGGGTTTTGAATATGCCCCAAAAAACAATAAAGAAAATGCAGCGCTTATAGCAGCAGGGTTTTGCGCTATCAGCATGTTTTTAATTTATTTTGCGAAAATACCTGATGCAATTTCACTTGCATTTTTATTCAGCGCGCTTGTACTTTTATTTTCATTGAGATTTTTAAACAATAAAATCCGTGCGGATTTTGCATGTCTTATAGTTTCAAGCATTCTTTTAATTTTGACCTACAATCTGGCACTGTTTTTTGTTATTTTTAATTTAATAACAGTTTTTATCTTAAGCGCCAAGAAGAAAAAATCTTTTTTAAACCTTATTTTGTGCGTTTTAGGGTTTATTATTTTAATTTTGCCCGCTATTCCTTTTGCCCTAAATATGTTTCAAACCCCTTACTTTTTGGATAGATTTGTATTTTCTTTTAATCCGGGGCAAGTTATTGAATATTTTACAAATATTTTCTCCCCGAAACTTGGTGCAAATGAGGCTTTGAGCATTGAAAACTTTGGAGCTCTGGTTTTTGTGAGCGTTCCTTCTTTAATTTGTATTTCTCTTGTTCTGGTTAATTTATTTTCTCAAAAACAAAAAAGCAATACGTATTATATTTTGGGAGTTTGCTTAAGTACATTTTTTTCTATGTTGATTTTGTGCATTTTATCAAATGCTGCGTTTATGAGCAAATATTTAATCACCATTTTCCCGCTTTTTGCGGTTTGTTTAAGTTCAGGGTTATTTAATTTAAAGTCAAAAGCGCTGAGGATTGTTCTTGCAACCCTTTATGGCACAATAACGATTTTTTATATTATATCAATGAACCTGTCAAATGTTCAATTATTTTAAATAAAACAAAGCCACAGACATAACTGTGGCAATTAACAAGGATGACATTTATTTTAAATTCTCTCTGATTATTATATCGGATGTTAAAATCAAGGATTTAATAATAAATACAAAATCTCATACAAATGTATGAGAAATTCTACAATAAGCCTTGAAAAAAGGGGCTTTGCCCTGTGTTGCTTGTAAATATAAGGCAACTACATAATAAAATTGTTACCGTATTTTAAAGAACCGACAAAATAACATTCCTGAAGCATTTTTGTCATGCTCCTGTAAACTTTTTTCCTCGGCGGTTTGCTTGCCTCAACAAGCGCTTTTTTTGCTGCTACATATTCTATGGGAGCTACTTGTTTTATAAAAAAATTATCAACAGGAGTGTTAAATAAAATATCATTTTTTTTACTGTTTAGGGCTTTTAAATCTTCTATAACTTTTGTTTGTTCTTGTTCCATAATCTCTTTTCTCAACTTCTTGTCTGTTATATTAATAAAAAAGCAAATTATAAAAATATTGATATTTTATATAATAAATATCTACAAAATTTACATTTGTTAATAAAATATTAAAGAGAATCAGGCACTTTAATTTTGCGCAGCTGCCAATCGCTGTCTGTTTTTTTATTTTCTTTGCCCAGTGTTTCCGGATCTTCAATTATTAACCTGTCATATTTCATTTTGGCTCTGTCTGTACCAATTAAGAAAACAAAATCAAACGAGGTGGATTCCCTTACCGTATCATAAGAAATTGCTACTTTCATATCTTCGGGTCCTGCAAGAGCGTAAAATTTACTTTCCGTTAAAAGTTCTTTGTCATAATTATCCTTTAGGGGGGATATTGTTCCGCTGTAGCCTAAAGTCAGATATTTACAAATTCTTATGTTTTCATCGATTGAAAGAGCTACTTTACCGTACCTGTATCTGTCAAATTCCATGGGGCTTTCACCGTGAACACCCGAAACAAGCGCATATATTCTTGACCCCCAAAATTTAACTCTTGAATAAATTCCGGGGCCAAACCTTACAATTGCGGTTGTATCACCCGTGCCATAAATAGTAGCTGCTGCTTGAGTATTTACATAACCCATTAAAAACATTTCTTGTTCTCTGTTTCCTATTTCAAGAACTTTTTTGGTTAATTCGCCTTGCCATCTTAATCTCATTGTGCCGTAATTGTTTTCTTCCTGATTATCTTTTAAATAGTCGCTGACATAACCGCCGGTTATTCTCTGGGTGTATGTTGCGCCCAAATCGGGTACATCCCAAACTTTGTGATGTACCAATTGAAGCATATATCCGGGGCGGTTAGCACCATAGAACCACTCATCCATATAGCCGTGGCGTGAATAATCAGCGCGCAAACTTTTGGTGAAATCGTATCTGCCTCTTATAATAAGATTGTTGCTGGAAGTTGCCCAGCCCGCTTCAAGCCTGTTACGTTTTGAACGGTGCTTAAAAATACCGCCTATTCCTATCGTACCGTCGCTTATAACTAAAGACGGCGCAATTTTAATTGTGGAATTTCCGGGCGCTTCAAAAACAAAGCCCGGACCTATATATGTACCGAAATCTTGCAGACCGCCAAGTTCGGGCAAGTTTGTTTCAATATAGTTTTGCTCTTTATCTGTATAAATTTCAACGTTATTTACGGCTGCCAGTTTAAACTTTTTATAATATATTTTGGCATTATTTAAAATTATTTTATCGTGATTATCGCCGCTTTTTATAATCATTTCTTTGGTTTCAATACGGTAAGGTTCTGCACGCTTTCTTTTAAGGTCAAAAGGAACAGTGGATTCTTGCAGCATACTCTGGTCATACCCTGAGCCGAAACCTTCTGTTGCAAGCCTCATTTCAAGCCTTTTAGCAAGGTCAATATCACCGTTTACGGCTTCAATTCTATTAGAATAAACATAACCTTCTCTGGCGTTGATTTTAAATATGTCAAAAGTGCCTTTTGGCTCATTCATAAGGACATTTTCGCTGTTAAGGTCAATTACCATATAATCGCCGTTAATAACCCCTCCGTCCTTATACAAGCTTACGTTATCAAAAAGCTTAATTATATTTGTGCTGCTGTCATAGATAGCTCTATCTGCCGTAATTTTAACTTTTTCGGGAGCTGTTTTTAATATAACTTTGCCTTTAGCCTCAAGCTCATTTGTTTCTTCATTATATTGCATCTCCTCGCAGTCAATTGTCATTGAAGTGGGTTCGGCAGGCTCCGGTATCACTGCTTCTTTTTCCCTAAATTTATCAATGGGATTTGGAATATACATACCGTCATATTCTTTATTTGATTGATTTTTATCAAAAATTTTAGCGTTTTGTTTTATAACTTCAGTCTGGTTTTTAGCTTGTATAACTTCAATTGACCTGGCTGGAAGCATCAAAAATATGGCAAATATTATTATAAGGTGACGAATCTTAATTTTTTTATCCTCACATGCTTTATTAAGTATATTTTATATTAAAAATAGTTTTTGAGCACCATTTAAATATATTAGAATACAAAAAGCGTCAAGTTTTATAAACCGGACGCCTTTTTGTATGTTTAATTATTTACTTGCCTGCAAGTGCCAAATCAACAACCGTTTTAAATGCTTCAGGCTCATTTACCGCAAGTTCTGAAAGCATTTTTCTGTTAATTGTAACTTCGGCTTTCTTTAATAAGTTCATAAACCTTGAATAACTAAGGTCATATTCCCTTACTGCGGCGTTAATGCGCACAATCCACAAACGGCGCATGTTGCGCTTTAGATTTCTGCGGTCTCTGTACTGGTACTTTAAAGCTTTCATAACGGCAGTGTTTGCCACTTTAAAAATTCTGCTTCTTGCACCAATGAAACCTTTTGCAAGCTTTAATATTTTTTTATGTCTTTTTCTTAAGACATTTCCGCGTTTAACTCTCATTGTAACCTTCCTTATCTTGAATACTTAATGTAGGGCAATTCTTTTAAAACCAAATCAATATTTACACTCGCAACATCGACCATTTTAGATAAATTTCTTTTGCGACTTGGTGATTTGTGTGCAAGCAAGTGACTTTTACCTGCTTGACGGCGTTTAATTTTGCCACCGGCGGTTACTTGATAACGCTTTGCTGCGGCTCTGTGTGTTTTCATCTTTGGCATTTTTTTCTCCTTTTCTTGATTAAGAGGACTTTTATGGCATACCAGACCATTTCAAAATCCTTGTTTTTATATAGTAGGGGAAACAAAGTTGGATGTCAATATTAAGGCTAACATACTGTCTCCGTCATTCTGAACAAACCCCCCGCGGGATAGATGCTGAAATAAATTCAGCATGACAGGTTATAGTTTTTAACGTGTTGTCATCCTGAACTTGTTTCAGGATCTAAAAAGCTATACCTGTACTTTTTTTATAAAAAAGTACCAAAAAATCGCCAAGGACTCAGTTGAAAGTTGCCCCAATGGGCAAGTTGAAATGGAGGCTTGATTTTCAACAGATGCTGAAACGAGTTCAGCATGACAGAACGCTTGAAAATCAAGAAGGTGCTCCATTACCGAAATTTCTAAGCTCACTTTTTTATGCTCGCTATCCGCACTTTTTTGTCGTAGTGCTACGTTGCCGCCTGCTCACACAGTCGTCAACATCCGCACCGGCTCACGCATACAGCGCCTGGCAAATTTCTTGCAGAAATTTGTTCGCTCCTTCGGCTCGCATAACTCGCCTATCGTCGCAACGGCGCCTAGGAACGGTTTCGCATCAGCCCACCGCCTCATCGGCGCTGTGCCAATGCTCACACACCATCGGTCGCCTTCTAAAACCCAAGTGCTGTCGCACTAAGGTTTTAGTACGGCTTCATACAAAAACACCCTCCAAGTTCCATCTTGAGGGTGTTTTTTGGTTTTTATTTATTATCTGCTGCTAAATTAGTTAAACATAACTTGTTGTGCAAGGTTACCAGCAGGTAGTGCTGAATCTTCTGTAATTTTGATATAGAAGATATCTTTAATAGAGTCATTTGTGTTTGTAGGAACGTTGTCAGTATTTGCGTTAGTTACGTTTGAGTATAGATTTGGTTTTCTATCTCCGTTAACGTCAACAACTAAATAGCAAGGGTCATTTGAGCCGCCGCAGTATGCAACTGAAGCACCGTTTGACCATGCGCAACCTGTGATAGCTCCGCAAGATGTACTATTTGTACCGCCGGTACATGTAGCTGTAGTGTTACCTGCTTCTCTTCCGCAACTTCCTGCAACGCGTGCTGCACCCGCTGCTGTTAAGAATTGGAATCTCATACCGTCTGTTGTATAGAACTGACCTCTTGTAGTGTCTGAGCTTAATGTGTTCATTCTGTTTGAGAAGTAGTTAACCATTTGAGCTACGTTTTCAATATCGTTTGGTGAAACGTTATCAATTGCCATATTCATTGAAATAGCTTGGTTTAAAACAGAAACAGCTTTTTTAAGCCCTGTTTTGTATTCTTGTTGGTTTGTGTTCAGGATAACTGATGGAATAGTTAACGCTGCCACAACACCGATAATTGCCAAAGTAATTAAAACTTCGGCGAGTGTAAATCCTTTTTTCATCATAATTTTTGAACCTTTCATATACCTCTTAAAAACCTACTTTCTTTATTTTCATTATTTGAAAATACTCTTATATTATAGCACATTTTAGATGTTGTTTAAACACTTTATTAACATGCTTTTACAAAACTTATAATATAATAATTTCAAAAAAAAAGCAATAGTCTAAACGAATGTTTTTACAACTTTATTTTCTTCAAAACGTTTAGGGGGATGTTCAAAGAGTATTTTTCCGAATCCGTCATGTACAAAACAACTGCACAGGGCTGCTTTTGGGGGTCTTCTTCCTTTTTAGTGTCCTTGTTATTGAGTTTATAAATAGCCATGATGCCTTTTAATTTTTTAAACGGTAAATTTTTAACCTCAGCATCAACTTCACTGTAATATATAACCTTGTTTTTGCCCAGTATAACGCCTTTTGAGCCTGCCTTAACATTTTGTAATTTTATTAAATGCCTGTCAAAATTTTCTGTAAAGTTTTGTAAAGTTTTATCTACATTTTTATCTACAAAATCTTGAATTTTAACCTTTTTTTGATTGGGCAGACGCACAAAAGTAATTTTGTTATTGGAAGGTTTATAGGTTATAGTCAGTTTTTTGTAGCCAAAAAGCCAGTATGTTCTGCCTATTTTATAATCACTGGAAATATCGGAAAAATCGCCAAAATCAAGCGCCATTTCAATTGCTTTTTCGCGTGGCGGGTTATTAAAAGTTTCAATTGTATCTCTTAAAAAAACAAAGCCGCCAAGGGCAAAAAAGCACACTATTGCCGCTAAAATTAAAATATTCTTAACCAGTTTCTTTAAACATCCCATACAAAAATTTTAGCATAAAAAAATATACGAAAAAGTTTCTGCCCGATATCTTTTCTGTTATAATTTTTTTTATGAGTAATCTGGATTATTTAAGAAAAGAAGACATCAGGGGTGATATTTCCCCTGTTATAGCACAGTATTTGAAGATTAAAGAGGAATACAAAGAAGGTATTCTTTTATTCAGGATAGGCGAATTTTATGAAACTTACTTCGATGATGCCTTTTTATTTGCCAAAATATGCGATATTAAACTCACAAAAAAAGAATTAAAAATAGGCAAAATTCCATTAGCGGGCATACCAAGCACTTCTTTAAATATTTATATAGGAAAATTGCTTGATGAAAACATTAAAATTTCAATATGCGAACAAACCCCCGATGATGAGGGCGATATTTTAAAAAGGAAAGTTTCGCGCACATTTTCCGCAGGCACAATTGTTGAAAACGAACTTTTAAATTCCGACGCCAATAACTACCTCTGTGCGGTTAAAGAAGAAAAAGACGCTTTTTATCTTAGTTATTGTGATGTTTCCACAGGTGATTTTTTTGTAACAAAAGGAAGTGCAGATGAAATTAAAGCCGAAATTGAGAAAATTAACCCGCAGGAACTTTTAATTGAAGTTAAAACGCGTGACATAAAACCCTTTAGCGTAATTGAAGAACCCAAACCCGACATAAGCCTTGAAGAAGAATTCTTAAAAAAATTTAACATAACCCTTGTGCCCAAACATTATTTTTCGCACATTTTGGCAAAAGGCAAAGATAAAGACATTGATAGAAAGACAGCAAACGCTATTATGGCTTATGTTTTAGAAAATCAAAAAGGTTTTGCACCTTCTTTTGGGGATATAAAATTTTACGATGTCGGCGATTATTTGATTATGAGCGAAAACACAAGAAAGTGCCTTGAACTTACAAAAAATACAGTGGATTTTAAAAAGTACGGTTCGCTCTTCTGGGCAATTGACAAAACACAGACCAAAATGGGCAGAAGGCTTTTAGAAAGCTGGATTAAAAGACCCTTAAGGAATATTGAAAAAATTAACCAAAGGCAGGAAGCTGTTAAAGAATTAATCCAAGACCCGAAAAATGCACTTGAATTAAAGGAAATTTTAGGCTCATGTTATGACATAAAAAGACTTTGGGGAAAATTAACCAACAAAACCATACTGCCAAAAGATTTTTTATCGCTTAAAGAAACTCTCTTTAATATTGAAAAATTAAAAAATATTTTGAGAAGTTTTAAAAGCCCCATGCTTAATTTTATTAAAGAAGAGTACGATGAACTTATATCCTTGGCACAAGTTATTGATAAAACAATTTCGGATAACCCGAATGATTCTGTAAGAACTGGCGGGGTTATTAAAAAAGATGCCAGTGCCGAGCTTGATTATTTGAAATTACAAATACAGATGTGCGAAAAGTGGTTTGAAGATTATATAAGCGAACAAAAAGAACTTACAGGCATCAAGGCCTTGAAATTAGGCTTTAGCAAACTTATAGGGTATTATTTGGAAGTGCCGAATTCAAGCCTTAAAAATATTCCGCTCAATTACCAGATAAGGCAGGGGGCTGCAAATTCCACAAGGTTTTTAACGGCGGAACTTGCGCAGGAAGAAGAAAAAATAAAAACTTTAAAATTAAAACAAAACGCGCTTGAAGAAGATATTTTTTCAAAATTGCAGGTCCATGCGTGTGAGCTTGCGCCGCGTATTTTGGATTTTGCAAATGAAATTGCGCAGGCGGACGTTTTGCAGAGCTTTTATTTTTTGCATTCGGAAGAAAATTTTTCAATACCGACTGTTTGCAGCGACAATATTTTAAATATAAAAAGCTGTTTTCACCCCGCAGTTAAAAAAATTGAGGGCACGTTTGTTGAAAATGATTTAAAAATAGGCGATAAATTTAGTTTTGTAGTTTTAACAGGACCCAATATGGCGGGGAAATCAACGTTTTTAAAACAAAATGCAATAGCCGTTATTTTGGCTCAGATGGGCTGCTGCATAAATGCCGAAGGTGCCAAAATCGGTATTGCGGATAAAATTTTTACGCGCGTAGGTTCAAACGATGAACTCATCAGGGGTAAATCAACTTTTATGGTGGAAATGCTTGAAATTAAAGAAATTTTAGAACAAGCATCCTCAAAAAGTATCGTGCTGCTTGATGAATTAGGCAAAGGCACATCCACGGCAGACGGGCTTGCTTTGGCTTGTGTTATAAGCGAATATTTGATTGAAAAAATCTGTGCCAGAACCCTTTTTGCCACACATTTTCATAAATTAAGCATTTTAAAAGAAAAATATCCTAAAAGCGTTCAAAACTTAATGATAGGCGAAAATTTTGATTTTGAAAAAGGAGAGTTTGAAAGACACGTCAAAGTGGGCTTTTTAAGCAAAAGCTACGGCATTAACGTTGCCAAAGTTGCAGGTTTGCCTGATGAAGTTGTTAAAAAAGCGCGAGATTATGTAAATTAATCCTTTTTTATAAATTCAATTTTATACCCTAAAATATCGGCCAATGTTTCAGCGTCGTTAAAATCTAGCGTTCCGCGCGCAAGCTTATGCGACAAGTTATTTGCCGTAAGATTTTTGCCCGTTATTTCACTGTATTTTTGCGCAACTTCCTTCATGGTTTTAGCACTCAGCGCTATCAAGGATTTCATTCTGTTTTTAATACTGCTCATATAAACAGATTATAACCTTTTGCCTCTATTGACAATTTTAGGATGCATATGTTATATTTAAGGACGTATTTATAATTAAAAGTATATATGTGTCCTTAATTATTTTGGAAGGAGGTAAAATGGCAAGAAAAGCCTTTACCTTGGCGGAAGTTCTTATAACCCTTGCAATAATTGGTGTTGTTGCGGCTCTTACAATCCCTACTGTCATTCGGAATTATCAGGAGCGTGAGACAGTGAGCGCGCTAAAAAAATTCTATTCACAAATCTCGCAGGCTTTTAAGTTGGCAGAAGTTGAAAACGGAGCACTTTCGACTTGGAATTGGGGAACTTCAAGCTACAATAATGAGACATCCGCTGATATTTATAAACTCGTTGCGCCGCATTTAAAGATTTTAAAATATTGTAACACCGCGCAAACAGGTTGTTTTGGGGCGTATTACAAACAATTAAATGAAGAACCTTGGAGTAGCGGCAGCGCTGCCGTAGATTGGGGAGGGCGCGCTAAAGCAAGGCTTGCTGACGGTATGTCTTTTTGGATTGCAAATTATACTAATGAAGCGTGCGAAACTACTCAAGGCTGCGGAGAAATTTTTGTCGATTTAAACGGTAATAAGGCCCCAAATACGCTCGGGCGTGACGCATTCGTATTTTCTGTTATGAAAAATGGCATAATAAGGCCTTGGGGCGGAAGCAGCTGCTCTAAAAAATATACAGGGTGGGCAGCAGGTTATGGCTGTGCTGCGTGGGTTTTAAGACACGATAATCTTGATTATCTTCATAAAGAAATAAGCTGGTAAAAAAGCAGGCTATTTTTAATGTAAATTTTTGTAAAAATATTTGCTTCAATTTTTTAAAAGATTTTAAAAAATTTTTTACGTGTTTTATATAACTGTAATAAGAAAGAAAGGTTTTACACTATGAGAATCTCAGCATTGCAAAATTGCACTCTTAAATTCGGACAAGATCGGGATCCGTCAACAACGCGCGATATAGCACGCAGGAATGCTCGAATTGAAGCTGAACAAGCAAGAAAAGAGTATGGCAATAGGTCAACTCAGGACAACTACGATGCGTATCAAAAAGCGCTTAAAAAAGCACAGAGTTTCCCGATACCGACTAGAAAAAGCGGCGAGTAATTCTACGGCCGGTTACGTTTTCTGTCCATATCTTTAATGCTTTTCTGATTTTTAAAATTATGGCTGTGCAGCTTGGATTATTGGAAAAGAAAATTTAGACTATCTGCAAAAAAGTATAAATTTGTAAAAAACAACAACGCGCGGAGTTTTACGTCCGCGCGTGCTGTTTGCATCGGTCCCGTTTTTAACTTTGTGAGGCAAACACCTCGAAGTCGGTAACGGAATTAATGACCAAATGCTATTGTTATTTTTTCTTTCGGATTTACTTGAGCCAGTG
>CAYYBA010000015.1:0-1492 GCA_964470205.1 uncultured Gammaproteobacteria bacterium | reverse complement strand
CGTGGAATTGTAAATGTATATTTATTAGTTGTGGCAACCAAAAGCGATTTTAACTTCTTCTCTTGGATTAATCGCTGAGATTTTAACACCGCTTGGGTCAACAAGGTAAGCAACCTCGTCGCCTGTTGTTTGGAATAAGCCCAATGTGCCTGATAATGCTGTTCTTGTAAAGTCCACAGGGGCAATAACAAGAGCTTTTGCAGAGTCTTGGTAGCTTCTGCCGCCTGCTCTGAATTGGCCTGTTAAGATTTCAGATGTACCTGTACCGAAGTTGTCAAGTACGTTTTCTGCAGCATTAGCAGCACCTACTGCCATACCACCCAAGGTTCTGCCTGTTGTACCAAGTATAGTACCTGTCCATGTGAATGGCGCTTTAACTAATCTGGCAAAACCGTTCACGTTTTTGGAATTGTCTACTCTTGCAGTTAGGATTTGTTTGGGTAGTGAATATTTTGTGCCATCACATACGATTTCGTTAAATGAAAGTTTAATGGCACCTTGACAATTTTTAGTCGGCCTTATAACTTCAACAACTTTACCGTTAACTCTTGACCCTGCAGGGAATGTTGTAGAGCCTATGGTAATGGCGTTAACTGTAGAAGCGCTGAATTGGTCGCCAACGTTTGCGTTTTTGGAATTTATCATATCATTCATTGTTAATTCTAAAGTAGGAATTGCAATTGGTGCTTCTTTTTCTACGAAGGTTGTTTTTCTATCACATGCTGACGCGCTGCGAACAGAACTGTCATACCCGCCTGCAACCCTCATATTTTGAAGCATTGAAGCGATTTCGGCTCTCGATGCTTTTTTGTTAGGTTGCAACATTGAGCCCATTTGTGTATTTGACAAAGCACCGTTATCAATTGCTTTTGCAATCGGTTCTTTTGCCCATGAAGGAACAGAAGATGCGTCAGAGTATCTTGATAATATTTCGCTGGCTTTGCTTGCATCCATAGGACACTTTAAACCTTTAGAAACTATTGTAAGAGCTTCTGCGCGTGTTACTTTACCATTTGGCTTGAATAAGTGGCTGCCGCAGCCGCTAACCATATCGTTTGTGGCGGCTTGGTTTATTTGTTGGTAAGCCCAGTGGCTTCTGGGAACATCGGCAAAATCACCTTGTGAACTTAACGGCGTACCGTCAAGGTTGTAACCTTTAACAATTAAGCTTGCCATTTCGGCTCTTGTAACAGGGTTTGAAGGTTTAAATAAACCGTTCGGATAACCATAAGCAATGCACTTATCTGTTAAACGGTTAATTTCAGGGGCTGCCCAAAAATTTTCGGGAACATCGGGGTAAAATTCACCGATTGAAGCAGCTGCACCTGTCATGCCGTAGCCTTTAAATTTAACAGATTCAATTGTTCTTTGTGTTGCCTGAATTGAAGTAGGCGACTGTATCATTGTTGAGGGCGGTGCCGCTGCCGAAGGGCAAGCATTACACTCGTGCGCTTTAATTTTGTCAAGACAAGTATCGCCGATTATAGGAGCT
>CAYYBA010000014.1:11362-22476 GCA_964470205.1 uncultured Gammaproteobacteria bacterium | reverse complement strand
ACTTTTATAATTTTGTGTCATAATACAAAAACTAACACAAAAGATTAGCAAAATATATGAAAATTAAAAGTGTACAGAAGAATAAACAAAATTTTAGCGGCATTAATGTCACAGATATCGCAAAAGAAATAAATTCAAATATGCCCCGCGCTGTAAGGTTTTTAAACAAATTCAAAAACCATATGGGCGAAGGGCAGGATATTATTGTAAATGCCATAGGAACAGGCATTGTCGCCCCTATTTTTATAAAATACAACGGTTTGTCGCGTGCCGATGAAAATACAAAAACATATTCGGCGCTCAGGCAAACTGCCATGGGCGCTATTGCTGTTTTGGTGCAGGCGGGAATTACGGTTCCGGCCAATAAATATATCGACAGGTTGGCATCTGAAGGCAATTTAGGCGAAAAATTCAACCCCAAAATCCTTAAAAATGTGCCAAATATAACCGCATTTAAAAGAATTGCAAACCTTGGCCTAGCATTTTTTACCATACCTTTTTCATGCTGGCTTTTGAATAAAACTTATCCAAAATTTATGCAAAAATTTATGCCAAGCGTAAGCCGGTGCGAATGTGACGGCGCCGATAAGGCGGTGGCACGCAGCACGACGATGGCGCCGTTGCGACGGAGCGCAAGCGCAGGAGCGGAGCAATCTTTGATTGCACAGGCGCCTGAATGCGCAAGCAGATGTAGGGGGGGCAAAAAATGGGCATAAAAATAGGCGCAATTATGAATAAACCCCTCAAAAAGCTTGCAAATTCGGGCTTTATGGAAAAAATCTGCACACACTACAGGGCGGACAACGCCAAATTTATAACAGGCTTAAGCATAGGGTCAATTCTAGCTAAAGACGGTTATGGCTGCTATATTTATGTAAGGCAAAACCAAAAAAATAAACAAATCCCTAAAGAAAAAAGAGACTTCCTGAGCGCTCTTGATTTAGCAACAGGCGCTCTAATGATAGGGGTGCAGGCTTTATCTTATTTTGCCGTAACAAAAAACGGATTTGCGCAAAAAACCTTTGGCAAAATATTTAATAAATATTTCACTGCTGATAACGCCCAAAAAATACAAGAAAAATGTGCAGATAAGTTTAAAGGTTTAAACAGCAAGGAATTTCAAAAAACATTTGTGCAGTATAAGGATGACATAAGCCTTGCTTTTTCACACCTCACAACGCTTTTAGGCGTTACCGTACTGGCTAAAAGAGTTCTTGTGCCTTTTATTGCAACACCTGTGAGCGATAAATTAAAAGAGGCAAAATTCTTGAAAGCGACAGCCGGTGCAGATGTGACGGCTGCGTGAAGCAGGCGGTACGAAGCACAACGATGGCGACGTAGGCCAATTGAGCCTGCGAACTTGCCTTTGCAAGCGAGTCCTGGCGAAATGCCCACAGGAGCCTGAAAGCGGTAGCCGGTGCGGGTGAAATAATAAACCTGCACAAGTAAAGTTCATTTAACTAATTTTATGTTAATTTTATGTCATAATGTATAGCATGAACGACAAAATTACAGTAACAGGTGCGAAGGAAAACAATTTAAAAAACGTATCTGTTGAAATCCCTAAAAACGAACTTATAGTATTCACCGGCGTTTCAGGCTCGGGCAAAAGCTCTTTGGCATTTGATACTATTTTTGCGGAAGGGCAAAGACGCTATGTTGAAAGTTTATCGGTTTACGCGCGCCAATTTTTGGGGCAGATGGATAAACCCAATGTTGAAAGAATAGAAGGTCTATCGCCCGCTATTTCAATTGATCAAAAATCCACAAGCAATAACCCGCGATCAACCGTAGGCACAATAACTGAAATTTACGACTATTTAAGGCTTTTATACGCGCGCGTGGGAACACCATACTGCCCCGAGTGCGGCGATAAAATAGCACCCCAGACCGTTGATGAAATAACAGATAAGGTTATGGCGCTTAAAGAAGGCACAAAAATTCAGATAATATCGCCCGTTATTCGCGGCAAAAAAGGCGAATATCAAAATCTGATTGAAGATTTAAAAAAAGAAGGCTATTTCAGATTAAGGGTTGACGGAAAAATTTATAATACGGAAGAAGAAGATATTGAACTTGAAAAAACCCAAAAACACACAATTGAAGTTGTGATAGATAGAATTATAATAAAACCTTCCGTGAGATCAAGGCTATTTGATAGCTTGCAGCTTGCGCTAAGCCGCTCGGGCGGGCTTGTTGTTGTTGATATTCAAGGGATGGGCGAAAAAACCTTCAGCGAAAAATTGGCATGCCCCAAGTGTAATTTGAGTTTTGAAGAAATTGCCCCAAGGACCTTCAGCTTTAACAGTCCCTACGGAGCATGCCCGCACTGCCACGGGCTTGGCGCGCATTTTGAAATTAACCCCGATTTAATTGTGCCCGACCATTCTAAATCAATAAGTCAAGGCGCTATATACCCCTGGGCCAGAACCGGTAATTCATATTATGAAGATGTTTTAAAAGGCGTTTGCGAACACTACAATATCAACCCTGATGTGCCTTTTAAAAGCTTAACCCCTGCGCAAAAAGGTATTATTTTATACGGCAACGGGGATGAGCGCATTTCTATGCGCTACAAGGATTTTGGCACAAAACACTACCGCACCCATTACATACCGTATTTGGGCGTTATTCCGTATCTTATGAAACGCTATGAATCATCAGAGAGCGATTTAATCAGAGGCGAAGTTGAAAAATATATGACGTCAATTCCCTGCAAAACCTGTGCTGGCGCACGGTTAAACCCTTTTGCGCTTAGTGTAAAAATTTTGGATAAAAACATAAACGATTTTTGCCTTATGTCAATTTCAAAAGCGTATGATTTTGTATCTGAAATGTTTTTGCAGCTTGACAATTACAAAATGGCCATTGCAAAACAAATTTTAGATGAAATTCGCGCCAGGTTAAAATTTATGCTTGATGTGGGGCTTGAATATCTCACTCTTGCAAGAAGTTCAGGAAGCCTGTCAGGCGGCGAAGCGCAGCGTATACGCCTTGCAACACAGATAGGAAGCGGGCTTTCGGGTGTTTTATATGTTCTGGATGAGCCCTCAATAGGCCTGCACCAGCACAATAATAACATGCTTATTCAAACCCTTAAAAACCTTCGAAACCTTGGAAACACACTAATTGTGGTAGAACATGACGAAGACACCATAAGAAATGCCGATTATATTGTAGATATCGGCCCAAAAGCAGGAGAGCATGGCGGAAAAATTGTTGCCACGGGCACAATTGATGATATTATTAAAGAAAAAAAATCCATAACGGGGAAATATTTAAGCGGAGAGAAAAAAATTGCAATTCCTAAAAAACTGCGGCTTGGAAGCGGCAACTTTTTGGAAGTTAAAAATGCGCATCTGAACAACTTAAAAAATATTGATGTTAACATACCTTTGGGTAAAATTGTAGCAATTACGGGTGTATCGGGCTCGGGCAAATCAAGCCTTGTGTCTGACATTATCTATGAATATGCCATGCATAAACTCTTATCTAACCGCCCTAAACCGCAGGGAGTGGATGAAATTAAAGGCTTTGAAAATATAGATAAGGTGGTGGCGGTGGACCAATCTCCCATAGGCAGAACACCCAGAAGCAACCCTGCCACCTACACTGATGTTTTCACACACATTCGCGGACTTTTTGCCCGCACCCATGAAGCAAAAATAAGGGGTTACAATCAGGGGCGCTTTTCTTTTAACGTTAAAGGCGGAAGATGCGAAAAATGCAAGGGCGACGGGCTTATAAAAATTGAAATGAATTTTTTATCGGATGTCTATATAAAATGTGATGTTTGCCACGGCAAACGCTATAACAAGGAAACTTTAGAGGTTAAATACAAAGGCAAAAATATAGCCGATGTTTTAGATATGACAGTAGCGCAAGCCCTGGAATTTTTTGAAAACGTGCCCAAAATAAAGCAGCGTATGCAAACGCTATACGATGTGGGGTTAGATTATATCCACCTGGGGCAAAGTGCCACAACGCTATCGGGCGGGGAAGCGCAAAGGGTAAAATTGGCATGCGAATTAAACAAACGCCAAACAGGCAAAACCCTTTATTTAATGGATGAACCTTCAGTCGGGCTGCATACCTATGATATTGATAAACTGATTAAAATCCTGCACAAGCTTGCAGATTCTGGCAATACGATTTTAATTATCGAACATAACCTTGATATTATAAAATGTGCCGACCATATCATAGATTTAGGGCCCGAGGGCGGAGATTGCGGCGGAGAAGTTATAGCTAAAGGCACGCCCCAGAGCATTACTAAATGTCCAAAATCTTATACGGGGCAGTATTTAGGAAAAATTTATAACGTTTAATTTAACAATCCCTCGTTCAAATATCCATATGAGCAATACAATACAGGGCGTTTTTTTATCATAATTTTTATATATCTAAGAGAAAAGGAGAAAAATTATGTGTAAAACTTATGACGCTATTTTTGAAATCAAAAAACACATGCAAACAGACACCCTTACTGTTTATGTTGACGGGGCTGAGGCAAAAGGTTCGCTTAAATGCGACTGCGACTGTGAAAGATACGAATGCCAATCTGACGTTGTAACATTAAAAGATGCAAAGATTAAATGCCACCAAACACAAGAAGTAAAAGAACTCAGAATGCTTAATATACCGTCTATGTGGATTAAAGCGTTTTATTTTGAATGCTGCGAAAAACAATAAAATAAGAAAATTTTAAGGGGAGTTTGCTCCCCTTTTAAAATTATTGTGCAATATATTCTATATATTTTTCAAGCGCCCTAAAGCCGTCATAAATTTCATCAGCGCTCGGGAAATAGCTGCTCGCGTATAAATATTTTAATTCTTTTACTCTTATTTCAAAAACATCATCTGCAAGTTTGCGCATCATCTTATCATAAGAATTGCCCCACCTGTTTAAAACAGTTAATTCTTCATTCATTTGTGCCAGTGTTGTATGTTCAAGAGTGTTAAAATTGCATTTTTTCAAAAGTTCAATATCGCTGTGTTTAATTTTAGAAGGCATTGCAGAAAACCCGAACACCTTTTTAATAACCATATAATTGCTAGCCAACTGTTTTTGTTTTGGCGGCACTTCGCTTTTTGCAATTAAGGCAGATATACTTAACGTATTATAATAATGCGGATTTATACCGCTTCGCACAATTCCAGTATCCAGAATATCAAACTTTGTGTTAATTTTTTCTCTCCTAAATTACTTGTGTAATTTATTATAACAGCTTCGCTGTTTTAATTCATTCGGCTCAAGTAAAAAAATTTATTTTTGTGCTCTCGCCTTCATTCATTATTATATTAGAAAATACAGAACATGGTCAATATCTATTTATTATTACTTAACATTTCAATAAGATAATCGTTTGCCTTTTGAAGCTGCGGGTCTTGTTTGTTTTCAATATCCTGCGGAGTAATGTCAATCACAATATCAGGCTCTATACCTTTTTTATTGATATCTGTACCGTTTGGTGTCAAATACTTTTGAATTGTTATATGCATTGCAGTTCCGTTTGGTAAACGGTTAATTTCCTGCACAAGCCCTTTACCGAAAGATTTTTTGCCTATTATAACCGCCCTTTTGTTATCTTTAAGCGCACCGGACAAAATTTCGCTCGCAGAAGCAGACCCGCCGTCTATTAAAACAACAATCGGCTGACGCGTTAAAACGCTATCCATTGATCTTTGTACTTCTTTATAGCCGTCCCTATCCACAGTTGATACTATAACTTTTGAATCCAAAAGCATGTCTGCTATAAAGATTGAATTTGTTAAAAGGCCGCCCGGGTTAGAGCGCAAATCTATAATAAGTGCTTTTTTATTCTTATTGTCAATCAAAGCGTTTTCAAATTCTTGTGTTGCATTCCTGCTGATAAAAGAACTTAAGCGTATATATCCTATAGAGTCATCAATTTTTGCATATTTTGGGGCTTTTGTTGAAACGGATTTCAACTCAATATTTGCCCTTGTTATTGTATAGGTTTTATTCGCCACACCTTTCCTTTTGATTAAAAGGGTTACCTGTGTGCCTTCTTCGCCTCTTATTTTTTCCGCGGCCTTATCAACGCTTAAACCTTTTGCAGTTTCCCCGTTAATTTCAAGAATTTCATCTTCGGCCAAAAGCCCGGCTTTTTCACCCGGTGTATCTTCAATTGGTGCAATAATCAGAAGTTTACCTTCCCTGACGCCTATTTGCACCCCTATACCCTTAAGAGAACCATGGTTTCAATTGCAATATAAGCATCTTCATCCGTCTGTATCTTATTATCATACTTATGCCGCCATCTGTTCCAATCCTGCATATTGTTTGTTTGATCAACATATTTTGCATCAATTAATTTCCAAGCCCTGTCATAAAGCTGTTGTGGCGTTTGTGCCAAAGCAAGATTGTAAACTGTTGATATATAAAATAAAAATATCGCAAAACTAATTACAGAAAACCTTTTTAGAAAATCTCTCATGTGTATTCATCTCCTCAAAACGACTAATAATATCATTATACATATATTCTAATATAAGTCGAATTTTTATACAAGAAAATTAATTTTTTAAGTTTACTGCCATTGGTCAATTTGTTTTTGCCTTTGTTCGCCCTTCTCAAAGGCTTTATTGAAATCAAAAGTTTGTTGTAAAAAAACACCGACAGGTTCAAAAAATTTGCCCCAGTGGAAAAAATGAAAACCTGCCCAAATTATTGCTATAAAAACTGCAATTTTAATTAAGTCACTTTTCATAAATTACCTCCGTTTTCAAAAATACTAACTTATTGTAAAATTAATAACAATTTTTTAATAAAGCTTAACAAGTTTTTTTAACTTTAAAATAATATTATACCACTATTTAATATTATGGATTTTTTTATAATCTGCCACCATTTTAGCTGTGATATCCTGGGGAAAACAAATTGTTTCATAACCGCCCGGCTTGCTATATGCGCTTCTGTTGCCGCATGGTCTTCCGTTTTTCATGGAACTATACGGGCAGGGGCAGCGGCCGGGATAAGCGGCTATTGATTCTTTAATTATAGCCTGTTTAATCTGATTGTCACTTAATGCCGAAGCGGGAATTGTAAAAATAGAGAATATAAGTATTATTAAAAATTTCTTCAATGCAACCTCCTTTGTTTAGGACATAGCAAAAATATAGTAAATCCAAATAATTGAGTTTATTGGCAAATAAAAAAATGATTAACTGCTAGGAATAATTTTAGTTATAAATACTCCCAGGGGAATTCGAATCCCCGTCTACACCGTGAAAGGGTGTTGTCCTAGGCCTCTAGACGATGGGAGCATACACTTACTTTTTATCGTTATAAATAAACAAACTTATAATGTCGTTAAGCTTTGTCAGCTGTTTTTGATAACCGACGCTCTGTTTTTCAAGGTTCTTAATATTGCTTTTATATTCTTGAATTGTGAAAGCACAATCTTTAATAGAACTATTCAAGCATTCGCGCACTTTTTGGGCATCCTGCAAAACACTTTTCATTGGAATACCCAAAGCTTCAATTGTCTGTCTTATAATTTGTGCACCTGTCTGTTTCGGAACTCCGGCAGGCAGTTGTGCAATAAGCCTTCTTAAAACGTTTATGTTATTGGGCATTTCAAATTCTTCGGCTTCTTCATCTTCTTCCAAATCAATTGATAACTTTAACTCGGGTGCTGCTTCAGTTTCCTGTTCGGGAACTTTAAATATTATGTCTTTATCGGGCAGGGGAGTTGAAGGTTTGGCATTAGAGTATGAAATTTTATCCAATTTAACATCTTCCATATCAAGTCCGAACGAAGAGGAATCATAAATTTCGTCTTCGACTTCTTCAGAAGCAGGAACTTCGGGAATTTCTATTTCCGTCTCTTCAATTTCATAATCCATGCCGTTATCTTCTTCGCCTAAAAATTCTTCCAGGCTGATACCCGTCATATCATCAACAGAATCTTGCGCCGGACTTTCTTGTTCATTGCCCTCAAGGCTTTGATTTTTTAGCGCATCCGCAATTTTTTTACCCATATTTTTCGGTAATTTATTTCCTGACACTTTACAATTCCTTAAATAGTACCCTTATGAATTATTATATACAAAATATTTTTTTTTACAAGTATTTTTTAAAACGCGTGCATGCTGGCTTGTTTTAGAGTCTGTTCCATGTAGCCGCCTGGCAAATCAAAGATTTGTTCGCTCGCTGCGCTAGGCACTTCGCTACTCTTGATTTTCATGCCTTGCAGACAAGAATATTGTAAGTTCGAATTCAAGAAAATCAAGCCTCCTTCAAAAACTTGCCCATTGGGGCAACTTTTTGCGGAGTCCTTGGCGGCTGGGAACGGCTACATCTTGACGGCTTTGCTCCTGCAAACCCGTCTGCGACTAGCACACCTTCGGTCGGCTCGTAAATTTCAACAGCGCACAAGCGCTGTAAGAAATTTATTTCGCCTCCTATCAATCACATGCCATTTGATACTTCAAGCGTACATAACCGTTGCCACCGGCTCCGCCGTTGCCGCAGCCACTATTGTTGCAGCTTCCGCCGCCGCCGCCCGTGCCGCCGATTGTTTCTATATTGCTTAAAATGGTTTTCTTATAGTCTGTACCGTTATAACCGTTAATTTGCCCGCATGCATTTAAAGTATTAGCGCCGTTACAAGCACCCAAACCGCCCGAAAATGTTGTGCTTCCATTGTTAAATGCGGTATTAGCACCGCCATTCCAGCTTTTAAGCAAATTTGTCTGCATGGTGGGAACGCTTCCTGCTGTGCAGCTTGGGCCCGTACAAGTACCGCCTAAAGATGAAACATCAACAGATGAAGCGGAGGATGAGATTGTAAGACCGCCCTTGCCGCCGCCCGCAACATGGTTTGTTGAATTTATAGTAAAGCTTGTATTTTGGCCGTCCTGCCCTGCCTGCGCCGGATTGCCACCTGCGCCGCCTGCGCCTACCGTAAATGTATAGGGTGTTGCAATTGCAAAATCATTTTCTTTAAAAAACGCAGCTGCAGCACCGCCGCCGCCTGTACCCGGAGTCATAGCGCTATATACAAGCCTGCCGCCGGCATTTCCCGGAGCTACGGTACCCCTGCAAGCATAAGCGCTGCTTTCATAAACTAAATTAACGCTTCCGCCTGAACCGCAGCTTTGCCCCGTGCAAGGCAAAAATGTATTAGGCGCGCCCCCAAAGGCAGTGCCCACACCGTTAATTGTGTTGCCTGCAGTGCCTGCGGTATAATTGCCTGCGGCTATAACATCAGAACCGCCGGTTTTAAGCGTGCCTGCTCCTAATACATAGGATAAAGATTTATTTGCATCTATATAGTGATTTACAACCGAACTTCCCGAAGTTCCGCCAACTGCTACGGGCGTTGCCGGTGTACATGTTGAAGCTGTACCTGCATTTGTCAACGTGGCATACATTTTTGCCGGAAAAGCGTAAGTGCCGAAACTTATTGTGCTGCAGCCTGTTGTAACAGAATCCGTACAAACCAAATTATTGGTTGCTTCGCTCCCGCCGGCTCCGCCTCCGCCGCCGCCAACGAGCGTTACTTCAACACCGTCAATGATTCCGTTAGGAGGTGTAAAAGAATGAGATCCCGGATCCGAATAAACAATATCCACTGTTTTAATGCCGTTAATACAATCAGGGTCAGAACTTCTGGGTGCTTTTTTAGTTAAAATAGGGGCAAAAGCCGCGAGCATAATTGAAACGATTACAAATACAATCATCATTTCAGCCAGTGAAAATCCTTTTCTTCTGTTATTTATAAAAACCATCAACCAAAACTCCATAAAGTTATACTTAATTATACACTATTTTTTTGATTTTTGCAACAAAATATGACGTTCAAAAATTTTTTGTTTGTTTTTTTAATTATTGTGTATAATTAAAAAATAAAGGACAGAATAAATTATCATGGCAAAAAAAATTCATATTTCCCTGCTCAACCAAAATAAGCCAGATTTCAAAAATGAAGTTCAAACCATGCCAAAAGATAAAACCATATTAAACTGGCTTATAAAGTGGGCGAGGGAGGGTATTAAAGAAAAAACACTGGAACATGGCGACCTTAAGCACGGGAACAGTGCAAAATGCCATACGCTGTGCTGAGAGTTTAGGATATTTTGAATCAAAACAGTGTGTCGGTACAACAATTCATGACAAATCTTTAAATATAGCGCCATGCGATAAAATGTTTTCTAAAAAAGATTCGGCTGTACTTGAAATTAAAAAAACTATTGTAAGCTATAAAATAAATACGCCTCTTCCCAGCATAAGAAATTTAGCGGCAAAAATAGGCGCATCACACAATACAACGCGCCTTGCCTTAGATACGCTGACGCAAGCAGGTTATCTTGAAAAAAAGTTTGCAAAAGGAAATGAAATTAAATGGTTTGTTGTGAAAAACGAAATAGGCGAATATGAAAAATCTTTAAGTGCCAAAAGTCAAACTCTGTCTCAAAAACTGGAAGAAAAAATTCAAAATTATATAACAGAAAATTACAAAACGGGGGATAAAATCCTTTCCAATGAAGAATTTGCCCTATATTTTAATGTCAGCATAAAAACCATAAACGATGCTATGAAAAATTTGAATAAAAAAGGCATAATTTTATCGCGCCGCGGATATTACGGCACAATTTACGTATCAAACCCGAATAATCCCCAGATAAGAACAGAAAAAGGCGAAAAATCAATTTTTATGACAAGCCCGATTAAAAAAGAAAGAGAAAAATTTCTATACAATTGGGAAAAAGCCCTGGGGGAAGTTAAAAAATATATTATTAAAAACTATGAAACAGGGGACAAAATACCTTCAATGAAAGAATTGGGCAATATTTTAAAAGTAAGTCCGAACACAATAAGAAAAGCTGTTAATATTTTGTGCGCTGAAGATATTCTGCACACGCAAAGGGGCAAATATGGCGGAATCTACATAAATTCCATGCCGGACACCGAAGAAACCTATGCCTGGCTTGCCCTTAACCCTGAATACAAGGGGTGGGGAAAGAAATAATCTTCCCCCCGCAAAAACATCGTTTATCTCCTCACGCACCGAACGTAGTAGCTATAGCCGTCGCGACCATTCCAATTGCGGTGCCCGCGATAGCCGACGGTCCACACATACGTG
>CAYYBA010000014.1:1388-11335 GCA_964470205.1 uncultured Gammaproteobacteria bacterium | reverse complement strand
CGGAATAGGCGACCCAGACCAGAAGTTACCGGAGGTGATATTAGATATAAGGTCGCGGTTAATCATCATAGCTGATAATTCATCCATAGAGGGCAAATTGTATTCATTTCCAAGACCCTTACAATAAGAGATACCGTTGGGGGTAGTATATGTTGTTGTTGAAATATCTTCGCTCACACCCGGTGCTACTGCAATAGTATCAATTCCCGGGTAAAAAACCGTTACAAAACCTATGTCTTTACCCATTTGATTGGGAGATTTTGTACCGTTCATATCGTATAGTACGTTAAAGCAGGCTCTATCTGCTGAATAGTGGGTACAGGCATTGGTATAGGCATATCCGCAGGTGTCTGGCAATTCTTGATAACCTGATACACAGTTTCTATTGTAAAAAAGGTTAACACTATACCCGTCTGCTGTTGTGAAAAAGTATGATCTGTTTGCTGATGAGGTAACAATCCTGTAACCTGTAAGATTTGTGTTCAATTGGTTCCACTGGGTCGGGGTGTTCATTGTTGTTTGAAACATTGTTTTTATTTGGTCAGGAAAATGGCATTCTGCAGCTGTGGCACAGGCTTTTGTAATTTTAAGATATCTTGGCAAGTAGTTTTTAACAAAATCTTCGGCGCTTGCGGCGTTATTAATAGTGCCTTGAACAGCCATGATTTTTCCTGCTTCACCCATTGATTTCAAGGCTTTTTGGCGGGCTCTGTCATAAACTTGTGATTGGTAATTCCTCATTACTGAGGGAATTGTAAGAGCCGCGACTACTCCTATAATCGCTAATGTAATAAGAACTTCTGCAAGAGTAAATGCTGTTATTTTTAAAGCATATCTTGCTACTTCATTGCTTTTTTTCATTTCTTCCAACCTTCATTTTATTAAAATACATTACTGCAACGGCAAAGCCGTTGTAATTCTTTCGGCTCAAGAAAAAGAAAATAAATTTTATTTTTCTTTAACCCTCTCTTATTATAACAAGTTTTTGAAAAAGTTACAATATTGTTAAGACAAAATAACTAAATACTACCCACATGTATAATATTTTTTCTAAGTTTTGTGAAATCCTCATCACAGCTTATGAACAAATTTATACTTTTCCAGCAAAGCTCTTTTCTTAATATATAGCCCTCTGTGCCTCTTAGCATGCCAAGGTAGCTGTTCATAGAGCGCAAAAATTGGCTGATTTCACAGCCCGTATACCAGGTTGGAGATTTTTTAAATTCCGTTACTGTTTGAAAAGCGCGCTTGATTATTTTTTGCCTTAAAAACAATCTGTTCGGTTTTACCACATACCCTACAAAATCAATACCTTTGCTTATTTTATTTATACTTTTTTTATCCTGGTGCAAATCTAATTTCAGACGTTCTTTTAAAAACACTTTCAGTTCCTTATGCCACCTGTTTAATTCTTTAGGGTCATGGCTCATCAGAATAAAATCATCAACGTAGCGGCAGTAGTATTTGCATTTTAGCTTATGTTTCACGTATTGATCCAAAACATTTAAATAAACATTACTAAAAAATTGGCTGGTTAAATTGCCTATGGGCAGCCCTTTTTCCAAATCCGTATACCAGAGGCTTTTGTGTTTGGGCAAAAGCTCAAATTTCCAGCGCGGAGATTTTATAAAAGCATTTTCACGCGGATCGTTAAAAATTATGAGCCTGATAAGTTTTAAAATCCACTCTTCTTTAACCAATTTTTCAATTTCCGCGTATAGGATTTCCTTATCAATGCTGACAAAAAAGTTTCTTAAATCTGCCTTCATATAATAGGCATCTTTTGTGTAATTTTCTGTAATTTGCCTGGTGTAGCGTCTTAGCGAATAAACTGCATTTAAAGTCCCCCTTGAAGGGATACAGCTGTAAGTATCTTTTATAAATCTTGCGTAAAACCTGTCTTTTATTCTGTTATAAACAAGGTGGTGCACTATCCTGTCGCGGAAATTTGCCGCCCAAACTTCGCGCGGCTTTGGATAAAGTACGATAAAACAAACGCTGCGCCCGATTTTATAATTTGAATTTTTTAAATCTTCAAAAAGCCTGAACAAATTTTTTTCCAGATTACATTCAAATTCAAGCGATGTAATTGCATTTCGCTTATATCTTCTACAATCCAGATACGCTTTTACTAATTCCTTAAAATCAAAATCATCTTTAGAAACCATTTGATAAAATTTTAATAATAAAAATTATTTAGTTACATCAGACACTATGCCGGTTTTTACAAAACATAACAGATAGCAATTTTTTGATTTTTCATGTTTTGTACGAATGTGAAAATCGGTAGTGTAAATATTAAGAATAGGGTGTATTTCGGTGCAGCTCTAAACACTAAAGAAAGAAAAGATTACGAAGATGTTTTATGCCAGGGTAAAAAAGTACTGGGTGTAAAACAATCCGCACTTATTGTAAATGACCCGTGCCTGCCTCAAAAAAGCTCTTTGCGCACGGGGGTGGGAAATTTGTCTTCGGATATTTCTTCTCAATTTTTTGATTTTATGAAAAGCTACATAGGAATTGACACTGTTGAAGTTTTGCCTCAGGGGGAAATGCACCCGCCGCGCCACGAGGGTTTTTATTGCCCGTATGGCGGAAGTGCAATGTCTTTGGGAGAGCATTTAATTAACCTTGAACTTTTGACGGGGGAAGATTTTGGCAGCATTTTAACAACAGAAGATATTAAAAAAGTAGCTGAAGCAAACAAATCCCCCGCATCTGCAACAATTGCAAACTTTGAAAATATTTTGGGGAAAGAAAGTGCGCAAAACAGGGTGTTAAAGGGCGCTTTTGAAAATTTTAAAGGTTTGGGGGCGGCTCATCCTTTGGCGCAAGAATATGGGGATTTCAAAAAAGAAAACTTTGATGCGCTTGAAATAACGCCCCTATATGAAGCTTTAAAAAAAGAAAACAACACCACAGACAGGGGCAGGTGGGCATGCACAAGGTGGGATGACGTTGACAGAAGGCTTTTAGTTGATGATACGGAAGATACAAGAAAAAGGCTTGCGTTTTTAAGGGAAAAATATGCCGATGATATTGAATTTTATACGTTTAAGCAGTTTTTGGCAGAAAAATCTCTATCATATGGCAAGGAAAAATTAAACAAAAAAGGCTTAAAGCTTGTTGGCGATTGCCCTTTGGGGTATTCTGCCGCTGAGGTTTGGGCAAACCAAAACGCTTTTATGCCTGACGGTTTTTACGGCTGGGGCATTCCTGCTCTGGATTATTCCAAAATGTTTAAGCCTGACGGCTCGCTGGATGAAAGCGGAAAGTTTATAGAAAAAAAGTTTGCTTATGCCTTTAAGCACTATGACGGCTTAAGGGTGGATGTGTCCTGGGGTTATATTAAACCTCACATAAAAAGAAACGGGTCGGAAATACTTGCAACAGATATGCAGGGGCGGATTTTAAAACTTATTGAAGACACCGCAAAAAGAGTGAAGGGCGAAGACTTTGATTTGAAAGATATCTGGCATGAAATTGAAGCAGACGAGGATATATTCACACCTTTTCTTTGGGGCAGTAAAACTCCAAAGCCAATACCCGCTTTAGAAAACAGGTGTAAAATTTTTACAACAGCATATTCCAATCCAAACTGGGGAACGGTTGATTTTCTTGAAAATACGGCAAACCTGGAGGACGATGAATTTATTATAGGTGCCGGAAACCATGACAGCGACCCTCTAAGGCATTTAGCCAGAAATGCAAACGGAAGAAAACCTGCTCAAATTGAACCTTTGGGCGAATATATGAAAATTCCCGAAGAAAAGCTTGAAGATCCCATTGAATTTGTAAAAGCAAAATTCGGTGAAATCTTTACAGCCAAAAAACAAATGTATTTTTACATGGATGTCTTTGGCAGGGATGAAATCTTTAATGCAAGCGGCAGCAACGATACAAATTTTTTCCGCTATTTAATTCCCGAAGATTTTGAAAGAGCATATCATAGAGCCGTGCAGGAGGGCTGGGGATTAAATGCCATGGATGCTCTTAGAAAAGCCTTTGTAGCAAAGGGTTTAGACAAAGAAAATAAAGAATTGTATGACAACATATCACATTATGCCGATAAATTAAGTGAAAAAGGAGCCTTAAGCGAAGAAGAAGCCAACGCATTATTGATAAAAAAACCGCAAACGGATGAGGAGAAAAAGAAAAAACACCCCGGATTTATGGCACTTGCAATCGGAGCCACCATAGTTGCCCTAATTGTAGTTGCTGATTTTATTATAGGTAAAATTAAAGCCAAAAGACAAGAAAAATCACAAAATACATGATTTTTTTAAATGAATGTGTTATAATCCTTTTTGGATACAAGAATTCATTATGAGTAAAAAATTAAGTATAGCTTTTATATGGCACTTTCATCAACCTCCTTATCAGGAAGATTTCAGCAAGGATTTTTTAATGCCCTGGACAAGGCTTCATGCCACAAAAGATTATTTGGATATGCTCTATCATGTAGAAGATTTTAAAGATTTAAAATTAAATTTTAACATATCGCCCACTTTGATAGATTCTCTTGAAAGATACGCCAAAGGTTTTCATGATATCCATTCAAGGCTTTTGATAAGCGATATAAAAGATTTAGACGAGCGTGATTTAGGCTTTATTTTAAACAATTTTTTTGATGCAAATTATAATAATTTGATTTTGACCCGCAGATACTATGCAGAACTTTACAATAAAAGATACGCTACAGAAAATATAATGATAGACGATTTTTCGCCGCAAGAGTATTCGGATATTATGGCAAATTTCACCCTTGCATGGATTGACAAAAAGTTTCTTGAAGTTTATCCGGAATTAAAAACACTGTCTGAAAAAGAAAAACACTACACTCTTGAAGATCGGATTAAAATCTATAACTATTCAATTGAGATAATAAAAAATATAATTCCCAAATTTAAAGAATATCAGGAAAAAGGCAAAATAGAAATTTCTACAAACCCTTATTATCACCCTATTTTACCGCTTTTAATCGACACGCATGAGCTTTATTGCCCATGCGGAGAAAATATCCCCAAAAAACCCAATAAGATGCAAGAAGACGCTATAGCGCAAACAAAAAAAAGCCTGGATAAATTTGAAAAACTGTTTGGCGCCCGCCCAAAAGGCATTTGGCTTTCAGAACAATGTATAAGCGAAAAAACCGTTAAGCTTTTGAATTCTTTGGGTGTTAAGTGGACTGTTACAGATGCAGGAATTTTGTCAAACACAATCAACAAAGAATTTTCAAGAGGTTTTGACGGAGATTTGGAAGATCCTTTTGACCTTTGTGTAAATTACAAAATTAAAGGCGATAATACAAACATCCTTTTCTCTGATTTATTTGTAGCGAATTTAGTGGGTTTCGGCTATGGAAGCTACGAAGCACAGGTGGCTGCAAACGATTTATATGACAAAATCAAAACGCTTCAAGATAAATTGCAAAAATCACCGAGAAAAAGCCACATTTTAACAATTGCAATGGATGGAGAAAACTGTTGGGAAAGTTATCCTAACGACGGAAATGATTTTCTAACCTTGCTTTATGAACTTATAACAAAAGACCCGACCCTGGAAACTGTCTTAATAAGCGATTATTTGGAAAAAACCGAAAGCTCTGTAAAATTGAAAACAATAGCATCCGGCTCCTGGATTAACAGAAACTTTAATCTCTGGATAGGGGAACCTGTTAAAAACCTTGCCTGGAGCTATTTAGGCAAAGCAAGAGAAGATATTAAGCGTTTTTGCGCAAAATGTAAAGACAAAAACCTGATTGATAGAGCAATGGAAGAAATTTATATAGCCCAGGGCAGCGACTGGTTTTGGTGGTACGGTGAACCTAATGATTCCGGACGTGACCATATTTTCGACCATTTATTCAGAACACATTTAAAAAACGCATATCAAATTCTGGGTCATAGCGCTCCAGAAGAGCTTGATATACCTCTTATTTCAGCTGTCGGCAAACCCATAAGGCACCCAAAAGGCCACACAACACCTGAAATAACCGGGAAAACATCTGAAAAAATTTCAAAAATTCTTGAAAATGCAGGTTATATCTTTCTCCCTGATAGCCCGACATTTGGCGGCAACAAAATAATCAGAGGTATACACTTTTGTAACGACAGCGAAAATCTCTATTTAAGATTTGAAATAGATAAAAATAATATAAAGGAACACAATAAATTTACGCCGGATGAACTGTTTATATATTTTAAAAATGAAAATCAAAACCAGGGCGCGCCTATCAGGCTTACAAGCAAAACAGAAAACGTATACCCGATTTTAAAACACTATTTTACAAATGAGGTTAAGTTTACATTTGACAGAGAAGAAATTTTTCCGCCGCGCTTTTCACAAGCAGTATCGGGCGGGCTTTGGGTTTTAAAATTATTAAAACAGGTTAAATATGCTTATAAAGATGTTATTGAAATTGGTATTTCTTTTGAAGATTTAGGTGTTGAAAAAGGATCAAGTGTAGAATTTTGTATAATTTCGGCTAAAAATGCCGTTATAGATGAAGTTTACCCTCAAGACAGTTTATTGAAATTGACAAATATTTAAGGGCCATAAAAAAATGCTTGCCATAAAAAGATTTTAATTATAAAATAATGAAGTACACTCCTTTAATTTTGGTTTGTAGTGATATTGATTGAAATTTATTGCCGATTATAGATTATTTTAAAACGAAGGAAAGATTTAATTAAGGATACTTTTATGTATATCAACAAATGCACTAAATGTGGTAAAGAATTTGAAACCAAAAACCCTAAACGCGTAATATGCCCCGCATGTTTATATCCGGATAGAGCCGCAGGCGCAAATGGCGAAAATGATGCAGAAACCCCAAAAGAAGAAACAATGCAGCAAGCACCGGCACAAAGTGTTTACCCGAGAAGTTACAGTGCAGGAACTACCGGCAGCTATTCGGCAGGCGGAGGAAATATGCCGTACAAGCGTCCACCGCAGCAAAGGGAAAATTACCAGCCTCGTTACAACAATAACAATAACAGCCGCCCGGGCGGTTTTAAGAAACCGTTTAATAAATTCCAAAATAACAACAGAGGCGGCAAAAAACCTTTCGGCGCACGTCCCAAAATTCCTAGAGCAATGCTTTTAGAGAAAGAACAAATATTGCAGCTTGAAGCAATATACAAAAAAATGCTCCCGCTGCCAAATCCTGATGCGCACGAAGTTATAGCGCAAGCGCTTAATATTGAACCTAAAAAAGCATTTTTTGGAATTAATTTAGTACGCCAAAAAATGATGCTGCCAAAAGTGCCGTTCCCTAAAAGGAAATTAGCGCTTACAACCGATCAGTTGACTGCAATTAAAAATTTATACGAACCGCTTTTGCCGCTTCCGCCAATCGGATGCCACAAAATCATTGCAGCACAGCTTAAAATGGATGAATGGCGCGTGCATGTAGGAATCGGATTGGTAAGAAAACAAATAGGGCTTGAACGCTGGAATCCCGAAAGAGAAGACGCTCCTGCGGAATACAGGGTGAAAAAAGAAGATAAAGAAGAAGACTAACACTTGCAATTAAAATTGAATGTCTTCAAGCACACCGGTCTTGATGTCGTAAAAAATAGCTTCATGACTGCTTTTTAGCCCGCATAAAATTTTGCCTTTTTGCGGTTTTAAAAATTGTTTTGAAGAATTTTTATCATCTTTAATTTCAAAAGCTACCGTTGTGCCAAAAACTTCTTGTGATACCTGAAACATTTCTTCAGGGCTCAAAAACGCAAAAGCAAAATTTGCCTCATTAGCCCCAAGGCATTGGGCTTCAGGCACTTCTAACGGCGGCCCTGCGGGAATTGCACGGGCAGGATTTTTAGGGTTTGAAATAACGCCAAATGCGCGCAAAAGCGCAATTGATAAGGTGTTAGCGCTCACTTCATATTCATTTAACCCCACTGTTGCAATGCCAACCCCTTGCGCACAAACAAATTTTTGCATCGGATAAAAATTTGTTTTCAATTCTTCACCATTTTTGGCAGGCAAATTTTTTAAAAGTGAATAAGAAGGGTCGTGTTCGCGTTTTATTAAACCAAGCGTATCTTGTGCTACAGTTTGATTTACAGGATTTTTAAGCGCAAATGCCGCCTGCAGTTTGTGATTTTTGGTTTTATTATCTATATTTGCCCTGAATTCAATATGTTTTGCGCATGCATACAAAATTACATCAAGTTTTATGTTTTTATAAAATAAACGCAAAATTGAGCGCAATGGCCCTTTTTCAACAATTTTGGTTTTTAAAAGCGGCAATTCACAAGGTTTATGAGCAGGTGCAAAATTGTAACTGTCCCCTAAATCCTTTGTATCAAAAATTTTCAAGCAATCATTTAAAATTTCGCCTGTTTTTTTGTTCTTAAACCCTATTTTTTTGTTTTTTATAAAAAATTCAATCTCACTGTTTTGAAGGCTTTGGGGGGTAATTTTAACGCCATCTTTAATGATTTTAGGCTCAAGCACGTTTATAGAAAACGGTTTTAATTGCGGCACCTGGATTAAATACTCATAAATAGGTCTAAAATCTTCCGTAACGGGAATTTGCGCTATATCATAAAGTTTTTCGGGCGCAAAACCCATGGTTTTTGAAATTAATTGCCCGTTTTTGATTTTTTGAGTTGTTTTAATACGCAAAGGCACGCTATAATTGAAATCTGACATGTTTATAGCACAAATTCTTGTGTCCCCGTTAGTTTTCACGGCACAAATATCCCTTTTAAGCCGCTCCAACACGCCATATGCCACCTCACTCACCTTTTCAAAACGGGTATCAACCTGTCTGTGTACCTCATCAATCGAACATCCGTATAAACTATCGTGGGCGTGGTTTTTTATAAGTTCATGGTAAGCAAAATCCAACGGCTGCTTGTATCTTGCGCCATAGATAAGGTCAAGAGGCTCAACAATACGCCCTAAAAGCCAACTTAAGCGTGCCTGATGAACTTTTTGATAAATCCTTGCGCTGTAAACTCCTTGCAAAATATAATTTGCATCGTTATTTAAAAGCTCGCCCTTGATATTTTTTTTGTATTTTAGGTTTTTGAAATATTCAAACGGCGAAGATAACTTTATTTCATACTTTTTAAGGTTTTTATTGGCTTTTTTTATTGTGTCTGCTGCATTTTCAAGAATTTTAAGGTGGTCTGCCCCTATGGGAAGCAAAATTTTCTCATTAACGCTATATTTTGCAATTTTATCTAAAAACGCTTCAAGCGCCTCAATACGTGCATTTTCAGGCATTTTAGAGTGTAAAATATCCATAAAATAGCCCTGCACAAGGCGTGTTGTATTAACACCGTTAAACACGAATTCAGAAGGCAAAAAGCCTGTGCCGCGCCACAAAATAGCATTTTTAATGCCGAAATATTTTAAAATTTCAAAAATACCGCGCGAATGACCGAAAGTGTCGGGAAGATATCCGATAAAATCCTTACAGCCCAAGGATTTTGCGCGTTCAATGCCAAATTGCAGATTTTTAATTAAATTCCACCCGCCAGTTAAAAAACTATCGGCACTAACCGCAAAAGGCCCTATATAGAGCTTTTTTGCCGCTATAAGTTTTTTTATACGCTCCAAATTTTTGCTTCTGAATTTTAAGTAGCTATCAAGCGCATCCGTCTGCCCGTCAAGGTAAAAGCAAGGTGCAGCGCCACTTTCAAGCTCGGCTAAAATTTCATCCATAACCTCTAAAAGCCTTAGGTTAAATTCCTCGTGCGTTTGATACCATTCGCGGTCCCAGTGCGTGTGCAAATATGCGATAACTTGTTTTTTCATATCCTTATTTTAGCATATTTTTAAAGTTTGGGCACAATGTTTTATGTCTGTATTGAAATATCAATACACGCTGCGATACCGCATTTAGGCTCCGCGGCAAATCTTCATGTTTGTACGCTCCTGCGGCTCGTAAAACTCGCCTACCGTCGCAACGACAACATCTGCACCGG
>CAYYBA010000014.1:0-1378 GCA_964470205.1 uncultured Gammaproteobacteria bacterium | reverse complement strand
GCTGCCGCCTTCTACCAAGGATAATCGTCGCTCATTTTCCACCCGTCAAGCATAATAAGTGCAGCGCAGCGTGTGCCGTCACCGTTTTTGCTGCAATTACTTGTAAGAGCACTTCTATCTGTTGTGAAATCTAAAGCTAGCATTTTGCCGTTACGGGCTCCGTGACCTTGGATATAATAATCAAATACAAACATATCTTTTCCCCACGTATTAGGCGCTTTAGGTCCGTTTAAATCAACGTAAATATGCGCTCTTAGGGCTGCAATATCGCCTACCCAAACTCTTATAAAAGTTCCGTCATTTAAATAAAAAGTCGTATAAGACATTGGTGTCCAGGTTCTTGGGGTTGAACTGTTTAAATGATAATAGGGATAATCGCATTTAGTGGTGTTTGAAGAGTCATAGCAGTCTTTTGCAACCTTTAAATAAGGTATCATATATCTTTTTGCAAAAGTATTGGCGCAGCCGGACCCGCCGGAGCATGTAATAACCCAGCCTCCAATGGGCCCTTCTTGGGCTATTGCAAGGTTTGTAGTGTTTGAAAGCGCACTATAAACTTTTTTTAGTTTTGTAACGGTTTCCTGTTTTTTGTAATTGCGCACAACCGTTGGGATTGTAAGAGAAGCCACAACGCCTATTATTGCCAAAGTTATAAGCACTTCAGCCAGAGTAAACGCGCAGTATTTTTTTATCATAAATAATTTCCTCGTTTTTTATGAATATATATCATAACTATGATATATATTCATAATTATATCATTTTTGCGTACAAAAGTCAATGCTTTACATATAATAAAAATATGAATGTGAGAGAAGAAGTTAAAGTTCTGTTAATGGCAAAAGGTATGACCTTAACTGCTTTGGCTGAAAAAATGAAAAGAATAACGGGAAAAAATTACACCCAAAGCCTTTTATCCCACAAATTAAAAGATGAAACGCTGAAATATTCAGAAATGAAAATAATATGTAAAATTTTAGGGTATAAAATAAAGATTTTAACAAAAGACTGATTTTTTAAGCTATAATATACCTATGTGACAAGATAAAATTCTGTTGAGAATATTGAGCGAGGCAAATTTATGAAAGATGCAACAATTGCAATACATGGTGGGCGGGATAAAAAAAGTTCAACACATGCAAGTGCTTTGCCTATTTATCAATCCAACGCTTTTGATTTTGAAAATTCAAAAGAGGCTGCGGATTTATTTGAATTTAAAAAAGAAGGAAATATTTATACGCGCATAAATAACCCTACAACCGATGTTTTGGAAAAAAGGGTAGCGCTTTTAGAAGGCGGAGTGGGCGCTTTGGCTGTATCTTCAGGAATGAGCGCCACATTAACTGCAGTGCTTACAATTATAAGCGCCGGTGATGAAAT
>CAYYBA010000013.1:23385-23756 GCA_964470205.1 uncultured Gammaproteobacteria bacterium | reverse complement strand
AAATTATTAACGTATATTTTTCCGAATTTTGCCGATAAATCGTCAATATGGTGAACCAAATAATAAAAAGGTTCTAAATCTTTTTGACCTAAATCTATTAAAGCGCCCCAATCACTTCTGCTGTGGTGTGCTGCAATCATTTTCGCAATTTTTTTGTATCCTGCCGCCATACAAAGCGTGTAACCGTATTGGGAGTGCGTAATCCAATCTTTTTGGAATTCTTCGTTGTATTCTATTAAACCTGTTTGTGTATCTATAATATATTCAAGGGTTTTACCTATATCATGCAAAATGCAGGCGCACATAAGTTCATCTTTTGAAACAACAGAGTAAAGTTTCGGGTATAAAATTTCCGTAAATTCAATACACTC
>CAYYBA010000013.1:15257-23375 GCA_964470205.1 uncultured Gammaproteobacteria bacterium | reverse complement strand
CTCAACCGTATGCTGAACAAGACCTCCTATATAATTGTGGTGCATAAGTTTTGCAGCAGGTGTTATTTTAAAAAGCTCCTTGCTCTTTTCTAAATTATCAAGTGTGAAGCGCGCAAGTTCTTTATCTTTGAAATTTTCAATACAGCTGATAATTTTTTGATACTGTTTTTCTTGCTCTTCGGCGCTTAATCCCAATTTTGCTTCTTTTACGAGTTCTAAAGCGCTCACAAGACAGTTGTTGTAGCGCTCATTATAAGATGCGGTTAAAACCTTAACTTCATTGCCTGTTCTAAACATTTTAGGGTCAATTCTGTTTAGGGCTTCTTCCCACAAAATGCAATTCAAAATACTGCTGTCGCTTAAACTTCTAAGCTGCAGTTTTCCCATTTTCGTGCCAGCCTTTGTATCTCCCACCGCGTAAGTTATAACTTCGTATTTTGCATCTAAATCTAACATAATTAAAATTTATAACAAAAGCAGGCAAGGTGCAAGATTTTTATTTTATGTTAAAATTAGCACAAAGGAGAAAAATGAGAAGAAGCGGTTTCACCCTTGCAGAAGTTTTAATAACGCTTGCAATAATTGGTGTTGTGGCAGCACTTACAATTCCTGTGGTTTCAAAAAAACTTAAGACACAATTCAAAAAAGCATATAATACAATAAATGTTGCCTTTCAAAAAGCACAGTTTAATTTAGGCGGAATGCCGAAATGTTATATAGATACAACTGGTGCTGCTGAAACAGGCCTCTATACGGTAAGCGGGTGCAATGAATTTTATACTGAACTCAGAAAAAATTTAAAAATAGCAAAGTATTGCCCTCATTATGAAGCCTATGAAAAAGGCTGTATACCGATTGAATATAAAGATGTCAATGGTTGTCCGGGTTATACAACAAGCGCCGTAAAAGGATCTGAGGCATGGGTAACAGCAGATGGCATGATAATGTTTTTGTATAATGGTGCATATACTTATCCAATGTTTGCCGTTGACATAAATGGGGCTAAAAACCCCAACAAATGGGGGTATGATGTTTTTGCAATTGATATATATTACGATAATCAAAATAAAATTTATTTAACAGATAAAACATGTGGTGGCTCTATGGTAGCAACAGGCGGCAAAAAATTTACGAATATGCTCAAATGGGTTTACGAATAAATAATATATGCGACCAATAATTATTTTTGTAAGTTGTCGAAAGAAAAAAGTTCTTTAAAATCAAGATTTAAAGCTCTTGAAATTTGAAATAAAACCCTAAGAGAAAGCGCCCTTTCGGCACGCTCAATCATACCGATATACCCGCGCGAAACATTCACCCTAAAGGCAAGTTCTTCTTGCGAAATACCAAGTTCTTCGCGCTTTAGCCTAACAGCATTCCCAAGTTCTTTTGCAAAATTCTTGTACATTTTTTTATTTTCTGTTAAGATACTATCAGTTGCAACTACTGACAGTACCGGAAGGAGGAAGCTATGAAAAAAGGATTTACACTTGCAGAAGTACTTATAACGTTAGCTGTAATAGGTGTTGTTGCAGCATTAACTATTCCTTCGGTTGTTAAAAATTATAGAGAAACTGAATTAAAATCACAATTTAAAAAAGCGTATAATATAATAAATGTTGCCTTTCAAAAGGCTCAATTTGATTTGGGCGGAATGCCAAAATGCTATATAGATACAACAGGCGCTGCTGAAACGGGTTCTTATACCGTAAGCGGATGCAGTGAATTTTATGAGGCGTTTAGGAAAAATTTAAAAACAACAAAATATTGCCCCAATAAAGCTTTTGAAAACGGGTGTATATCGGTTGAATACCCGCAACTTTCAAGTTCTTGTGCCACAAACGGCTACAGCCAAAATTTCATAAAAAACAATAATTCTGCTTGGATAACCAATGATGGTATGGTTATTTTCACTTACGCCAATTATTCGATGTTTGCCGTTGACATAAACGGGGCAAAAAAGCCCAACATGTGGGGATATGATGTTTTTGCAATTGATATATATTATGATAATCAAAACAAAGTTTATTTAACAGATAAACAATGCGGTAGTTCTATGGTAAGCACGGGCGGCAGAAAATTTACGAATATGCTCAAATGGGTCTACGAATAATAGCTGATGCGCAAGATTTTCCTTTTGTGTTAAAATTAATTTTAAAGGAGAAAAAATGAGAAATCTTTTTTATTTGTTTGTTTTTGCGGCAATTCTAGCTGTGTCTTATCCGCAAAGCGTTGCAGCACAAGATTATTATGGCAATATAGGGAGTCAAAAAATGATTACAAAGGTAAATGCAAGGCATATTCTGGTAAAAGACCGTGCCGAAGCAGATGAACTAAAGGCAAAAATTGATAAAGGCGCAAAATTTGAGGATCTTGCAAAACAGTATTCAATTTGCCCGAGCGGTCAAAACGGGGGAGATTTAGGCTATTTCGGCAGAGGGCAAATGGTTAAAGAATTTGAAGAAGCTGCTTTTGCGACCCCTGTAAATTCTGTGTCAGACCCTGTACAAACACAATTCGGCTGGCATTTAATCAAGGTTATAGATAAAAAATAATTTATGATATAATATGTTTACCACGCTCCACGGGGTTGTTGCGTACTCTCGACCGGAAGCTTATGCCGGGTGCAGAGCCTACTGTGAGGCGGATGGCGGTAAAATTGAAAATTTAAGCACTGTTGATAGTCCATTTTACAATGGCGATTATGTATCGAACCGTGTCAGGATGGAAACATAGCAGCACTAAGATAAAGTTAACGGGTATTGCGAATTGAAAAGTAGGTGGTTAAATCGTAAATTTATCGGCATTCTTCGATAGGTAGTGGCGTGGTTTTTTAATTAAATAAGTTCAACATCTTTTATATATCTTGGGCGCGCTTTAACTTCTTTATAAATCTGCCCCAAATATTCACCCATAATGCCCAGGCAGAAAATCTGCACACCTGAAAAGAAACAAACACACACAACAATAGTGGTCCAGCCCGGGATGGTATTTTGAAGCATATACTTTTCCCACATAACTTCAATGCCGAAACCAAAGCTGAAAAGTGCCAGAATAATACCTAAAATACCGACAAGGCGCAACGGTTTAACAGAAAAAGAAGTAACGGCATTGACCGCAAGGGAACATAAGCTCCTGAAATTGAATTTTGTATAGCCCGCCTGTCTTTTTCGCACTTTATAAGGTATATAAGCTTTTTTAAAGCCTATTTCGTGCAATACACCCCTTAAAAAGAGGTTATATTCGCCATATTGTGCTAAAACATCAAGCGCTTTTTTGCCCATAAGCCTGTATTCGCTATGGTTTGGGGTAACATTAGCGCCAAGCGCCCCCATAATTTTATAAAAAATATTGGATGTAAAATCTTTAAAAAATGATTTTTGAGAATTTTTTCTAATCCCCAAAACAAGCTCATTTCCTTCTTTATATTTTTTCACAAATTCTTTGATGACGTTCTCATCCTGCTGTAAATCCGCATCAATTGTAACCGTACAATCGGCGCCGATTTCTCTTGCGCACAGCATGCCTGCCAAAAGTGCATTTTGGTTGCCAAAATTCCGTGCAAATTTAAGGGCCTTAACCTTTTTATTTTTCGCATTAAAGTTTTTTATAATATCAAATGTGCCATCTGAAGAACCGTCATCTACCAAATATAAAAAACTGTCTTTGCTGGTTAAATTCTCATCTTCAAGCTCTTTTAAAACTTCAAGCAAGCGCAAAATTGCGGCTTCTATTGCCTCTTCTTCATTGTAACATGGCACAACTATTGCAAGTCTCGGATTACTTTTAAAAATCATGCTTTTTATTATAGTATAATATTACCTATGAAGACAAGTAAAAAAATTATATTCACCGCAGATGATTTTGGTATGCAAGAAAGCTATAATAAAGCCATTTTTGAAGCTTACACACAGGGTTTTTTAACAAGCACCTGCATTTGCGCAAACGGAGGCGCGTATAATAGCGCTGTCACAGAATTTTTGCCCAAAATGTCGGGTATTGATTTAGGTGTTCACCTTAATATAATTGAAGGCAAAAGCCTGACCCAAAGCCCTCTTTTAACTGATAAAAACGGGAATTTTCGCCATGGGTTTGTGAGCCTCCTTCTAAATTCTTTTTCGCGCAATTTTATGGCGCACCTTGAAATTGAAATGCGCTCGCAAATTGAAAAAGTTTTAAAAGATTGCAAAAAAGTCACCCATATAAATTCACATATCCACTCTCACGCTATCCCGAACATTTTTAACCTATGCGTAAAACTTGCAAAAGAATATAATATTCCATACATTAGAACTCAGATGGAAATCCCTTACAGTGCAGGAAGAGCGCCAAAACTTATAAACCTTTTAAAAATAGCGGTTTTAAATTTTTTCACTCTTAAAAACCGCTCTTGCAGAGAAATTTTAACAAATGATTACTTAATAGGCGTCGGGTTTACGGGCGAAATGGAACAAGAGGCGATTTTAAAGGGTGTTGAAAGGTTAAAAAACCGCAGCGGGATTTTCGAAATTCTAATTCATCCTGATTCTGACCCCACAAATAAAGCACGCTACAAACAATTTTTAGCCGCATGTGATATGAAATTAAAGGCAAAAATTGAAGATACGGGGTTTGAATTTGTAAAAATAAGCGATTTGGCTTTCCCGCCCATAATGACTGTTAAATAGTGGGTATTGCGCATAAAAGTGTTTTTGTATAAGGGTGTTTAGGGTTGTTAAAAACCTCTTCAATATTTCCTTGTTCTACAACCTCGCCCTTAAATAAAATTGCAACCCTATCACACAGGTATCTTACAACATTCAAATCATGCGAAATAAATAAATAGGTTAAATTCAGATTTTCTTTTAAATCTTTAAGCAGGTTTAGAATTTGTGCTTGAATGCTCACATCCAGAGCGCTTATGGGTTCATCCGCCACAACAAAGATAGGCCTCAAAATTAAAGCGCGCGCAATTGCAATTCTCTGCCGCTGTCCGCCTGAAAATTCATGCGGGTAGCGTTTCAAATCTCCGACATTAAGCCCTACCATTTCAAGTATTTCTATAATATGTTCCTTAAATTCTTTTCTGGGGCAGATTTTATGCACAAGAAGGGGCTCGGATAAAATTTCAAAAACTTTCATTTTGGGGTTGAGGCTTGAATAAGGATTTTGAAAAATTAATTGAGCATTTTTTCGAAATTCCTGCGTTTTTTTCTTGTCAAATTTTAAAATATCTTCACCCTCAAATAAAATTTTCCCGCAATCAGGTTCAATTAATTTTAAAATGCAGTTGCCCAAAGTGCTTTTGCCGCAACCGCTCTCGCCCACAAGCGCTAAAATTTCGCCTTTTTTGATTTCAAGATTGATATCTTTTAAAGCCAAAGTAGAGCGCGCAGCGCCGAAAAAAGAGGCAGGGACATTATAAGTTTTAGTTAAATTTTTAATTTCAATTAAATTTTCCATAAAAACATTATAGCAGAAAATGGGTTTTCTAAATCAGACCAAAGAGGTATATCAAAATCAATTTTCATCGGGGATATATTCCAAAAGTTCTTGCGTAGTGCAATTTAGCGCCCAACAAAGTCTTTCAATTGTTTTATAGCTGATTGTGCTTGTTTTATCATAATAAACACGCCTTACCGTATTTTCACAAAGCCCTGAAATTCTAGCGATTTCAGATATTTTAATACGTTTTTCGCCCATAAGTTTTGATAAATTGTTTTTTAGCATAACACTAATGTAACATTTTAAACACTATATTGCATGTTTCAACCACTTGTGTTATTATAATTACATAAGTGTTAGGAATTTTGTAATGAAAAATAACAAAATTAAAAATGAGGGTTTTACGCTCTCCGAAGTTTTAATAACATTGGCCGTAATTGGCATTGTGGCAGCACTTACAATACCAACGGTTGTGCGCAATTACCAAAAAACCCAGACCATAACGCGTTTAAAAAAAGCATACAATGCTCTAGCCAACACAACAAACCTTGCAATAGCAGCCGAAGGGCCGATTGAAGGCTGGGAAGCCGAGCCCGGCAAAAGTGTAGAATTTGCAAATAAGTATATAATTCCTTATTTGAAGGTTGCAAAAAATTGCGGCTACCAAACAACGGGAGATTGCGCTTATAATTGCACAAGTTTAAACGGCAATGTACAAAACATAGGCGGCAATCATGTGCGCTTCTTTTTAAACGACGGTATATTTATTGCATTGCAGGTTTATGGAGGCACAAACGAAGAAGGTATAACAAGAAAACGGGCAATTGTTTATGTAGACACAAACGGTCAAAAAAAGCCGAACGTTTTGGGTAAAGATATTTTTGTATTCTTGTATTATATAACAACAACGCCGGGAAGCAGCTCAGATAACGGAAAATTTATGCCGATAGGGTACGGCACCAAAAGAACAAGCTTGCTAGGCAACACATTGGTAAGCGCATGCAACAAAGAAACTGAAGGCATGTATTGCGCAGCGCTGATTATGCAAGACGGCTGGCAGATTAGGGATGATTATCCGTGGTAGAATGTGCAATATTTATTCAACAGCCGCCCTGCCACTGTGTGCGGGAATGGACAGAAATTTGTTAGCGAACATAAGGAGCGAAACTGTTTGAGAAGGTTTTTTGTATTAACAAAAAACGACGAGTTGTTGAGCATAAAAAAGGTGAGCTTAGAAATTTCGGGAATGGAGCACCCTGTGGCGATTTTTTGGTACTTTTTTTATAAAAAAAGTACAGCTGAAACGAGCGTCGTCGTACTGCGTGCCACCGCCTCATCGGCGCTGTCCTCTCGATTTTCAAGCGATGTGTCATACTGAACTTGTTTCAGCATCTGTTGAAAATCGAGCCTCCTCCAAAAACTTACCCATTGGGGCAACTTCTTGCGGAGTCCTTGCACCGGCTGCCGCGTTCAGCATGACATATAATTAATACCCTTCCCCTATGGTATCAATGGCTTCAACTCTAATATCCGTTATAAGTTCAGAGTATGAAATAACAACAATGGTCGGAATGTGGCGCTCAAGCATTTGATATAAAGGAAGACGTATACGCGGAGAACAAAGCACCACCGGCTGACGCCCCACGCTTCTGTGCGCACGCATAAGAGTGTTTGCGGTTGATTCGATAAGCTCCTGCACCTGCATAGGGTTTAAAAGAAACATTGTGCCTAATTCCGTTCTTTGGCAGCTGTCATCCAGCATTTTTTCCCATTCGCTTGAAAGTGTGAGGGCGTATAAAACTTTATCCTGCGAATTTGCAAGACAAATTTGACGTCCTAATGCCGCCCTTAATCGTTCGGATAAAATATCGGGCTCTTTTGAAAAACGGGCATAATCGCACAAACGTTCAAAAATAAATATAATATCTTTAATTGAAACTTTTTCCCTTATAAGGTTCACAAAAATCTTTCTTAAATCAGAGGTTGAAATAATGGTTGGAACAAGATCATTTACAAGGGTCGGGTCTTGGGATTTAACAAGTTCCATAAGCTTTAATACATCTGTTTTTGTCATAACTTCATCAACATATTTTCTCACGCAATCCTGCAAATGCGTTACTATAACATCTACACTGTCCACCGCTGTAATTTTATCTTTTTCATTTATATATTCAGGGTCAATCCAGTAAGCTTGCGATTGATAAGTAGGGTCAACACTCACAATAACATTATCGGGAAGATTTTTACCCAGCCCCTCCCACTGTTCCGCTATAACCATAAATTTCCCGGGGTACACAGTGCCTGTTGATACTGTATTTCCGCGAATTGAAATGAGGTATTCATTATCTGATATAGCAGATGAGTCCATAATTCTTATGTTCGGGATAATGTAGCCTAATTCATCCGTAACTCTTTGCCTTAGCGCCGCAATTTTTGCCAGAAGCTGGCCGTCCTGATCGGGGTCTGCAATAACCAAAAGCCCTGAACCTACTTGCAGGCTTAAAACATCAACCCCCAGACGCTCATACATTTTATTGGGGTTTACCAAATCCTGCATATTTTGTTTAACGGCATCCAGCTGCCCTAACTGTGCCTGGACATCCTGATTTACGCTTATCGCAAAACTTGCAAGCGCTATTACTATAACGAATAAAAGGAAAGGCCACCAGGGCAGCCCTGTTTTAGAACTTGTTA
>CAYYBA010000013.1:7766-15214 GCA_964470205.1 uncultured Gammaproteobacteria bacterium | reverse complement strand
GCCTAAAAAGGCACATGCAAAAAACAGACTTTGCGGTTTTGCCAAAAGCTGATTGGCTAAATCTTTACCTAAAGAACTGCCTGCGGCGGTTGAGCGTGTCATTACTATACCTGCAGCAATTGCCATTAATAAAGAAGGTACTTGCGACGCTAAACCGTCGCCTATTGTTAATATAGTATATTTTGCAACAGCGTCCGCTATGGGCATTTGATTCATTAAAGTACCTATACACAAACCGCCGATAATATTTACAAATACAATAATAATACCTGCAATGGTATCTCCTTTAACGAACTTCATTGCACCGTCCATTGAACCGAAAAGGTTAGATTCCCTCTGTAAGTCTTCACGCCTTTTAATCGCTTCTTCTGGCGATATTAAACCTGCATTAAAATCCGCGTCAATTGTCATCTGTTTGCCCGGCATAGCGTCCAGTGCGAACCTTGCTGCAACTTCCGCAATACGTTCTGCACCTTTTGTGATAACCAAAAACTGCACGATTGTAATAATTAAGAATATAACGCAGCCAACAATTAAATTTCCGCCAGTTACAAAGTGGCCGAAGGCGGAAACCACTTCGCCCGCATCACCTTGGGCTAAAATCAAACGGGTTGCGGCAATTGACAAAGCAAGCCGGAACATTGTGCCGATAAGGATAATGGATGGAAATGAAGCCAATTCTAAAGGCTTTTGTACGTACAGAGAAATCATCAAAAGCACAATCCCCAAGGTTATATTCAGGGAAATTGAAAAACTTATAACCCAGGTCGGCACTTCTATAAGCAAAATTAAAATAAGGCATATTACAAAAATCGCCAAAAATATTTCGCTTATAGGATTATTTTGTTGTGCTTGTGCCTGTGCTTGCGCCATTTAAAGCCTTCCTTAGAATTATTCTTCCCCTGAACCTTTGTAAATTCCGAACGCATTTTGTATTATCTGAAGCTGTGTTGAAAAATTAGCGTCCACAACCCCGTTAGATGTCAAAAGCGTGCAGCTTCCTTTTTGAATTTTTTCATCCGGTATAATTAATATTTTAGCCTCAAAATGAGAATTTGCCAAAATTTCAGGAACTGATGCTTTTGCAAATTCTAACTCCTCGGGTGACACTTTTATTGTAATTTTGGGCTCATCTACGCTTATATGGCCTAAAACTTCATCTAAAATGCCTTTTAAAATACCGTCTGAAAGCTCCACCTCTTTTTTAATAATTTTTTTGGCAACCTCAATGGCGAGTTCCAGAATATCTTTTGAAACATAGTCATAGACATCATTTTTCATGGCTAAAAAATTGCTAAGCGCCGTTTTTAAGCTTTCAATATCCTCATTTGCCTTGTCTAAGCCGTTTTTATAGCCTTCTTTTGCGGCAAGTTCGCGAATACTTTGCGCTTCTTCTTGTGCACGCGAAACAAGAGTTCTCTCATCAATCCTTCTGTAGCCCCTGCGCCTGTCTCCGCGCCTTCTTTCTAGCCTTTCTTTGAATTCTATATTTGTAATATCAATAGATTCAAATTTTTTAATGACATCATGCTCTGTTTCTTCTTTAGGTACAGCCTTTTTTGGCGCCTCAATATCCGCGGATTTCTTCTCAATTCCGCTGTCTACCTCATTTTGTTGATGTCTTTTCCTTATTATCATGAAACTTTTTCTTCCAAATATTTACAGATAACGCTGGCAACCATCGCAGGCACACCTGTTGCCTGCCCGGAATACGCCGAATTGACAAATTGCTTTATCAGCGGCCTCTCATCCTTAATAATACTTGAAATCTTATTTTTTTCCGAATTGTTTACAATTTTACACAATTTAGTAAAGCATTTTTCATAAGAAAGAGTTTCGGGCACAGGAAGAATTCCTTTAACCTCTTTCAAAAATTTTGCTGCAACATCGGGGTTTAATCTGCTTTCCAAATCTTTCATACCCAAATATTGTATTAAAACAGCAGATTCTTTTTTATTAAATTTTGCCAAAATTGCTTTTATTTTATCGGGCGGAAAGCCTTTAATCAAATATGCAAGAGAGGCAAGTTTGATAATCTTTGAATCGCTCATCCCGACAGCAGGATTTTCTTCCTGAACCTGTTGTTTTGCCATAGCATCAATATTGGACTGTTTTACCGTTTTTTCTCTAAGGTCTTTATTAATAGCGCCTGTTTTTTCAAGCTCCTCTAAAGCTTCACTAAAGCTTTTATCTACATGGTGTTCAACAAGCGGAATAATCTGCTCCTGCGGCATTCTTTTTATAACCGCCTGTTTCGCGACTTCAAAAACAGTGAAAGCCACTTTCTGTAAAATAGGCTCCCGCAAAGACATTTCAATACCGCCATGTATTAAATCTATTGCCTTGTGAAAAGACCACTCGCCTATAAACTGCGAAATTAAAGAAGCCTGGTTAACATCAATCTGGATTGTTTCATCATTATTTAATGCATCGCCCGACATCACACAAAATTTGTAAACAATATCAACAACGAACTTTTTGTCTTCTTCGCTCAAGCCACCAGGAATAAGCTGCTCAGCCTGCCCTGCTAAGTTTTTAGCAAAGGCAACCTGGTTAAAACCTTTTATGTGACCTTCTTGTGCCATTTAGACTCCGTTAACTATCTATCCACTTTCTCAAATTATCTATAACAACGTCCTCGCCCAAATCGTCAAAGTCGCCGCTAAGGTCAGATATAAGATTGTCTATATCTCTAGGATTCTGCGAGGGCTGAGGTTTTGGCGCAGTCTGCACCGTAGCACGCGCCTGTGCTTGCTGTGCTTGAATTGCCTGCATGCTTTGCTGTTCTATCAAATTTTGCGCCATTAACTCTTGTCTTTGAATGAGTTCTACTGCCTTTGTATTGACATCTTCAAGCTGCTTTTGCTGCCTTTGGGTCATTTCTCTTAAGAATTCTAATTCTTCTTCCTGCTTTTCGGATTCTTTTCTCACTCTTGACATAATATGTTTTAACCCGAAACCAAGCCCGCCCAAAAGAGCTAAGCCTACGACCCACCAGTGGTTCCCGCTTTCTTCAGGTCTCGGGAGCTCATTTGGCCTGTCAGGTGCTAAGGCTGTATCTGATGAATCAATAAATGCTATTGCAACATCATCAGGGTTAACCAAAGGGCTTGCAGCACTTGCTATAATGGATTTAAGTTCGCTCATTGTCATGCTTAAAGGTACTGCGGATTGTTCCAAAGAAACCGCTATTGAAATATTTTCTATAACACCGGCTTTTGCGTATTCATTTATTTGTGTTTTTGAAACGCCGTACTGGGTTTCGGTTGCACGTCTTGTGTAGCTCCTGTTTTGCGAACTGTTAGAGCCGCTGTTTGGAAGCCCGTAAGGCAGATAGGTGCTCACAGCGCTTGTTGCAGAATTAACGTCGCTTGAATCATCGCCCAAAGATTCTGTAAAACCTTGCTCGCTCACAGAAGTTTTTTCATTAGGATTATAAATAATGCTTGTTTTTTCAACCGGCGCTTGAGTTAAGAAAGTGGATACAGTAACAACATAATTTCCTTTTCCCACAAGCCTGTCAAGCTGTTGGGAAACTTTTGTCTGCATGTATTTATCGTTCTCTTCAATTTTACTTAAAGCATCGTCTGAATCACTTATAATACTGTTATAAACATTTCCGTTTGTATCTGTTATTGAAATATTATCAGCCTGCAAATCCTGAACAGCGCCCAGCAGCAGATTTGTTATGGCTTTGACTTTCATATTATCAAGCCTTTCGCCGCTTGGAAGGGTAATCTGCACGGTTGCGGTAATTGGTTTTTGTTTTGAAGCAAAAAGAGTTTGTTCGGGAATTGATACAAATACCTGTGCGTTTTCAATAGGCGGAATTTTTCTTATAAGTCTTGCAAGTTCACCGTTTATAGCCCGCACAAGACGAATTTTTTTATCTTCTTTGGTAGATGTAAAATCGCCTTTGTCAAAAATCTCTAAACCCACATGCTGATCAACCAAACCGCTTTTAACAATTGCTAAAAGGGCTCTGTCGCGCTCAGACATTGTATAATTAGCCAAATAGACAACGGATTTTGTTCCGTCAACTTTTCTGCTCGCATCAATTCCTTCACGCGCAAGAAGCGCCTGAACTTCAATTGCAAGGCCTATTTTATCGGTTGTGAAAAGCTCCAGCGGGTCTTTTATAATTTTTTCACTTACAACGCCTTTATTCCTATTTGTGGAACTAATGCTTGTTGTAATGCTTACTACCATTGCCAAAGCCAAAAATATTACAACGCCGGCTATTATCCCGTAAAATAAAGGTTTGTTTTCGTATATCTTCTTAAAATCTAACTTGTCCAGTGTTCGATCCCCCAATTTTTATTATACTACAAATTTAAATTATATTGAAATTTGCGACACTTTTTCATAAGCCTGTATGACTTTCCCTACAACGTTTGTTGCAACACTAACCTGAATATCTGCTTTTGCAATTGCCGCCATAACATCGTGTACATCGGCATTTCCAAGCATTGCATCGTTTAAAACCTGGTCAGGCGCACTCACCTGATTGTTCAGATTTTCAACAAGCCCTGAAAAAACCGCTTTAAAATCGGTTGTTTCGGGCTGCTCAATGCTATCAAGGCGATTTGCGCTGATTGTTGTTGAAGCATTCAATTTAGTAGGTTCTATTCTTTCAAATAAATTAATTTTCGGTGTTAAATTTGACATATCTGCCTCTTTTCTATAAATAGTTTTTTAGTATTGACATAACATAATTTTGCGTTTCTTTATAAGGCGGTATTCCGTCGTATTTATCAACGGCATTGGGCCCTGCATTATAGGCTGCAAGCGCCAGAATGGTGTTGCCGTTGAATTTATCAAGCATTGATTTTAAATATCTCACACCGCCATCCACGTTTTGCGCCGGATTATAAGCATCTTGAACCCCTAAACCTTTGGCAGTTGAAGGCATTAACTGCATTAAACCCATAGCGCCGGCTTTGGATTTTGCTTTCGGGTTAAAGCCCGATTCTTGCCTTACAACAGCTTTTACAAGTTTTTCATCAACCCCGTATTTAGAGGCTGTTTTTTCAATTAGATCAAAAATCTGCTCTTTTGTATAACTTAAAGAAGAATCGGCCGCTGCAGGCTGTGTCAAAGAACCAAAAGGTGCCCCTACTGGCGGAGCGTCAATTTCAAAGCCCTGGTTTTCGCTTAAACTTGCCTGCAACACATCTTTAAAAGGCTGTGTTGGGGGTTTTTGTTCAGTCACAGGGGCATTTTGGGGAGGTTCCAAGCTCTGAATATAGCGCTCCAACTGCGCAATTCTGGAGCGCATTTGCGCTTCCCCGGAATTATTAATATAACTTTGTATTGTCGGACTAAACATAACCTGTAACCCCATGTTATTCAATTTAACGTCAAGGATTTTGGAAAATTTAAGTAAAATTGGATTTTTTTGAAATATATCCTACATATTAATGAGATTTCACAAAAAGTCATGCGTAGAAATTCTGTTTTTGACATTTTTTGCTTATTTTAGTATAATTTGTCTATACTAAATCTGGAGCAAAATTATGTCGAAGAACAAAGAGCTTTTCACGGGGGCGCAAATCCTTTTAAAATCGCTGCTTGAAGAAGGTGTGGACGAAATTTTCGGCTACCCCGGCGGAGTCATCTTAAGTATTTATGATGAACTCTATATGCAAAATGATATTAAACACTATCTTGTGCGCCATGAACAAGCCGCAATCCATGCGGCAGAAGGCTATGCAAGAACAACCGGAAAATGCGGTGTTGCGCTTGTAACATCAGGCCCGGGTGCATGTAACGCCGTTACGGGCATTGCAAATGCTTATTATGACGGCTATCCGCTTGTTGTATTTACAGGGCAGGTTGCAAGCACATTAATCGGGGGCGATGCTTTTCAGGAAGCAGATATTGTGGGCATTACACGCTCTTGCTGCAAACATAATTTTTTGGTTAAAGATGTTAAGGATTTGGCAAGAAACATAAAAGAAGCTTTTTATATTGCAACCACAGGCAAACCCGGACCTGTTGTTGTCGATTTGCCAAAAGATATATTAACGGCAAAAACTACGTTTAATTACCCCAAAGAAGTTAAATTGGCGGGCTATAACCCCACATATAAAGGGCATCCGCTTCAAATTGCAAAAGCGCTTAAGCTTTTATGTGAGGCACAGCGCCCTGTAATTATTGCAGGCGGCGGAGTTTTAGCTTCAGGCGCATGCGATATCTTAACAAAACTGGCACAGTGTCTGGAAGTTCCTGTCACTCATACCCTTATGGGAACAGGGGTTTACCCTGCAAATTGCCCAAAATACCTTGGCATGCTTGGAATGCATGGGAATTATTGGGCAAATTATGCTGTTATGCATGCTGATGTTATTTTCGCCGTGGGCACAAGGTTTAACGACAGAATTACAGGCTGCTTGCAGCGCTTTGCAAGAGATTCGCAGGTAATCCATGTTGATATTGACCCTTGTTCTATTTCTAAAAACGTAAAAGTCGATATCCCGATTGTGGGAGATGCCAAAAACATACTTTGCACAATGCTCGATTTATTTGAGCACAAAAAGCATGAAATCCATTCCGCCAAAAAAGAAAGCTGGTTTAAACAAATTGATGAGTGGAAACAAAAACGCGCAATTCCTGCCTGCAATTCAGATAAACTTAGCGCTACAAAAGTTATTGAAACAATTTATGAATATACAAAAAATCTTGATCCCGTTGTTTGCACGGAAGTTGGTCAGCACCAGATGTGGACAGCACAGCTTTTCAAATTTAATAAACCAAGAAGGCTTATAACATCAGGCGGGCTTGGCACAATGGGTTTTGGTTTTCCTGCGGCTATGGGCGCATGTGTGGGGCAGAAAGACAAAGTTGTTTTAAATATAGCGGGCGATGGCTCCATTCAGATGAATATTCAAGAACTTGCAACCTGCATGGATTACGGATTTAAGGTTATAAATTGTGTTATTAATAACGGCTATTTAGGCATGGTGCGCCAGTGGCAGGAAAAGCTTTTTGACAAACACTATTCGCAGACTAAAATAAGCCACCCGGATTTTGTCAAACTGGCAGAATCTTACGGCGCTATAGGTATTAAGGTTGAAAAAGAAGAAGAAATAATCCCTGCGCTTGAGTGTGCGCTTAAAGCCCAAACGCCTGTTATACTTGATTTTGTCTGCGAAAGCTTTGAGATGGTATATCCCTGGGTGCTTGCGGGTAAGCCTTTAAATGAAGTGTTGCTGTCAAACGACTGCGGTTAGGAGAAAAAATGAACAATCACACAATTTCAGTATCTGTTACAAACGAGCCCGGGGTGCTTTCAAGAATAGTAGACCTTTTTTCGGGGCGCGGCTTTAACATTGAAAGTTTAACCGTAGCGCCGACGCTGGATAGGGCATATTCAAGAGTCACAATTGTAACGCCCGGAGACCCTGCTGCAATTGAGCAAATTTTAAAACAATTAAACCGTTTGGTTC
>CAYYBA010000013.1:0-7756 GCA_964470205.1 uncultured Gammaproteobacteria bacterium | reverse complement strand
AAGTTATGGATTTAAACGTATCTGAAGCAATTGAAGTACAGATAGGGCTTATAAAGGTGCATGCAAACGATGAAAACCGTACGCAAATTTTGCAGTGTGTGCAATCAACTGATTCAAAAATTATAGACGTTACAGATAAGACCTACACAGTTCAGGTAGTAGGCAATGACAAAAACATTAATGCGGCATTGGAATTGCTAAAACCTTTCGGAATTAAAGAGTTTGTTTGTTCGGGAAAAGTGGCTGTTTCAAAAGCTATAAATCTTTAATAGTAAAGGCATACTAAATAAGTATGCCTTAAACTTTGACGTCCTCTCGTGTGTGCCGTCTTTTCTCTCTCTCGTGTGTGGTGTTCTCTCGTGTGTTTTTAAATCTAGTAGCCGTGCCCTCAATTAGGAAACATTAATCTAAAAGCGTCTCTAGAAGGGCTGCGTTTTTAGTTGCAAATGTATTTTCGCGAACCTTGTTTCTGTGGATGTAAGTTCTAAGTGCTTCTCTGATTAATTCTGAGCGTGAACGGTTTTCATTGTCTGCCACTGAATCAATTTCATCTAAAAATTTTTCGGGCATTGAAATGAGTACTCTCGCCATTGCTGTTCTCCTTTATCTGCAATTGTTTTATTCTCTTACTTATATAAAAAAATTTTGTATGAAAAAATTGACTATTTTTTATATACTTCTTATGGTTTTCTTAACATAAATTTACATATTGCGTAAATAAAAGAGCTTTGCGGTTTTACAAATATCTTAAAACATCATCTGTCTTAATATCCAAACATTTTAGTTCAGCGCATGTTGTCTGCCTTTTATCCCATAAACAGGGCCTGCACGGGATTGGGTTAAAAATCGGTATAAAATTAGGATTTTTAGGTAAAAGTTTCTCTTCATTTGTGCCGCCAAAAATTGCAAGCACTTTTTTATTAAGCCCAACTGCCGCATGCATGGGGGCAGAATCCACACATATCATACATTGCGCCTTATTTATAATGCGCACCATATCCATCATATTTTTTGTTTTTCCAAACAGATTTAAGAAATTTTCACTGCTCTTGATTTGCGCCGTAATTTTTTCAACAGTTTCTTTATCATCGTACCCGCCCAAAAGCACAACGTTTTTGCCCGAATTAAGCATGCTGTTTATAAGGCTGACCCAAAAATCCGCCGTCGGGCATTTTATAATATTTTTTTCAATGCTTATTTTACTAACCCCCGGATGAAGCGCCACAAAGCCTTCTTTTAAAAATTTATCGCCTAAAAGGTAATCAGCAGCATTTTCATCTTTAACCTCAATTTTAGGGCGTTCACATTCAATTTTTGTTAAAGGTTTAATTAAATCATGATACATATTTGCAGCGTACTGGTTTTCATTTAAGGGAGTTGAATCTGTTAGCAAAAACGAGGTTTTTGTTTTATACCCGAGGCGCTTTTTTATACCCGTTAAAAACACAATAACAGCAATTGCGGGCGATTTTCCGCTTGATATTACCATGTCAAACTTTTTGCCCCAAACGTTAAACAACATTTTTAAAATTTCAAAATATTTTTGAGCACCTGCGGCTTTAATATCGGCAAAAATCATATCGTCAATTAATGGCGTTAAATCACCTATTGCACGGCTTCTTTTTTCAAGACAAAGAGTTATTTTGCAATCCTTAAATTCTTTTTTAAGTGTAGCGATTGTGGGCAAAAACAGAATTTCATCGCCAATTCCGCCAAAATTTATAACTAAAATATTTTTCATAGCATAAGATTAATACATAAGTTCAGCTTTTGCAAGATGCTAATTCCACGGGTAATCATCTTTCATCTGCCAGCCATCGCGCATTATAAGGGTTGTACAACGAGTTGCGGTTTTCCCTTTTTGACATCCATATGAAGAATGATTAATTAAATCTTCTCGGCTTGACCCAAAAGCATCCGGTACAAATTTGCCATATGGATTACCGTTACTGATGATACTGTATCTGTAATAGTGTATATCTTTACCCAAAATGTTTGGTTTTTTAGAACCATTTACATCAATATATATGGTTGCATTTGCATATCTAGAACCTTCGCTGATATAATCCATAAAAATACAAGAAATCGTTGTGCCATCATTTAAAATAAAAATATATTTATTAGGATCAGAAAAACCATTACAATTACTGCCATTAAGATAAACTGACGAGTATTTGCATTTATCTAAACCACAATCCTTAGAAACCTTTAGATACGGCATTAAGTAGGTTTTTGCAAAATGCTCAGACCCTTTCATTGTAGTGCCCGGTACTGTTTGGCTGTAATCATAAAACTCCCACCCGGCTATCGGCCCGTATTGCGCTATTGCAAGGTTTGTAGTGTTGGCGAGGGCGGAGTAAGTTTTTTTCAATTGGGTAACAACTTGGGTTTTTTGGTAATTTTGTACAATACTTGGGATTGTAAGCGCTGCCACAACACCAATTATTGCAAGGGTTATTAGAACCTCTGCGAGAGTGAATGCTAAGGCCCCCATTGCCTTATTGCTTTTTTTCATTTCTTCCACCTTCCGTTAATAGTACTTTAATTGTATCATTTTTTTTAAAAAACGCAACGCTTCAGAGAATTTGCAAGCTTTTATAATTATCTCATTCTACCACGGATAATCATCTTTAATCTGCCAGCTGTCCTTCATAATAACTGCCGAACAATAAAACCCTCTTCTGCTTTTGTTGCAATAATTCGTATTTCCATCGCTTAATAGTTCATTTCTGTCAATAACATTGTAACCCCAGGAAACAAATTTGCCGTTATGCTCGCTTGTTGCAGAATAGTAATAAATCCAATAGTTAAATATAAAAATATCTTTGCCGTAAGTATTGGGTTTTTTCGGACCGTTTACATCAATATAAATCACCGCATATCTGGCAGCGCCATTATATGCTATAACCCCGATAAGTGTTCCGTCATTAAGGTAAAATCTTGAATAGTTTGAATCAAGATAGCCTGAGGTTTCCTTATTCAGATAATTCCAATCAAACCTGCAATCGCCCGTTGTTATGTTTTCACAGTTTTTTAACACTTTTAAATATGGTATTAAATATTTATTTGCAAAATCGACACCGGCTTGTCCCGGCCCATTTTCACCCACTTCCCAACCTGTAATAGGCCCATATTCCGCTATTGCAAGGTTTGTGGTGTTAGCGAGGGCGGAGTAAGTTTTTTTCAATTGGGTAACAACTTGGGTTTTTTGGTAATTTTGTACAATACTTGGGATTGTAAGCGCTGCCACAACACCAATTATTGCCAATGTTATAAGAACTTCCGCAAGAGTGAAAGCCTTTTTCATACATTCTCCTTTATTAATTATTTTAACATGTTTAATATGATAACACAAAATTCGACATGTCGAACTATTTATTTGAACTAAATTTGTATGATAAACGTAGTTCAAATGGATGAAAAATGAAAAAATTTAACATTTCAATAGCAAAAAGAATTGATATTTTAAGGAAAAATAAGGGTATATCTTGGGAAAAGCTTGCTTATTCTTCCGGAATTTCAAAAGGCGGATTGAGCGAAATTAAAAACGGAATTGTGGAACCCAAGCTTTCAACTTTATACAGAATGTTTGCAGCTCTTGAAATTACGCCAAAAGATTTCTTTGATTTTGAAATTGATTTAACCGATTTTGATTAAAAAATCTTTATCTTTTTTACAAGGAAAAAATTTTATTTTATAATAAGTAAATGACCAAGCTAAGTTTAAATTATACAGGAATAGGATCGCTTCCGTTTAAAGGAGAAGAAGCACCCGTTGATGCTATTGAATTTATTTTCGATAATTACACGAATATTCCGTTCTGGCCTCAATTACCGCACTTCAAACGTTGTGAAGATATGGTTTTACAGTTCACGCAAAACCTTGCGGGGTTTGAAGAAAATAAAAAGGGATGTTTCATAAATCAAGAAACTGAAACATTTTTTGAAAAACTTGAAGAACTCTACTTTGATTTTGAAAATGTTATATCAAGCGCAAATCTGCAAGATTGCGCCAAAATGCTTGATAAATATGCAATTACAGCCCCGTATTCAAATACTTTCGCATTATTTACAGAAAAATTAAAAGAATATAAACCCCCTTTTATAAAAGGCTCAATAACCGGCCCTTTTACATTTTCTACATCAATAAATTGCGAAAACGGCAAATGCGCTTTTTATGATGAAACCATAAGGGATATGATAGTAAAAACATTGGCACTGAAGGCTTTATGGCAAATAAAAGAATTTAAAAAAGCATCAAGCAACTCTAAACCTATAATTTTTATGGATGAGCCTTCCGTATCGCAAGTAGGCTCCTGCGCATTTTTGACGGTAAAAAATGAGGATGTTGTTGAAATGATTCGCCAAATTTCAGATATAATTAAGAAATTCGGGGGAATGACAGGCATTCACTGCTGCGGCAAAACAGATTGGAATGTTTCAATTAACGCGGATGTTGATATAATCAATTTTGATGCCTTTTCTTTTGCGCAAAATATTTCAACTTACGCCGAACAAATTAAAAATTTTATAGAGCATGGCGGCTTTTTGGCGTTTGGAATTATCCCCACACTTGACAAAGAAGCGCTCAGGGAGCTTGATGAAAATAAAATAATGGAAAAATTTGAAGAATCCTTAAACTATTTAATTCGCAAAAAAATACCCAGAGAACTTATTTTAAAACAAAGTTTTATAACACCCTCCTGCGGCTGCGGCTCTTTAAGCATAAGGGAAGCTGTTTTTGCCGTTCAATTAACAAAGAAATTGAGCGAAAGTCTGAGAGGTGTTAAATGACATCAACTCTGGCGCTAATCGGAAAAAGCGGAAGCGGCAAAACCACTTTGGTGAGAGCATTTTGTGAAGTTATCAAAGAACTGCACCCGCAAAAAACAATCCTTTTGGTTGATAATGACTTAACATGCGAGCTGCCCGAGCGCTTCGGGCTTAAAATCCGCTCTACCATATACGGTATCAGAAGCGGCAAACATGAATATAAAACCGGCATTCCCGAAGGTATGACCAAACAGGAATACATTGAATGGGCGCTTGAAGATATTATAGTAAATGTTGATGAAAATGTTGATATTATTGTATCCTGGCTTGTTGCTTCAAAAGACTGCCGCTGCCCGATTACACACCAGATGGATGAAGCGCTTGTGAAATTAATAGACAGGTACGATTTTGTTATATTTGATTGCGAATTTGACCTTAAATATTTAAACCAGCTTGTTGATTACCCTATAGATACAGCTCTTGTTGTCACAAACGGCAATAGTGCTTCTGTTCATCTTGCAAGCAATATTTATGAATTCTCAAGCAAATATGCCGATAACGGACAATTCGGAATTATTTTAAACAGAGTTAAAGAAGAAGAAATTAATTCAACCTTGGAGCAGCTAAACTCCTGGGGGCTTGATGTTTTGGGAATTATCAAAGATTTTTCAAATACGGATAATATGAATGAAAACATTAAGGGCGCGATTAAAGATTTTTATGTAAGGCTGAATTTACCGCAAAAGGAGGGCTTATGACGGGAAAAATTTTAGACGGGAAAAAATTATCTAAAACAATTTTAGAAAATTTAAAATTCGAAATACAAGAATCCACAAGGGAATCGCTTTTAAAACCTACGCTGGCAGTAATTCTGGTAGGACACGACCCCGCAAGCCAGGTATATGTTAATAAAAAAGAAAAAACAGCACGCCAATGCGGAATAAATTCAAATATAATAAAGCTTAATGAAAGCACAACAGCACAAGAATTAAGCGATATTATAGATAAGTTGAATAAAGATGAAGATATAACGGCTATTTTGCTGCAATTGCCTCTGCCAAAGCACTTAAACGACCAGGAATTTATTGATAAAATCCACCCTAAAAAAGATGTTGACGGCTTTCACCCGCTAAATTTAGGCAAGCTTATAACACAAACAAACCCGTATGCCATTCCCTGCACGCCTTTGGGCATTATAAAACTTTTAAATGAATATAATGTTGAATTAAAAGGTAAACATGCAGTAATTGTGGGGCGCTCAAACATTGTGGGTAAACCTCTGGCGCAGCTTCTTTTAAACCGTGATGCAACGGTCACTATAGCGCATTCCAAGACAGCGAATTTGGGCGATATTACAAGAAGTGCCGATATTTTAATAAGTGCCACAGGTTTTGAACACTTAATCACGGAAGATATGGTAAAAGAAGGTGCCGTTGTTGTTGATGTAGGAATTGTAAGGGGAGGGGACGGTAAATTAACCGGAGATGTTGATTTTGAAAACATTAAAGAAAAAGTAAGCCTGATAACACCTGTTCCGGGCGGCGTTGGCCCTATGACCATTGCAATTTTAATGCAAAATACATATGAGCTTTTCAAAAAAGCAAATAAATTGAGTGTGTGGTTGTAGGCGGCAGCCGGTGCGGATGTGACAGCGCCGATAAGGAGGTGGCACGGAGCACGACGACGCTTGGTTCAGGATCTGAGCTTTTAGATTCTGAAACGAGTTCAGAATGACGGCAGGCTACCAAGGATAGTCATCCTTAATCTCCCACCCCTCGCGTGCAATTTTTGCCACGCAACACACGCCGCTTTCTGCTTTACATCTATTGTCAATATAAGTTTTATCTTCATTATAGCAACGTGGAAGTATCCCTTTATCTGTTCTGATAAAATGAAATACATCCCTGCCCAGCCGGTTGGGTTCTTTGGAACCATTTAAATCAACATAAATGTTGGTATCGGCGATAGTGACTGACCCGCTTTTTGTAAAAATTACAAAAAGCATACCGTCAGGTGTTAAAAATGTTTCTCTCATGCCCGAATAAACAATGTTCATCTCGTATGTAATGCCATTAGGTTGTTTCCAGGGCATACTGCTTTTATATCCGCAATCGGAAGAACTGATGCATATTTTTGAAACTTTTAAATAAGGTTTCCAGTATCTGTTAAAATATTCCGTTGCATCCATATCTTCCCCCTTATCCCATGTTTGATACATACCGTTTTCAGCTTGAGAATTATTATATGCCTGGCTTAGAGTTGAATAAGCTTTTTTCAACTTTGAAGTCGTCTGAGTTTTTTGATAGTTTTTCACAACGGTTGGAATTGTAAGTGCCGCCACAACGCCAATTATAGCGAGGGTAATTAACACTTCCGCCAAAGTAAATGCTGAAATAAATTTTTCTGACATATTTCCTCCTTTACTGTTGCATATCCAGTAACATTACTGTATCATATCCAGTAAAATTAGTAAATGGAATACACTAATCTTTACAAAAAACTTGGCGAAAATATTAAAAAATACAGGAAAGAAGCCGGATTAACACAAGAAAAATTAGCTGAACTTGCCGATATAAGTCTGGATTTTATGGGAAAAATAGAAGTAAATATCAATAAGCCCGGCCTTAAAACTGTTTTTAAAATTGCACAAGCATTAAATATTGAACCGTACCTTCTTTTGAAATAATATTTTTCAAAACATTAAAAATAACTTTTACCAAGGGTAATCGTCTTTAATCTGCCAGCCGTCATACATAATGACACCTGCGCAAAAAATCCCGTTGGCGTTCTTATTGCACCCGGAAGGCGTGTTATTTAATGCTTCATCCCTTGTTAGGGGAACACCGGCAGGAGTAAGTTTTCCGTTATTTGAACTGGTCGGTGTCGGATAACAAATCCAATAATTGAATCTGAATAAATCCTTTCCAACAACGTTGGGCTTTTTTTGCCCGTTAATATCAATATAAATATTAGCGTATTTGTTA
>CAYYBA010000012.1:0-24760 GCA_964470205.1 uncultured Gammaproteobacteria bacterium | reverse complement strand
ATTTTTTAAAATTTTAGCATTTAGAAAAAACATTGAATCTAGTTCAATAAGCACTATATTTAAAAGTGCATTTTTAAAATTCTTTCTCTGCCAGTTAATCCAGGCCAAAGTATAGTAATGTTCGCTAAAATCGAACTCAAAATTTCTAAATTGTGCCAATTTTAAAGATTTTTGAATAGCCACCTGTGCTTCATCAAACCAAAAAACATCAATGTACGCTTTTGCAAGGTTAAAATAGTATTCTCCTTTGGCTTTATCAATCTTGCAGGCATTATAAAAATGTTCGATTGCTTTATTAAAAAACCCTTCTTTTTGGTATATAAGCCCTAAATAGTCTTGCGCCTGAGCATTTTTTTGGTCTTTAATAACAAATTCAAAGTGGGCTTGGGCGCTGTCAAGTTTATTTTCTTCAAAATCAAGGACGCCTAAATCAAAGTGGGCATCCAAATGTTCTTTATGCTGGGCAATTATTTTATCTAAAAAAGCACGCTTTTTGCCTTTAGAGCTTAAAGACATTATGTATAAAATTTCTTCATTATTTTGCGATTTTTCATCCAATTTTTCATAAATTTGTGCGATTTCATCAAATTTTTCGAGTTTGTACAGGATTTGAAAATATTTAATAAAATGAACCGTTTTTTTTGAATTTTCACAAACTTCTTTAATTAAATCCAGCGCCTCACTGTACCTTTTTTGCAAAAAATATATTTCACAGAGCTGAAAAAGTGTATGGTTATGGAGCGGTTCAATTTCTAAAACATGCCCGTATTCTTCAATTGCCCTGTCATAATTTTTCAAAAGCAGGTATAGGTCGCCAATTTGTGAAATAATTTCAATATTTGGCACATCATTGTCTTCGCAGCTTAATGCTTTATAAAGCATTTCAATTGCTTCTTTGTAGAGTTTTAAATTTTTAAGTTCAAAAGATTTTTTTATGTATTCGCAAGAATTTTCAAGCGGGTTATTTTTATTAACATTTGTCATAATATCATTATATTGATATTTTTTGACTTGTGCAAGAAAAACTTAAAATTTTACATTTTTGCTTGTGTTAGTAATCTATTTTGCCTTCTCTTATAACTTTGCACGCGCAGGCATAACCGGAGTAGCCTTTTTGGCACATGCCTTCAATATCGCACCCCGCAGGTCTTATTCCTTTTTCTTGAAGCACAAACAAAAATAAATCACGTCCGACCTGATTTGGCGCTTGGACACCGTTTATATCAAAGGCAAAAATTGCACATATATTGTTAGAGCCGCTATTGCTCGGATTGTTGTTCCCGCAGGAAGCACTGAAATCCGATATTGAAAATTGAGAACCGTCCGCTAAAACCATTTTGTAGCGGTTTGTATCATTATCCCAATCCCCTGATGAACCGATACTATACAGATATTTATATGGTGTTTGGGGCATACAGCCGGGCTGCGTGCCGCAATCTTTTGAAACTTTCAGATATTTTTTGTAAAGCCCGTAAGTATTTTGAATGGAAGTATTCCAATCTTTAACCACACCTTCCTGAGATATTATTAAATTTGTGGTATTTGATAAAGTTGAATACGCCTTCTTAAGCTTTACTACAGCTTGCTGGTCTTTGTAATTTTTAACTATCGTTGGAATTGTAAGAGCCGCAACAACACCGATTATAGCAAGCGTTATTAAAACTTCTGCAAGCGTGAACCCCATTTTTATTTGCGTATAGTTATTTTCTATAAATTTATCTTCCATGCACATTATTATATCATAGTTTGCAAGCAAGGAATTATTTTTAGTTGGCACAATTTTAAATCTTTAAGCCAACGGATTTTTAATAAACTCAACTTTTTCCCTGCGGCTTAATTTTTTAATCCTTGCTTCTTCTTTCATTGCAAGAGATTTTGTTTCATAGGCGCATTTGTATAAAATTTTCACGGGTTTATGGGCGTTTGTGTATTTTGCACCCTTATTTTTTGTGCCCGAGAGGTGTTCTTGAAACCTTTTTTCAACATCTTTTGCTATTCCGCAATAAATTGTGTCACATTCTGTTTGCAGCAGATAGACATAATATGTCATCTAAAACCCTTTCAATTTCTTCTAGGTTGCAAAGTGTTACTAAAACCTGTCTGTATTTTGCAGCATTTTTAATACCTGCAATATAAAAACCGTAAAATTTGCGCATAAATCTTATTCCGTTAATTGTGCCTCTAAGGTCAATTTCGCCCATTATGTGCTCTTTTAGCATTTCTATTTTATCATCTAACTCGGGCGGGGGCAACCTTTCGCCTGTTTTTAAATAATGTTCAATACGATATGGCAATGTAAAATCGCCCATAATTCCTCTGCCTATTGAAATCCCATGCGCTCCTGTGACATTAAGACAATTTATGGCGTCATCAACTGTTCTGATATCCCCATTTGCAAATACGGGAATTTTTAATTCTTTTACCAATTGTGCAATTTTTTCCCAATCTGCCTTATCTCCATACATTTGAGAGCGTGTGCGTCCGTGGAGCGTCACAAAATCAATTCCGGCATCTTCAAGCATAAGGGCAAATTCTATAAAATTTTCGTTTTCTTTTGCCCATCCCAGCCTGAATTTGGCACTTAAGGGGATATCTATAACATCTTTTATTGCGCGCACAATATCACAGGCTAATTGAGGCGTTTTCATAATAGCACAGCCGTCTTGCCCTTTTACAACTTTATTAACGGGGCAGCCGAAATTAAGGTCAATTGTGCTTGCCCTATCTTCTAAAAGCTTTGCACACTTTGCCATCATAGCAGGCTTATGCCCTGCAAGCTGAAAACTAAGGGGGTAGTGGGTGTCATCAAACTTTAATATAGGGTCTTTGGGGTTCGATTTGTTGTTTAAAGCTTCAGCCGATAGCATCTCTGTTGTTAGCAGGCACTTCGAGCCGTATTTTCTTATAAGATGCCTGTACACATAATCCGAAATTCCCGCTAAAGGGGCTTGTATGACTTTTATTTGTGAAATATCATTTAGACGCTGCATTTTTCAAGTATGCCTTAAGTTCTGCGCTTCTTTTTTTAGCGTAAGTTGTGTATTCGTCTTTTTGTGTGCCTTCTTTTGTTTTAAGTTCAATAAATTTATCATAATAACTTACGGCTTCAGAGTATTTTTCTTGTCCGTCTAAAAGTGTTGCAACAGAATAATAAGCTGATATAAAGCCGGGGTCTAATGTTATAGCTTTTTTATATTGTATTACCGCTTCAGAGATTTTTTTCTGATTTTCATAAATTACACCTTTATAGTAAAAGGCGTAAGCGCTTTTAGGGTCGATTTTTATTACCTCATCTAAAGCAAGCATTGCTTTAGGGTAATTTTTTTGTTCTATATATGCTGCGGCTTCATTTAATTTTTGCGCGCTGCTGCTTTGTTCAAGCAAGCCAAGTGCTGTTTTTGCCTGTTGATTATCGGGCTCTAGCACAAGAATTTTATCCAGATAAATTTTTGCTTTATCGTTTTGATTCAGCTCAAGGTAAGCACTGGCAAGCGCATACATAATTTCTGTGTCATTGGGTTTTTGGGCAATGGCTTTTTCATAGTAATTAATTGCATTTCGCCAATCGTTCAATTCAAAATAGCAGGATCCTATTGCACTTAAAACTTCAACCGTTTGCATTTTTGGAGGAATTTTTAAATATTTTTCCAGAGCACCCTTGTAATCTTTTTGATTCCAGAGGCTTGCGGCACTTTCAAATAAATTGTTTGCTTCTTGCGCATTCATTGTTTCTTTTAATCCGCTAAGCTGAGTATCGTTTGGCTTATAAGAAAGTCCTGCGTTAATAACTTCTTCGGCACTTTTTATGTCGCCCTTTGTATAATAAATTTGTGCCAAATTCACGTAGCCTTCAGGTTTTTTCGGGTCTATTGCTATTGATTTTTTATAGTAAGGTATGGCGCGCTCCACATTTCCGATTTTGTGCAGTTCATAAGCGCAATCGTATTGTGCCTGGTAATCTTGGGGGTATTTTTGTGCGTAATTTTCAAGATAAGCTAATAAATCTTGTCCCGTAAGATTTTTGCGTGCCAATTCATCAACCGCCTCGGCTGCAACTTTGTTTGTGGGGTCAATTTCTAATATTTTTTTGTAAGTGTTAATGGCGCTTTTCCAATCATTTAATTTTTCGTAAGCAACAGCCTTATATCCAAGAACTTTAGTGTCATTGGGATTTTTTGCAAGCATACTGTCATAAAGAGGTATAACCTGTGTAAAATTGTTGTTAGAAACGTACAGAGAAGCTAAATTAAGCGCTGCTGTTGAATCTGTCGGGTCAAGCGCCTGGGCTTTTTCATATTGAATTCTTGCGTTTGTATAATCGCCCTTCTTCTGCAAAACTGTTCCCAAATTTATAAAAGCCTGGGCATTTTTCGGGTTTTCAATAGTTCTTGCAAGCCAAAGCTGTTCAAGCTTATCTAAAAGTTCAGGATTTTTATCACCATATTGAAGGGCCAGGTTGTATTCTTCGCCTGCAGCCTCATTATTACCTATTTCTTCTAATATTAAAGCGTATCTGAAGTGTATGTTAGCGTTTTTGGGATCAATTTTGATGGCGTTTCTGTAAGAGTTTATGGCATCAAGCTGATTATTCAAAGATTTATAAATGTCACCCGCGTTTTGATACGCCTGCATGGCGTAAGTTGCATTATTAAAAAGCTGCGCAAATTCATAACCTGCAGCGGGCAATTCATCCTGGAATCGTAAAAGTTTTGCGTTTTCAAACCTTTGTGCGGCACTTTGGTTAGGCGTAGAACTTGCTTCCATTTCCTTTAAACTTTTTTGAACAGAGCCCGCCATTGCCTGCTGTTTTTCTGATAAATTTTCGCTATTCCAATATTTTAAATAGTAAAGAGCACTTTTAAGGTCAACTATTGCTTTTTTAGGCTGACTATTTTGGTTGGCATAATATTCGGCACGTGCTAAATATGCCGAAACAAGAGCGTTTTTAACCGTATCATCGTAAGGGCGCGCACGCAGGACTTTTTTGAATTCCAAAATTGCCGAAGAATATTTGTTTGCCTTAAAAAGAGTTACGGCATTATTATAGTATTCATTCAGCTGCGCGTTGCTTTGCGCATCATAAGTGTCACAAAAACCGTTCTGTGACGTAAGAGCTATTAAAATTGCAAGTATTAAAATATTTTTTTTCATAATCTATTTTTACTAATAACCTATGTTTTTTTCATAAGACAACTGTGAGTCTTTTTGTACTATTTATTCAAGCATATCTACTCTGCGTTTGTGGCGGCCGCCTTCAAAATCTGTTTTAAGCCACGTATCAACAATATCAAGTGCCAAATTTTCGCCCAAAACACGTTCTCCCAAACACAAGATGTTTGCATCGTTATGTGCGCGCGAAGCCCGCGCAGAAAAGGTATTTTCAAGAGCCACTGCCCTTATGCCCTTAACCTTATTTGCTGCAATTGACATGCCAAGCCCGGTACCGCACACTAAAATACCGCGCCCATATTCACCTGCGGCAACAGCATGCGCCACATCTTTTGCAACAGAGGGATAATCAACAGATTCGCTCGTATAACAGCCGAAATCTTTGAACTGTAAATTCATAGCTTCAAGATGCCGTGCAATTTTATTTTTGAGCAAAAATCCTCCGTGGTCGCATCCTATTGCTATTTTTAAGTTCTCCATAGGTTAAAACCCCCCATACTTTCTTTACAGATATTATAGAGGGTTTTTGTTCTAATGTAAATAGGTTTTTTAAGTTTTATTTACTCAAGCCCGTAACTTTCAAGCCACTTTATTAAAGCAGTTGAAGCAAGATTTTGTTCTTGAAGAATTGTCAATAAAGATTTATTTTCGTAAGTTTTCCTGCAGTACCTGTCTAAAGCAGACATTGCATCTGGTGTCAGATTTGAACTTATTAAAAGGCTGCTCAGTGCGGTTACATCTTGAGATTCAATTGCTGTCGAGAGATTTGTTTTTAATTCCGTCATTTGCTCTTTTGTTCTTGGAATACTTTTGCCTGAAAGTTTTGCTTTAATTGCAGCTGTTAAATCTGTTTGTTCTTGCCCTTGAAATTCTGTATAATTTTGCATTTCATCAATAAGGCTGCAGCCGTAAGTTTTTGCCCAGTAATCATTTAAATTAAGCAGGCTTTCTTGACTTGCGTTTGAATAATTCCCGAGAATTTCGTAAACTTCGTCTTCATTGATACCCCAGGTATCTCCATTTTTGCCTAAGGCTTGCGCCAAGTCTTCACCTGTTGCTTGAGCTTTCTTTGAGGTGCTTGGCACTATTTTGTAATTTTGAAGCCAGCCTATAAGCACGCTTGAATCTTCAATATCGCAGTTTGCGTATACGGCGGCAGCTAAAGATGTGCCTAAGTTTTCTCTGCAATATTTGTCTAGGGCTTCCATTGCTTGTGTTGTAACGTTTTCACCTATTAAAAGTTCTGACAAAGCATCTCTATCAAGAGATTCCTCGGTTAAAATATCGCCAAGCCTTGTTTTTAGCGCTGTCATCTCTTCTTTTGTTCTTGTATGCGTAGGGTTATTAATTCTTGCATTTATAACCATTACCATATCATCTGCATCCTGCCCGCTAAGATTTTCGCTGATTGTATCAGCCAATGTTACACCATAAGCCTTTTGCAAGTATGCATCCAATTCGACTGTTTTATCATTATACAGTTTTAAAATGGCACTGTAAATTTGCTGGGAATCCGCGTCTTCTTCGACGTTTATAAGCATTTTGCTTATAATATCGGCAGCTTCCTGCGCTGCTTTTGGCAAGCTTTTGTATGCTTTTTGTATTTCTGCCTGAGCTTTTTGTTCTGCTATAGTTTTACCATCTTGTATTTTGGTTTCTATTGACGTTACAAGGTCATTATCTTGTGCAACGCCTAAAGATGATTGAACTTGTTCAGAGAAGCTTACACCTTGTGTTTCACTCCAATAAGTATCAAGCGCATACATTTGTTCCGGACTTGCAGCCTCAATTAATTCTGTTACTACAGTTTCATCTGCATACCCGCCGTCTTCAGGAATTAGGGCACCTTGAAGTCCTGTAACAAGCTTTTGTATATCTTTGGGTACTTCTACTTCCGGTGCTGAAGGCGTTTGCTCCGGAACATCTTGAGGGTCATCAGTGACCAGGTAGCTTGCCGTAGGATCAACAACTCCTGCATCTGTTGCTGCTGTAGCTTCACCATTTGGTAAATACATTCTCTCCCCTGTTATTATATAAGTACCTGAGCCCGCAATGCCTGCAACATCTCCTGTGCCTTTTCTGCCGGCATCGTATATTTGAGGGTTCATTGACATAATTTGTGTTGCTATTTCCTGGCCTTCAGGGGTATTTAGTTCAACTCCGTACTGTTTCCTTATAATCCTTTCAAGGCAATTATTCCCTTTTTTTTCTACGGTAATATAGCTTTTGCCTTCATCATCCTGTTTTACTTTTGTACTGTCTGTAATTTTTGGCCCTCCGGTTTGTGTTTCATCCTCAGGCGCATCGTCAAAATTAACAAGCCCGTTTTCATAATTTTCTAAATCTTTCGCTGAAATATCTAGGGCATTCCCGTCGGATGCCGCAATTTTCATCATTTTCTCATCAGTCATATCCTGCTCTTGGGCTACTTGCATAAATTTTTTAGGGTTAACATCTTTTCCCATGGTAAGTTTGTCAATATCAAGCATAATGTGGTCCTTCCTTTTTTATACACTTTCTTATTGACGTCTTTTGTTTTTAAATCTTTAAATAAAAAATTCTAAAATTTACATTTTGTTACAAGTATAAAATGTAAAAGGCAATTTTTTGGAACAAATATTTTTTATATAGGTGTAAGGGAATTATTTTTAAATGGAAGTTAAACAAAACAAGTTATATAAATAAAAAATTACTCTCTCTTAATATCCTCGTGTTTATTAAATGTTTGTCTTTGGCAAACATTTTTTTTATGAAATGGGATACGATATATATAACAAATGTTAAGAAATATTATAATACATGTCTAAATATGTAAAAGATTTGTTATAATAATAATGTAAATACGATTTAAAGGTTGAAAACTATGGCTGTAAAGGTTATGTCCGACGAAGAGTTCGAAAAACTGCTCAAAAATTATGAGTATAATTTCAAAGCCGGAGATATTGTTAAAGGTGTTGTTTGTTCGTATGACAGTGAAGGTGCTTTGGTTGATATCGGGGCTAAAACAAATGCTGTTTGTCCCATGAGGGAAGCAAAAATAAACCGCGAAGATAATATTGAAGATATCTTGAAAAAAGGTGAAACTTATGAATTTTTAATTTGTCAGAGCGAAGATGAAGACGGCCGCTTGACTTTATCTTACAAAAAAGTTGCACTGGCACAAGGCTGGCAGGAACTTGAAGAAATCAAAAATAAAGATGAAGTGGTTGAGGGCACTGTGGTATCTGTTGTCAAAGGCGGTATTTTAGTTGATGTTAAAGGAATCAGGGGTTTTGTTCCGTCGTCTCATCTGCGCGTTAAAGAAGTTGACAATCTTGTTAATACAACTCTTGAGCTTAAAATTTTAACACTTGATATGGCACAAAATAATTTTATTCTCTCTAACCGTAAAGCCTTCACAGACAGTATTGAAGACATCAGAAAAGATGTATTCGGCCAGCTTGAAGTCGGCCAAATTGTTAAAGGGACGGTTGTAAGAATTGCCGATTTTGGCGCTTTTGTTGATATCGGGGGCGTGGATGGGCTTTTGCCTTTATCACAAATTTCCTGGCGCTGGGTTGAACATCCTATGGATGTGTTGCAGGTGGGTCAAAAAATTGAAGTTGAAATTATAGGAATTGATTACGATAAAAACAGAGTTTCTTTGAGTTTGAAGAATTTAGAGCCTGACCCATGGGTTGAAACGAAGGGTAAAATTCAGGAAGGCGAAAAAATAAAAGGTAAAATTACAAGAATTCGCCATTTTGGCGCTTTTGTCGAGGTTTATCCTTGTGTTGAAGCACTTTTGCCCCACAGTGAAGTTGTCCAATATCAGAACGAAAAAGGTGTTGTTTTAGAAGCGGGCGGCACTATTGATGTTATTGTTCTTAAATTTAATCCGGATGACAGAAGAATAGCGCTTACGCTTAAAGAACAAGAAGTATAGCCTAAGTAGCCTTTTTAACTTTAATCAAAAATTCGGTATAAGCATCGTCAGAGTGTGAAAGTTCAAGTGCACCGTGCATTTTTTCCATGTATTTTCTGCAAATAAAAAGCCCGAGCCCCCAGCCTTTTTCTTTTGTGGTGAAATTTTTGACGAAAATCTTTTCTTGTATTTTTTCGGGTATTTTAGGACCCTTATTTTTAACTTCTATATTTAAATAGTTTTTATCGTCTGCAGTGCTGATTTCAATTTCGCTATTTTTAATGCTTTCATTAGCGTTTTTAATTATGTTTATTAAAACAACTAAAAATCTATTTTCATCAATCAAAACTAATGTTTCTTGCTCGTGATCATCAAATAAAATACTATTGTTATTCTGTTTTAAAATTTCTTTTGTCATATTTATAGCGGTTTTAATACTGTTTTGTAAGCAATATTTATCTATTTTAAAGCTTTCTTCCCTGCGCAATTCCCTAATTTGCGCCAAAATTACTTCCGTTGATTTTTTAATTGAACTAACAGCATCACACTCGCCATGTGTTTTTTCCAAAACTTTCCCCCAAACATCAATAATACTTAATTGATTTTTAATTTCATGGCATATTTCGCATGTTTTTTCATATTTTTTGGCATCTTCAATTTTTTGTGCGGTGTTAACTTCTTCCTGCTTTCTGAATTCGTTCTCGACGATGTTTTCATCCAAAACGCCTACTATATTTTCTATTGCTTCATTTAAAAGTAAATTTTCACGCCTATCAGGCTTATACTGGTAAAATTCTTCTTTTAAATCTATGTTCATTTTGCTTTGCAGTGTTTCAAAAATGTCATTAATTGTGTTTGAATTCATTATTAAAATAATTCGGGATGAATTCTCATCCCCAGCCCTTGAGTAATCCCACATCAAAAAAACGCAAAACCTTGAAGATGTTGCAAAAACAAATTCAAGGTTTTCAAAGCTGTAATTCTTTATATATTTTGTGTCGGATAAATCGTACAGTTTGGTGACTTCACAGTATTCAAGCCTTTTTAGAATACCTTCTATTTCCTGTGCATTTATTATTCGGGTTAGAACCATAGCAGGAGCGTTATTTTGTACTATGGGTTCTAAAATTGAGCGTATAAGATCGAGAATTGTTTTTTTATTAAAAACGCGGCTCTCGCTTTTTTGAAGCAGCTCTTTTAATGAAATTTTATTAACGTAGCTCATTTATGCTATTTTCGCTCTTTTTCTATTTGTAAAACCTTTATTGATAGCATATAGAACAGCTTGAGTTCTATCGTTTACCTGTAGTTTTTGGAAAATGTTATTTACATGCGTTTTTACGGTAGTTTCGGATATAAATAATTTTCCTGCAATTCCTTTATAATTAATGCCGCTTGTTAAAAGCTCAAGAACTTCTTCTTCTCTGTTTGTGAGGTAATTTAAGAAATTTTCTTCGCCTTCATCGTCATATCCGTTCGGATTTTTTTCAAATTCCTGGAAGTATTCAAAGAATTTTGAAGTTAGAGCGCTTGGCAGATAAACTTTCCCTAAGCTTACTTCATTTAGTGCGTGGATTAATTGAGCAGATACCATTGTTTTTAAAATATAGCCTTTTGCGCCCAATCTCATTGCTCTATAAATTAAATCAGGATCGTCGTAACCGGTTAGAGCTATAACTTTTGTTTCTGTGTTCAGCTTTTCAATTTCTGCTAAACCCGTGATGCCGTCAACTTCGGGCATGTTAATATCCATTAAAACAATATCCGGCTGGTATTTTTTGATTAAAGCAATTGCTATATTTACATTTGCCGCATTTGCAATAACTTCATAATCATTTTCAAGATTTATCAGCTCTCTTATTCCTGAAGCGTGTTCGTAATTGTCATCGCAAACGATAATTCTTTTTTTTCTCCCAAACTCGCCGCATCTCCTCATTTTTTTATCCTCCTTTTTAAATTTCCTCTTTCTAATGGATATAGTACTCTTTTAAAGGTAGTTCAACATCAATACGGGGATTGAATTTTAGGTACTTTGGGGTGGATAGCAAGATCTAAATCTTTAGATTGATAAAACGCCAAAATAGCTTCCACACTTGTTTTTTAGAAACTTTACCCTTCTGGTTAATAAAAATGATTTTTTTAAAAGTCAGGTACTGTAAAAGTAGCAGGGAATAATATTAAGTTTTGTAAATTATATAAGAAGTATTGAAATCGTATATAAAAAATTGTTTTTATTAAATTATAAAGTGAAGAAAGTAAAAGGAGCACGAGATGACAGTTCTTGACGCAAAGATATGGTTTGGATATGTTAATTACAGCGTAAATAACCCAGAAGCGCTAAACGATTTCGGAAAAGCTAATGACGATAAAAATAATACAAATGTAACCCAAGAGGGTGACATTATAACTTTTACGGAATCTGACGGCGACATTTTTACATATACGATTTCAACAGGTAAATACGCGTATGTTAAAAATGCAACCGACCCTACCCCTTCAACAGATCCTACTCCTTCAACCGACCCGACACCTTCAACAGACCCGACACCCTCCACAGATCCTACTCCTTCAACAGACCCGACACCCTCCACAGATCCTGTTGTTAAGGGCTGGAGCGACTTATCTGACGCTGAGAGGGCATTTATCCAAGGTTTGATTGATTCTGGCAAAATTCAAGCATCTGATCTTGTAGGCTGCATTATTGCAAAAGGGGCTGATGGCAAATACCATGTCTATAAACAAAATTCTAAAGATAAAAATAAATATGAAAGTTTGGCAAGACTTTACGGCACTCAAGAAAAGGGTAAGAGCTTAAAAGGCCTTGATTTAATTGCCGAAGGAAGCGGTATTTTATACATAGACGGTAAAGATAAAAATAAAGCAACCGTATATGTTATTAAAACCGCAGAAAATAAGGAAGTAACAGCAGCTGACGGTACAAAAAGCAATAAATTAAGTGTTACTACAGAAGAAGCTACCAAGAAGTTTCATACGGCTTCTCCTCTATCTTTTGACCTTAACGGCGACGGTGTAAGAACATCTGAAAATATGATTAGATATGATATTGACGGCGACGGCGATTTGGATGACATTAACGATTCTGCAGACGGTATTTTATGTTTTGATAAAGATAAAGACGGTGCGGTTGGCGAAGACGGTTCAGAGTGCTTTGGCAACAACACAGACCTTGACGGCGACGGCGTTGCTGACGGCTATACAGACGGTTTTGCGGCACTTAAAGCTTTAGCTCTTAAAGCAGGATTAATAAACAACGCCGATGATATGGTTCTTGATGCTAATGATATTAAGATTCTTGAAAGAGAATGGGGTCTTTCAATGAAAACAAACGGCTACAACGGCGAAGCAAAATCCTTGACCGAATTAGGTATTACAAAAATTAACTTTGGTTCAAGCGATGAAACAAAATCAGAAGAAAACTTTGACGGACAAAATAATGATTTAATGAAGCAACAAGGCGCAACCTTCGAAATGGGCGATAATGTAATGGATTATGCAGACATATGGCACGCGATGAAGGATGACGAAGAAGCAGCAGCCGAAATTGATAATATAATAAAAGAAAGCACAGAATGGCACACTATGATGAAATATGGTGATAAAGCCGACCAAGACATCTGGAGAGATTTTGAAGAAGGCATTACAAAAGATCTTGAAGAAGCTATTGCAAGGGTGTCTAAAAAGGAATTAGCAGAGGTTTAATATAATAAAACCTAATTTAAAAAGGCTTTTTAAAAGCCTTTTTTTGTGCGCAAAACTCTAGTTTATGATATAATGCTGTCATGAAAAACGCAAGACCAAAACTTTTTGTAATAACAGGCCCTTCAGGCGTGGGTAAGGGTACAATTTTGACGGAATTTTTAAAAGCAAACAAAAACATTAAGTATTCGGTTTCGGCAACTACAAGACCCCCAAGAAAAGGCGAAGTTGACGGTGTCAACTACTTTTTTATAACAAAACAAGAGTTCGAAAAAATAAAAGACGAAGACGGATTTTTGGAATGGGCAATTTATGGCGGCAATTACTACGGTACAAGAAAAGATTATGTCGCAAACCTCTGGCGTCAAGGCTACGACGTTCTTTTAGAAATTGAAGTACAGGGCGCAAGACAAGTTATGAGAAAAGACCCTGATTGCGTTTCGATATTTGTTGCCCCGCCGAGTATGGATGAGCTTGAAAAACGTTTAAGAGGACGCAGAAGCGAAGATGAAACATCGATTCAGAAACGTTTGAATATGGCTTTAAGTGAACTGGGGGAAATGAAATCCTTTAAATATACGCTTGTGAATGATACAATTGAAAACGTAATCGAACAATTGCAAGAAATATATGAAAGAGAAAAAAACAGTGAACTTGGAAAATAAGAAAATTTTAATAGGCATAACGGGCACAATTGCGGCATACAAGATACCTGAGATTATAAGAATGTTTAAAAAACAAGGGGCAGATGTAAAAATTGTTCTTACTAAAAATGCCATGGAATTTATAGGCGTCAAAACCCTTGAGACATTAAGCGGAAACCCTGTATATTCAGAACAATTTGAAAACGCTTTTTCAACGGAACATATAAGCGCCAATACCCTTTCAAAATTTGCATGCGGTATTTGCGATAACCTTATGACGTCAGTTTTTTGTGCATTTTTAGGGAGCAAAAAGCCTGTTGTAATAGCGCCTTCAATGAATGATGGAATGTGGGCAAACCCTTTTGTCGAAGAAAATTTGGCAAAGCTTAAATTTGCATCTTGCACGATAATTGAACCGGAAGTCGGATTTCTGGCATGCGGCGCTGAAGGAAAAGGCAGGCTTGGCAGTATTGACACAATATTTAATAAAACAAAAGAAGCTCTTTTTTCAAATTTGCCGCTTTCAGGCAAAAAACTTGTTATAACAGCAGGCGGCACTAAAGAATTTATTGATCCTGTAAGGTATATTTCAAACGCATCTTCGGGCAAAATGGGTACGGCATTTGCAGATGTTGCCTATGAAATGGGCGCTGATGTTGAATTAATTGCTACTTTTGACATTGAAAGGGACTATAAAATAACGCGCGCCCAAACAGCTGAGGATATGCGGCGTGCCGTAAATATTGCTTTTGAAGGCGCAGATTGCCTTATTATGGCATCAGCCGTAGCGGATTTTAAGGCCAAAGATTACGCCGAGCAGAAGATTACAAGCGTTGAAGACAGTTTAATTTTAGAATTTGTCAAAAACAGGGATATTTTAAAAGAGGCATGCGAAAATAAGCGTGAAAATCAGATAGTTGTAGGCTTTTGCCTTGCAACAGAAAATATTGTAGAATGCGCCAAAGAAAAAATACAAAAGAAGAATTGTGATTACATAATTGCAAATGAGGCCAAAACTGCACTCGGGCAAGATAAAAACGAAGTTTGGGTCATAGATAAAAAATTAAACACAACAAAAATAGAACTTGACTATAAGAATAATATAGCAAAAAAAGTATTGGAGTTGATTTATGATAAAAACAGATGAAATTATTTCTATGATTGAAGATTATGCATCTTTGGATTTGGCGGAGGCGTGGGATAATTCCGGCTGGCAGATTAACCTGCACCATGATTATACCAATAAAGTTTTAGTGGCGCTCTCTTTTACATCCGATGTTCTAGAGCAGGCCATTACAAATGATTGCGATTTGGTTGTAACACACCACCCTTTAATTTTTGATAAACTGAAAACAATTGAGAGTAATTTGATTGTGCAGGCAATTAAGCACAACATTTGCCTTTACAGCGCACATACAAACCTGGATAAAACATATGGCTCCACAACAGATGCGTTAGCAGGGGTTTTAGGGCTTAAAAATCTCGTAACCATTGATGAATATATTAAAATAGCACATATTAAAGATGAAGTGGGTTTAGATGAACTTTTAGTCAAAATTAAAGGTGCGCTTGGTTCCGAGCGTTTGAAACTGATTAACCCTTCAAATATTGAAAGCGTCAAAAAAATCGCCATATCGGCAGGTGCGGGCGGAAGTTTTATTAAGAAAATAAAAGGTTATGATGTTGATCTTTTTGTAACAGGAGATGTAAAATTCCATGCAGCTCTTGAAGTTCAGGATTTTGCAGTTTTGGATGTCGGCCATTTTGAAAGCGAATTGCCGGTTTTAGCTATATTGCAAGGGCTTATTGCTAAAACGGGAGTAGAAGTCATAATAGCGCATGAACATGTGCCCTGGATTTATGTGTAGGAGAAAATTATGCCGGTAAGATTTTTAACATCGGGCGAAAGCCATGGTAAATCTTTAAATGTAATTATAGAGGGTCTTCCTTCTAATTTTGTGCTTGATTTTGAATTTATAAATAAAGAACTCGCACGCCGCCAGTGCGGCTTTGGGCGCGGAGACAGAATGGCAATTGAACAAGATACGGCAGAATTTAAATCAGGAGTAAGATTTTCAAAAACTCTCGGGTCGCCCGTTTGTATTGAAATTAAAAATAAAGATTGGGAAAATTGGCAAAATAAAATGAATGTTGAGAGCACAGACGAAGAGTTTGATGAAATTCATCTGCCGCGCCCGGGCCATGCGGATTTTGCAGGTGCGCTGAAGTATGATCATAGCGATATAAGAAATGTTTTAGAGCGTTCATCCGCGCGCGAAACCGCTGCAAGAGTGGCTGTGGGTGCTATAGCTCAGGATATTTTAAGGCAATTTGGCATATCGGGCGATGCCAGGGTTATATCTGTGGGCGGGGAGAGTGAGCCTGATAAGATTAAAGAAAAAATAGAACATGCGCAAAATGAAGGGAACACGCTTGGCGGAATATTTGAAGTGAGATTTAAAAATCTTCCTGTCGGGCTTGGCACTTACGTCCATTGGGACAGGCGTCTTGACGGGCTTTTGGCGCAAGGAATTATGAGCATTCCCGCCGTTAAAAGTGTCGAAATAGGGCTCGGGGCAAAATGTGCGGATGCCTTAGGCAGCAGCGTGCATGATGAGATTTTCTGTGAAAACGAGAAGTATTTTAGAAAAACAAATAACGCAGGCGGCATTGAAGGCGGCATGACAAACGGAGAAGATATTATAATAAGGGGTGCTATGAAGCCTATTCCCACGATGAGAGTGCCTCTAAAATCCGTTGATATGAAGACAAAACAAGCAGCCCACGCGCATTTTGAGCGTTCTGATGTTTGCGCAGTTGAGGCATGCTCTGTTGTAGCGCTTAATATGACAGCTTTTGTTTTATTAAATGCGTTTTTAGAACGCTACGGCTGTGATAATTATGAGCAAATAAGGCAAAATTATGGGAAATAATATTGTTTTAATTTCTCTTATGGGCGGCGGCAAAACAACCGTCGGACGTGCGATTGCTCAAAAATACGGATTTCGGTTTATAGATTTTGACGAAGAAATTGAAAAAGATAATAATATAAGCATTTGTGAATTTTTTGAAAAATTCGGCGAAGAACATTTCAGAACTCTTGAAAAGAGAAAAATAAAAGAATATCAAAATGTTGAAAGATATGTTATATCAACAGGCGGCGGGATTGTAAAAGACGTTAAAAATATAGAAAATTTAAAAAATATAGGCACGGTTTTCTACCTTTACGCCTCCCCCGATGTTTTATTTCAAAGGATTAAAGGGGATAAAACGCGCCCTTTACTTAGATGTGAAAACCCAAAAGCTGAATTGGCAAAAATTTATGAGGAGCGCAGAGAAAATTACGAGAAGGCTGATTTTAAAATAAATACCGAAAATAAGAGCATTGATGCAATTGCAGGGGAAATTTATGAAAAAATTAGAAGTTAAATTTAAGGATAAAAGCAAAAATTATAATATTTTAATTGAAAAAGGCATTTTAAAAGACATAAAAACCCACATTGACGCCCTAAAAAAGTATAACAACTGTTTTGTTATAACAAATAAAACTGTTTGGAAGCTTTATAAAAAATATTTTGAGGGGTTCAAAAACGTTGTTGTGATTGAAGATGGGGAAAAATACAAAAATTTTGAAACTTATAAATACATTTTAGACGAACTATTATGTGCTAAAATTGAGCGCGATGATGTTATCCTAGCGCTTGGCGGCGGAGTGACAGGCGATATTGCAGGCTTTGCGGCATCAACTGTTTTAAGGGGCGTTGATTTTATCCAAATACCTACAACGCTTTTGGCGCAAGTGGATTCCTCTGTCGGTGGGAAAGTTGCAATTAACCATAAAACGGGCAAAAATTTAATAGGTGCGTTTTATCAGCCCAAACTTGTTTTAATTGACCCGAATACCTTAAAAACACTTGATGAGAGGCAAATTAAAGCGGGGTTAGGAGAGGTTGTAAAATATGCTTTTATTGAAAAAAATTGCGGCGAAAAATCGAGCGAATTCTTTAATTTTCTTATGAATTGCAACATTAAAAGCGACTATGATTTAGAGGAAATTATTTATCATGCCTGCAAATTAAAAGCATATGTTGTATCAAAAGATGAAAAGGAAAAATCGCTTAGAGCCGTCTTAAATTTTGGGCACACTTTTGCCCATGGCATTGAAAAAGTAACAAATTACAAGGTTTTTACCCACGGGGAAGCTGTGGCTCTTGGTATTAAAATGGCGCTTAAATTGGGTGTTTTAAAAGGGCTTATTAAAGAGAGCTATTATAAAGACGGCATAAAACTTTTAGAAAAATTTAATCTTCAAACCGATTTAGATAAAAAATACAGCAGAGAAAAAATTCTTAAAGTATTTTTAAGCGACAAAAAGGTCAAAAACGGCAAAATTACTTTTGTTTTGCCTGTTAATGTCAGCTCTGTCGGGCTTTATCAAGATATAGAAGATGCTTTGATAAAAGAGAGTCTGCTTTAGTATCATTTCCTAACTTGCGCATTAAGTTTGAGGCGTCCAGATAGTTTTGGGCAACCTGCCAGCAGCTTTCTTCGTCATCCCCGTATGTTTGTACTGATTTTCCGTAATATTCAAGCGCTTTATGTTCTTTTCCTATTGATTCATAATTTCTTGCAACAGAAGAATAAGCGCTTGCCTGAACCGTTGTATCGCATTCTTTAGCACAATCAATTGTAAGCTCGCTGAATGTCAGCGTGTTTTCAACATCATATCTGTCTGCAAACATTGTGCTTAAGCCCTTAACCGCACTTGTTTGGCCTTTGGGATTATTTGCTTCACCCGAATATGCTATGGCACTATGGTAATGTTCAAGTGCCGGTTCATATTTTACGTAATCATCATAAATTTTTGCCATTTTTAAATGTGCTAAAGAGCGCAAATTATCATCGGGAGTTTGAGCTGTAGCTTCATTATATTCATTTAGTGCCGAATCAATGTGCTCGTAATCATCATAAATTTTGCCTTTTTCATAGTGGATTGCGGCAACAAAAGCCGAAGACCCATTTTGTCTGGCAAGTTCAAGAGCTTGATTGTAGAGTTCTAAGGCATCTTGCGGATTTTGCGCATTTCGTGCTTGATTTATTATTTCAAGTAATTCCCCGCTTGCATTTTGATAGTAAGCACTGCTGGGTGTAAAGCCTGCGCCTTCATTTTGCGGGTTTTCTTGTGCTTCTTGCACTTCACTTTCTTTTTGTACGCTTGTTTGTGCCGCTTGCGCGCTTTGAGCAGTCTTTGGCTGATTAGGGAAAATCATTTGAAATTTTTCATTAATTTGAGTTGAATCTGCATTTAAAACGACATTTTGCATAAAAAGCGCGTCAATCCAGCCTTCAACCACGCGGGACGGTTTTTGAAGAGCATCTGCTATATATTTATCGGCAATTCTTGAAGCATTTTTTAAGTTTGATGTTATAATGCCTTTGTCCGGGCTTTCTTTTAAAGATTCTTTTTCAACAAGCGACAGATAAAGATTAATTTCATCCGTTATATCTTGCGGCGCCTTTATGGCGCTTACAGTGTTGTGAAAATCCGTTAAAATTTGAGATACATTTATTGAATTTTTAGTGTAATCGACACTAACCCTCTCGCCGTTGGGAAAAGTTCTATTATCTTGAGTAGCGCCGGAGCCTCTTTTGGCATTATTAACATCAGGCTGCTCATCTTGTGTTTGACGTTTTCGCCAGGTAGAGCCGGCGTCTTGCGGCTTGCGATATACTATATTTATAGGCTGGATGGTGTTATACATTTTTTCCCCAAAGCTGCCAAAAAGGCACAATCTTTCATAGTTAAGTATATAGAATTTTGCAATAATTTAATTCATACAAATGATTGATTTTAGCAGCTTTTTATTTAAGTTTAATGAAAATAACAAAAAAGTAAATTCATATTTTTAAATTTTTAATATATAATTAATTATAATAAATATGAATGTAGAAACTGTCTTTAAATTTTTGTCTTTTTTTATAATAGGGTCTAAGAATAGAAAAATTTTCAGGAATTTTTTTCAAAAACCTTATTCTCTTAGTGAACATTGTTATTTTGAATCTTTAAATTATAAGATTATTCCCCTAGGGTCATACTGTCTTCCAAGAGTAATTACTTCGCGCGCAAAATTAAAGCCTTTAAAAAGGTACGGTGAGTTGACCCTGCCGTTTGACTTATCTTTCCATAATGATATTGATGCCGTTATTCAGATGCTGGAAACCGATTTTGAGAATTTTTTCTATGGAGTTGAGTATGATAATGAAAATAAATACTTTATTAATAAAAAGAGAAGTGCTATCTACAACCATGAAGGGTATTGCAACTATAAAGATTTTGTAAAATTATACACAAAAAGGATTGAAAATTTTAGAGAATATGTAAATTTGGATAAGCATATATTTTTTATGATGGCAATACACCAGAAAATTGACACTGAAAAAATAACGCGGATTTATGAGGTGTTAGATAAAGCCCGAAAAAATAAAATGTTTTCTCTTATAATAATTAATCATAACAAACAGAGGCTGGCTTACGGCAATAATCCTTCCATTCTAATAATTAATCAAGAATTTCCGCTTTCAGAAAAATGGCCTGATGAATTTAATACTCCGAAAGGCACTATTTTTTATAATAACATCGTAGACCCTGTTAAAGAATTTATTAAGTGCAGGGTTTGAGGTAAATGTAAAACTTGATTTCTTATTCTTTTTATTTTACAATGTCCCTACAAGTAAAAATTCGAAAGGAATATATCAATGTCAGTTGTATGCGATATTTGCGGTAAAAAGTCCATTAAAGCGGCAAAAATATCATTTTCACATAAACAAAACACACACAGGCAATTGCCTAACCTGCAAAGCGTTAAAGCTATTGTAAACGGTCAGGTTAAAAAAATTAACGTTTGTACTTCTTGCATCAGAGCAGGCAAATTCACAAAAGCGTAAAAAAAGTTTGTTTTATCAAGCAGGCTGTAATTTTGCAGCCTGTTTTTGTGTTGAATGCGGCAGCCCGTGTAAGGACTCCATCAAAATCACCACGGGTAGTTATCTTTAATCTCCCACCCCTCTCGCGCAAGTTTGGCGGCACAACAAGTTCCTTCACCTGTTTTTGAGCAATTGCTGTTTACACTTGAAATAGTATTGTCATAACACAAAGGTAAAATCCCTTTATCGGTTCTGGTAAAACGAAATACATCTTTGCCCAGTTGATTAGGCTCTTTTGAGCCGTTTAAATCAATAACAACGCTGTCGTTAACAGTTGTTGTGGCACTTGATGTAAAAATTGCAAAGAGTATACCATCCGGCGTTAAAAATGTTGTCCTTTCATTGGATGCAACAACAGCGGTAGTGACATAGTCACCATTAGGTTTTTTCCATGGCTGGTTTCTTTTATACCCACAATCAGAATATGTGTTACAAATTTTTGATACCTTTAAATAAGATTTCCAGTATCTGTCAAAATATTCCGTGGAACCAATATCCACTCCTCTATCCCACGTTTGATACATGCCATTTTCTGCCTGCGACATATTATATGCCTGATTTATCATAGAGTATGCTTTTTTCAACTTTGCAATTGTCTGCGTTTTTTGGTAATTTTTCACTACCGTGGGAATTGTAAGGGCTGCAACAACACCAATTATGGCAAGGGTGATAAGCACTTCTGCAAGCGTGAAGCCAAACTTTCTTCCCATATTTATTTCTCCGCTTTCATATACTTATTATACATTTATAAGTTATTTTTGTCAATTAACTAACTTACAAATATATTAATTTGTAAGTAGAAAAATACTAGACTTAATACAGTTATAAGATAGGTAAGAATATGAATAAAAAGAAATTATTGGGCGAGAGGCTCAGAGAAATAAGGAAAAAATTCGGTTACACTCAAGAAAAGATGTCTGAAATTGTGGGGGTTGAGCCTCAATCCATAAGCAAAATTGAAAGCGGCAAGAATTTTCCGCTTCTGACAAACCTTGAAAAAATTGCAGACAATTTTAATTTAGAGTTAAAAGATTTTTTTGATTTTGAACATAAAAATTCATCTGATACTATAAGAAAAGAGGTATTAAAAACTTTTGACGGTCTTTCAAAGGAAAATCAGGAGAAACTTTTGCGCATTGCAAAGATTTTGGAACTTTAAAAAAACGGCTCCAAGGATGAAACCGTTTTTTTGAGTTTTTAAATTGAATTTTAATTATATGCCGCATTCGCAGTAGCATTCGGATTTTTTAGTGCCTTTAAAGGATTTTAAACCCAAATATTGAGCGGCGCTCCCTAATTCCTGCTCAATTCTTATTAACTGATTATATTTTGCAACTCTGTCAGAGCGGCTTGCAGAACCTGTTTTAATTTGCCCTGAATTTGTTGCCACTGCAAGATCTGCAATGAATGTATCTTCAGTTTCGCCCGAGCGGTGGGAAATAATTGCGCTATAACCTGCATTTTGCGCCATATTAATAGCATCCAGTGTTTCGGATAAAGTGCCTATTTGATTTACCTTAATTAAAATCGAATTACCGATACCTTTTTCAATGCCTTTTGATAAAAGTTTAACGTTGGTTACAAATAAATCATCGCCAACTAATTGACATCTGCTGCCCAATCTGTCGGTTAGCATTTTCCAGCCTTCCCAATCTTCTTCAGCCATACCGTCTTCAATTGAAATAATAGGATATTTATTTGTCCAGCTTTCCAAGAAATCAACCATTTCTTCTCTTGAAAGGGTTTTGCCTTCTCCGGCTAAAACGTATTTGCCGTCTTTATAAAATTCGCTTGATGCAGCATCCAGACAGATTTTAATCTGCTCTGTTGTGTAGCCTGCTTTTTTGATGGCTTCCAATATAACTTCAATACCTTCTTCGTTAGAGCCAAGGTTAGGGGCAAAACCGCCTTCATCGCCAACGGAAGTTGACATGCCTTTATCTTTTAAAACTTTTTTCAAGTTATGGAAAACTTCTGCACCCATTCTGATAGCTTCTTGAAAATCAACGGCACCTACGGGTGCTATCATAAATTCTTGAAAATCAACATTATTATCGGCATGTGCACCGCCGTTTATAATGTTCATCATAGGTGTGGGCAGTGTATTTGCGTTAACGCCTCCCAAATAACGATACAGGGGCATTTCATAAGCTAAAGATGCAGCTTTTGCAACCGCCAAAGATACGCCCAACATTGCGTTTGCGCCTAATTTTGATTTATTTTCCGTTCCGTCCAATTCAAGCAATATTCTATCTATTTCTCTTTGATCGGCAGCATTTTCGCCTATTAATTCGGGTGCGATTTTGGAATTTACATTATCAACCGCTTGCAAAACGCCTTTGCCCATATACATTGAATTATCGCCGTCTCTTAATTCAAGAGCTTCGTTAATTCCGGTTGAAGCGCCCGATGGAACAGCAGCACGCCCCATAACACCTGATGATAATACAATATCAACTTCAACAGTCGGGTTTCCTCTTGAGTCAAGAATTTGTCTTGCTCTGATATCTTCAATAAAAGTACCCATATTTCTCTCCTTTTCTTAAAATGTGCTTGCCCGTATTATCTCACTAACATTTTATTTTTGCAATATTGGAGGCAGTGCAGAATTTTAGATAATTTGTTTTATCTTTAATTTTGCACTGCCGACCACAAGGTGTGTGAGTTGAAGTTGTCAAAACGAGGAGTTTTGACAACGAAACGAAACCGCTCCCAGCTGCCAAGGACTCCGCTGAAAAGCTGCCGGGGGCAGGTTTTCAAATGGAGGCTCGATTTTTTCATCCAAGTTGCACTTATAACGCGACTCTACGCTTGAAAATCGAGAGTGCGTAGTGAAACGGAGCAACGGAGCAATCTTTGATTGCACAGGCAGCTTCATAGAGGCAGTGCAGAATTTTAGATAACATCTTGGAATAGTTTTTTTGCAATCTTGCAAATTCCCATAAATTTTGCTATAATAATATAAAAAATGAGGAGAGAAAATATGAAAAGAGCCTTTACTACTGCAGAGATGCTTATTACTTTAATGGTTTTGGGTATAATTGCCGCAATTCTAATACCTTCTTTAATGAACGCTGCCCCTGACAAGAATTTGGCAAAGTTCAGAAAAGCTTATAACACGGTGCAAAAAGTAATAACGCAGCTTACAAATAACGGACTAATTTATCCTAAAGGCACCTTTAACAGTTTTCCTGTCAGTATAACAACTTCAGCAGATAAAACTTCTTATTTTTGTAAACAATTTGCAGACCAATTGACAGTATCAGGCTCTGTTAATTGCACCTCAACATCTGCTGCAACAACATCCCACCTGACATATACAAATAGCGCTTCTTTGACAACAATGGATACTTACTGCACAAAAAGAACAAGTAATAATTATGCTTTTAAAACCGCAGATAACATTGTATGGTGGGGCATGTACGATGATTTTTCTACCAGTGTTATAAATAGCGGTATAGAAACAAGCTATGTTGTTTTGTGTTTTGATGTTGATACCGCAGATGATGAAATTGAGCCGTTCAGCTTCGGCATAAGGGCAGACGGCAAAGTGCTTCCCGGTGCAAGAGCGCAAGAGTGGTTAGAAAAAGAGAAAATAAAATAATGAAAGAATTGGCGCAAATAGGAATTTTTGGAGGTTCCGGGTTTTACAATTTTGTACCTGATATTGAAGAATATGAAATTGAAACCCCATACGGTGCAACAAGCGATAAAATTATGCTGACAACAATTGAAGGCAAAAAAGTTGCTTTTATGCCTCGTCATGGGCGCAATCATCATATAACGCCAAATAAAGTTAATTACAGAGCAAATGTTTGGGCAATGAAAGAAATAGGCTGCAGCAGGGTTATTTCGCCATGTGCTGCGGGAAGTCTGCAAAAACATGTTAAACCCGGCGATATTGTTTTTTGCGACCAATTTATAGACAGAACATCCGGGCGTGAAGATTCATTTTTTGATGAAGATGATGTTATACACGTTAGTGCCGCGGATATTTATTGCCCGCACGTGAGGGATGTTGCAATAAAAAGCGCTAAAAACCTGGGGCTGAGCTTCCATAATAAAGGCACTGTTGTTGTTATAAACGGGCCAAGGTTTTCGTCCAAAGCCGAGAGCGAATTTTATACAAAGCAAGGCTGGGAAGTTATTAATATGACTCAATACCCTGAAGCGTATCTGGTTAAAGAATTGGATATGTGCCCTTTAAATATTTCTTTAATAACAGATTACGATGCGGGGCTTGTGGCAGGCTGTGCGCCCGTAAGCCACAAGGATGTTTTAAAAGTTTTCCAATCAAATATTGAAAATTTGCGCAGGCTTTTATTTGAAATTATCAAAAATC
>CAYYBA010000011.1:10404-25071 GCA_964470205.1 uncultured Gammaproteobacteria bacterium | reverse complement strand
CATTTTACTAATATAATTAATAAATGTGCAAGAATTATGATGTGAAGTGGAAGAAGGCGTAGATTTTTCGTTACGCGGCTTGTGTCGCGTTAGAAAAATCAAGCCGACCCTAGGTGTGTGAGGCGATAGCGGGTTTGTGAGAAACAAAGCCGCAGAGCCGAAACCGTTCCATGCCGCCGTTGCGAGCGTAAGTGAGGTACGAACGTGCGAGCGGAGCAATTTTAATTGCACAGGCGGAACATAAATATTTTTTGCCCTAAATTCATGTTTATACTACAATGTTTTTGTAAAATAAAGAAGTGAAAGAAAGAAGAAAAAAATGATTGAAACAAAAAAAATGCAAATGACGATAGGCGAAAAGACCGTTGTCATTGAAACAGGCAAATATGCCAAACAGGCCTCGGGCTCTGTTACAATTAAATGCGAAGACACTATGCTTTTTGTACATGCAACCGTAAGTAAAGAACCGCGTGCAGGAATAGATTTTTTCCCGCTGCTGATTGATTATGAAGAAAGAATGTCCTCCATAGGGAGAATCCCCGGAGGCTATACAAGAACAGAGGGCAGGGCTTCTGAAAAAGCAACTCTGGTATCCCGCTTAATAGATAGGCCCATTCGTCCCTTATTCCCTAAGGGATACAGAAACGATGTTCAGGTTGTAGCACAGTTATTCAGCTATGACCAAACAAATCAACCCGATATTTTAGCAATAATAGGCGCATCATGCGCTCTTATGCTCTCTAGTAAAGCCCCTTTTGAAGGTCCTATCGGGGCATGCCGTGTGGGCAAAATTGACAATAAATTAATCGCAAACCCGACACATCAGGAGTCTTTAAAATCAGATATTGACATAGTGGTTGTGGGCACTGAAGATTCGGTTATTATGGTTGAAGCAGGGTGCAAGTTTGTAACGGAAGAAGACATTATGCAAGCCGTTGAATTCGCACAAATTGAAATTAAAAAACAGTGCAAAGCGCAAGTTGAATTTGCGGCTCTGTGCGGAATTAAAAAAGAACCTTTTGTTGACCCGTATAATACCGATGAATTGGCTAAAATCATTAAAGACAGCGCTTATGATACTCTTGTTAAAGCATATCATAATTTTAACTGCGAAGAGCGCCAAAATATAACAGACGCCGCTAAAAAAGAAGTTAAAGCAAAAATCGCGGCACTTGGAGAAGACCACCCTATTAATGTTATGATAAAAGAAACGGGTGTGGATTTTGTGTCTGAAGAATTTAAGGCGCTTGAAAAGAAAATAATGCGCGCCATGATAAAAGATGAAGGTATCAGGGCTGATGGCAGAAAAATTACACAGGTGCGCCCCATTTGGACAGAAATTAATGTTGTACCCAGAGCGCACGGTTCTGCAGTGTTCACGCGCGGGCAAACACAGGTGCTATCTTGTGTTACGCTTGCAGGTCCTTCAATGATACAGGAATTGGACGGCGTTGACCCGCTTGCTAAAAAAGCGTTTATGCATAAATACATTTTCCCCGGTTTTTCTGTCGGCGAAGTAAAACCTATGAGAGGCCCTGGCAGACGCGAAATAGGGCACGGCAATTTGGCAGAGCGTGCCAATATACCGGCATTGCCCAATGAAGAAGAATTTCCTTACACAATTCGTGTAACATCAGACGTTTTAGAATCAAACGGCTCAACTTCAATGGCATCCACCTGCGCCACTTCAATGGCGCTAATGCACGCAGGTGTTCCTGTTAAGTGCATGATATCAGGCGTTGCCATGGGTTTAATCAAAGAAGGCGACAAAGACATTGTTTTAACAGACATTCAGGGCCTTGAAGATTTCTTGGGCGATATGGATTTTAAAGTGACAGGCTGCGATAACGGTATCACCGCCCTTCAAATGGATATGAAAATTAAGGGTATTTCAAATGCAACCTTGCGCCTCGCACTTGAGCAGGCAAAAGAAGGCAGGCTTCATATTTTGAGCAAAATGCAAGAATCCATTACAAAGCCCGCAAGCGATTTGTCGCAATATGCACCAAGATTGTACACAATGACAATACCGACAGAAGATATAGGAACGGTTATTGGGCCCGGCGGCAAGATGATTAGAAGCATTATTGACGCATCCGGTGCTGAAATTGACATTAAAGACAGCGGTGTTGTAACAGTTACGTCAAACGACAAAGAAGGTGCGGACATTGCAATGACTATGATAAAAGCTCTTACATTTAAGCCTGAAGCAGGCATGGTCTTAAAAGGCAAGGTTGTGAGAATTATTCCTATCGGCGCTTTTGTGGAACTTGCTCCCGGAAAAGATGGCATGGTGCATATTTCACAAGTTTGCAACGAGCGAATAGATACAATTGAACCGCATTTAAGAATAGGGCAGGAAGTTGTCGTAAAAGTAATGAAAATTGATGATAAAGGCAGAGTAAACTTAACTATAAAGGGGGTAAGCGAAGATGAGAAAGCAGAGCTCGGTTAAAACTTTTTTGATACTTTGTGTATCAGCCCTGTTTTTAGGGGGCTGCACCAATATAAGCTATATTGGTGATGATTACAACGCTTTGAATGTAAAGGCAACCCAAACAGAAGAAGGTTTTTACATTTCAACTTATTCAAAAACATCCTCTGACCAAAATATAGACATTAAAGCGGGTGTTACCGAAACGCCGGTGCAAAATGTTTTGGGTGTTTATGTTGAAATTACAAACAATAACGCAATAAATTATATTGCCTATTTAAAAGATTTTGATATTAAGCTAAATTCAAAAGCAGCTGATATTATCACACCTTCAATGTATATAAATGCTTACCAGAGTGACCAAACAGGCATATATGCAAGTTCACAGGCGCTCGCGCCCACTTTATCAAATATAGCAAGAATTTCAAACAATTTCCAACCGCAAGGGGAACAGCAGGCAGTTACAATGGCAAATGCCGAAAACACTTTAAGCGGGCAAATCGGGGGTGTAGTAAACAGTATAAGCGAACATTCCATAACAACCGCTAAAATCATAGACCCTAAAGAAAAGCAATATTTTTATATTTTTGTAAAAGGCGATGCAGACGACCTGCCGCTGACACTTAATTATAAAGATTTAACCTATACTTTCGGCATAAAAACAGTCCAGCCGTCAAATTTGTAAAAATAACAAAAGCTCGCCCCTAAACAAGCGGGCTTTTGTTTAAATAAATCTGTTTTTAAGGAAAAACCTTATGGAAAACAAGAAAAAAAAATACAGTGCAAAAAGGGGCAATCTGGTATTAATTTTTGTTATATCGCTTGTAGGCTTTGTTACTCTTGCCTCTTTTGCGGTTGATTCAAGCTTTTTTGTATTAACGCGCTTCAAATTGCAAAAAGCTACCGAAACAACGGCAATGGCTGCGGCATCTTATTTAAAAGAAGGCACTGTGCAAACCAAAACCCCTGAAATTTTCAAACTTTTTCAGGCAAAAGGGTCTGAATTAGAACATGCAAAGATTATGAGCATACAAGAAGGCACTGCCACAATTAACTCTGTGCCTTACCCTGCCGTTAAAATAGAAACACAGGTACACGCCCCCACGCATTTTTTGCGCCTTGCGGGTCTTAGTTATGTAACATTTGAAGCGCGCGCTTACGCTGTTTCAAAAACGGAAGTTTATAATAAAACATCGGGAGACACAATTGAATTAAACCAAATTTTAACAGATAAAACAGGAGAAGACTTTACAATCAATTTAGATAGCGGCTACTTTATTTTTGGCGGTTTTAAAGATAGCGCAGGCAATATAATGTGGCAGGATTTAGGCTGCAAAGCGCAGGCTGCAACAGTGCCGACAAGTGTTGGAGGCAAGCAATATAACCTTATTTGCTCTGATTCTTCTTTTGATTTATCTAAAACCTGTGCTAATGATACTGTTGCGGGCAGCGTGCAATTTATAAAAGTTTTTAGAACAGAGGCCTGCCGCGACTTAAGAGAAGGCACAAGCGTGACGCTTACAATTGAAAATGACGTAGAACTTATTCCGGGTTCGATTTTTGAATAAAGAGGCAAAGATGAAAAAACATAAAGCACAACATATTATAGAATTTGCAATTTTGTTTCCGTTCCTTGTTGCGCTGTTTGTTATATGTATGCAATTCGGCTATACTTTAAGTTTAAATTTTAAATTTGCCAATATCATGAATCAAACAGTTAACAAAGTTGCTTTCACACATCCCACAAGTGCGCAAATTGAAACGCTTGCGAAGGCAAACCTTGCATTAAGCAAATTTCCGCATGCAGACAGCGTGTTTGTTGATATAGTGCATGTCAATGACATGGATGTTATTATAGGACAATACAGGTATAAAACGTATATGGATTTAGCACATGCTGTTTTTGAATCAATGCCCGAAGAATTTGTATCAAATGTCATTATCCCCGTGAATGAAGCAATTTTGAGGGATAACACCTATAACACCACACAGGATGAGATGGATGGTTTTATCAGCGACTTAAACACTTTGAACACTCAAATATATAACGAATTGCACCCCTAAAAAGAGCGGTTTTTCTTTTTATGATAAAATATAATTAGAAGAGGCTATTATTTATGGGAGATAAAAAAACTTTAATTTTAATTGACGGGCATGCTCTTGCTTTTCGTAACTTTTTTGCGCTTGAAAGAACGGGTATGCAGACAACTGATCATAGACCCACCTGGGCTGTTTACGGATTTTTTAAATGTTTGTTTGACCTTTTAAAAAACCGCAAAATTCAGCCTGATGCCATAGCCGTTGCTTTTGATGTTTCCAAAAAAACTTTCAGGCTTGAAAAATATGAAAACTATAAAGCCAACCGCCTTACAATGCCTGAATCCCTGCGCCCTCAAATGGGTTTAATTATGGAAGGGCTGAAAGCCTTTAATATCCCTATTTATACCAAAGAAGGCTTTGAAGGAGATGACGTTATAGGCACTCTGGCACATCAGGCTGCAGAATTGGGCCATAAAACTTATATTTTAACGGGCGATAAAGACAGTTTCCAGCTTGTTGACAGGGAAGGCAAAACTTGCGTGCTTGTGCCTTTTAGAAATGAACTTGTTTACTACGACTGGGATAAAGTTTTTGAAAATATGGGAGTGTACCCAAACCAAATTATTGATTATAAAGCAATCTGCGGCGACAGCTCCGATAACATTCCGGGCGTTAAAGGAATAGGGCCAAAAACCACCGTAAGCCTTTTGGGGGAATATAAAACGCTCGATAATGTTTATCAAAATATAGAAAACATAAAACAGGCAAGCTTAAAAGAAAAGCTTGTTGAAAATAAGGAATTGGCTTATTTATCGCAATTCTTAGCCACAATTAAAAAAGATGTCGACATCAGCTACGATTTTAACTCCGCATGCCTTGAAGTGCCCGATAAAACAAAAGTCATGGAATTTTTATCGGACATTCAATTTTTTGCCTTTATCAAAAAAATAGATGAAATTTTAGGGCTCTTTACTTATAACCCTGAAAAAAATTGTCCGCCGGATGAGGATATAATAAAATTTGAACAAACCGCAGACGACACCAAACCGTCACTACAGTTGGGCATATTCGGTGCAGAAGATAAAAAAAGCGAAATAAAAACAAAAAATATTATACAAATTGAAAACGATAAAATGCGCGCAAGCATTAAAGACGGCGATTTAATAGCAATTTATTTATCGCCCGGAGGCGCTTTTGTGGCGCTTGATGATAAAGTGAGCAGGTTTGAAATTGATGCCGTAAAGGATGTTGTTGAAAACCCTCAAATTAAAAAAGCTGTTTTTGATGTTAAAAGCTTTTTAAACACTTTTAAAAACCCTGAAAATATAGCGTACGATGTAATGTTATCAAGCTATATCAAAGACCCTTCAAGAAAACATGACCTTGTTAATCAAATCCAAAGCAATCTCGGCGTTATTGTTTCAGAAAATACATCGGAAGAGGATTTTGCATATTTTATTTTAAAACTTGTGCAATTTTATGACAATACCCTTGATAATGACAGCAAAAAGCTTCTTAACACGGTTGAATTGCCTCTTGCTTTTGTTTTAAAGGATATGGAAGACACAGGCGTGAGTTTGGATATTCCTTATTTAAAAAAGATGTCTGAAGATTTTGATAAAAAAATAGCGGATTTGGGAAACATTATCTATAAAGCAGCGGGGCTTGAATTTAACGTTAATTCTCCAAAACAGGTAGCAGATGTGCTTTTTAACAAACTAAAAATACAGAGCAAAAAGAAAAATAAAACAGGGCTCTCAACATCAGCAGGGGTTTTGGAAGATTTGGCAGATGAATATGAAATTGCAAGGCACATTTTGGATTACCGCCAGCTGGCCAAATTAAAAGGCACATATATTGATGCTTTGCCCAAACTGGTGGCGGCTGACTCTCGTGTGCACACGCATTTTAATCAAATTGTAACAACAACCGGACGCCTTTCAAGCTCAGACCCAAATTTACAAAATATTCCCATAAGAACAAAATTGGGAAATCAAATAAGAGCGGCTTTTGTGCCAAAAGACAGAGTTAACTGTTTAATATTATCCGCAGATTACTCTCAAATAGAATTAAGAATTTTAGCGCACTGCAGCGGTGATGAGGCGCTAAAACAAGCATTTTTATCCGATGTTGACATACACACGCTCACAGCCTCTAAAATTTTTGGAGTGGATATAAAAGATGTTACAAAAGAAATGAGAAGACGCGCCAAGGCGGTTAATTTCGGCATTGTTTACGGGCAAACGCGCTTCGGGCTTTCAAAATCCGTAGGTATTACGGTAGCAGAGGCGCAGCTTTTTATAGACAGATATTTTGCCACATACCCTAAAATTTCAAACTATATAAATTCAACCTTAATGCAGGCACACCAGGAAGGCTGTGTAACAACAATTTTCGGGCGCAGAAGATATTTAAGAGAAGAATTAACTTCAAGAAATGCCGCCATAAGAGAATTTGCCCAGCGTGCCGCCATAAACGCGCCCCTTCAAGGTTCTGCCGCGGATTTAATTAAAATGGCAATGATTGATTTACATAAAAAATTAAAGAATTTTAAAACAAAAATTATTATGCAGGTGCATGACGAACTTGTTTTGGAAGTTTATAAAGATGAGCTTGAGGAAGTAAAAAAACTTACAAAAGAGGCTATGGAATTAAACCAGCCGCTTGATGTAGCGCTCAAAGTTGATATAAGCGTGGGAGAAAATTGGAAGGAATAAGAATGAAAAAGATTTTAAAATTATGTTTGGTATGTTTAATGTTTTTAAATGTGGCGGCTTTAGCGCAAAGTGCCCCAAATCCGCTTGATAAGTGCATCAAAAGTTACACTATGACATCTGATGCTCTTTATATAAACGCATTTTCAGCACTAGCGCAGCTTGGATATCCAATAGAAGAAATACAGTCACAAAGCGGATATATTACATTTAAAGATAAAATCTACAATGTTTTATATCTTGCGACGGTTACAAAAGAAAACTCGGGCTCCCAAATCAAAGTTGTGCCTGCGGATTCTAATTTTTCACGCGGGTTTGACGTGCAGGACAGTATTTTTAAAGCTTTAGATAACGGGATACCATTCACTCTGCAGCCGGTAGAATAATGCACAAATACGTTTTGGTTTTAGTTGATATAGGTAAATTAGGCACAAAAACTTTCAGCTATTTAATTCCCGAAGACCTAAAAGACAAAATTCAAATAGGGCAAGCGCTGAGTGTGCCTTTTGGCAAGACGCGCAAAATAAAAGCCTATGTTGTGGGTTTTTCAAATTATCTTCAAGATGACATAAGCGCCAAATACGTTGAAGAAATTCTGGAAGAAGAACCCCTGTTCACGCTTGAATATTTAAAACTGCTTGAATTTATTGCGAACTATTATTTTTGCGACCTTCAAACCGTTTTAAAAACCGCCTTGCCGCAAAAATTCTTTGAAAAAAATTTAAAAAAATACCGCAAACCCAAAATCGAAAACAAAATTTTTAAAGCCCGAAAAAAAGAAAAAAATATTGCCCTAACAGCACAACAGAATAGAGTCTTAAAAGAAATAGAAAAAATAAAACCCCAAGAAGCGCTTTTATACGGTGTTACAGGTTCGGGCAAGACAGAAATTTATTTTGAATTGATTGAAAAAACACTTAATGCAGGCAAAAACGTTTTGTTTTTAGCACCCGAAATAGCACTGGTATCACAGCTTACCATGCGCACAATAGAGCGCTTCGGGGCGCAGGCAACCGCAATTTGGCACAGTTCAATTACGGAAGCCGAAAAATACAGCGTTTGGCAGCGTCTTAAAAACAATGAAATTAAAATTCTTTTTGGCGCGCGCTCTTGCGTTTTTGCGCCAGTCAAAAATTTAGGGCTTATTGTAATTGATGAAGAGCACGACTCAAGCTATAAACAAACCATGCCAAAGCCAAGATATAACGCTAAATTGATAGCGCAAAAGCTTGCAGAACTTCACGGGGCTATGGTTGTTAAAGGCAGCGCTACACCGGATATTGAAAGCTACTACAGGGCGCTTAATTCAAATTCCTTATTTGAACTAAAAACCCGCTACAACGACCAAATTTTACCTAAAGTTGTTATTATTGATATGAAATCTGAGCGTATCGACGGCAATTTCGGGGTGTTTTCGCGCACTTTGGTTAAAAACGTTGAAGAAACATTAGAAAAAGGACATCAGGTAATTTTTCTTATAAACAGGCGCGGTTTTTCAACTTACACTCAATGTATGGCATGCGGCACTGTTCTTGAATGCCCCAAATGTGCCGTACCGCTTGTATACCATGCCCAAACAAACACCCACAAATGCCATTGGTGCAGCTATGAAGTAAAAAATCTTACCTCATGCCCGAAGTGCTCTGATGAAACCTTAGAAAATTTCGGGGTAGGAGTGCAAAGGGTTGAGAGCTTGGCTCAAAAGATTTTTAAAGAAGCAAAAATTGCAAGGCTTGACAGCGATGTGTTAAATAAAAAAAATGAACATATTGATATTTTAAATGCTTTTAAAAACGGCGAGATTGACATTTTAATAGGAACACAGATGATTGCAAAAGGGCTTGATAATCCTAATGTTACGCTTGTCGGCGTTATTAACGCTGATTTAAGCTTCAACCTTCCGGACTATAAAAGCTCCGAGCGCGGCTTTGCCCTTTTAACACAGGTGGCAGGGCGCTCCGGACGCGGGGATGAAGTGGGTAAAGTTATTTTTCAAACATACAATCCCGCAAATGCACCCCTTTTAGATGCCCAGACACAAAATTATGAAAATTTTTATAAAAACGAAATTAAAATGAGAGAAGAATTCGATTACCCGCCCTATACCAAAATTATTCGCATAATTTTAAGCGCCAAAGACGAATTTCGCGCAGAACATGGCGCAATTGAAATTGCGCTAAAATTAAAAGAGTACCTTGAAAAACAGGCTCTTGATGAGAGAATTATCGTTTTAGGGCCTGCTGTTTGTGTTTTGGAAAAAATCAAGGGTGAATTTCGCTACAATATTTTAATTAAAAATAAACTTGAAGATAAAGGCCATGATGTTGTTTTAAGGTTTTTGAGGATGATAATTCTTCCAAAAGACATCAAAATGATTGTTGATGTTGACCCTGTTGATATAATTTAGCGCAATTTCAACAGCATCCCTGCCCTAAATTATTATTAAATTATTAATTTTTTTTGCATCATGCCAAAAAAGTTTTATTATAAAACTATGAAAAATCAACTACAAAAGCCCCTGAAGGTTTTAAAAAGCCATAACTATGCGCTTTTACACGAAATTGACACATTTTTATTTTCGAAGAATTTTTTTAAAAATTTTTTAAGAGAAGATATCGATATACTTTTAATTTTAACCCACATGCACTTGAATTATGCTAAAGACGGGGAGATTGAAGTAAATACGGATGATATTTTAAATTTTAGAGGAATTAAAAAATTTGTGAAAAAAGGGGGCAAATCAAGCGGCTATAAACTATCCGCCAGAAAAAGCGTCCGCTCAAGTTTAAAAAGGCTTGCTGCTGGAGGCCATATTGACCTTAAGGAATATTTAAAATTTCAATTTAGCGTTCACTTAAAATTCGATTTTAAAAAACTCGATAAAATCCGCCTGCCTTTGGAACTTTTGACTTATAGCCCTCATAAACATCCGTGGCATAAAGATTTTGGCTACTTTTTGATGTTTTTCAAGTTCAAAAAGCCTAATTTGTCAACCTTGCAGATTTCAAAAATTTTAAAAGAAATTAAAAACGATTATACTTTTTTAGCCCCCTATAAAATACGCGAAAGGTTTGAAAACACTCTTGATGACCTTGCAAGAGCCAATATTATAAATAACTGGTTTTATAAAAATATTGACGAAGAAGAACTCACTGGCAAAAATTGGCTCTGGTGGTGGCAGAGGCTTTCTGTAAAAATTGATTTTAAAAAGCCAGCCTTGCTGTGTGATTTTTTGAATTTCTAAAAAATCTTGCTTTAAAATGAAAATAAGAAAGTTCTGTGTAAAGAAACGAGTACAAAAAAAGAAAGGTTCTTTATGACAGAATTTTCAATTCCAAACATTTTCACGGCAGGCACAAAAGCCAAAGCCTATGAAGTCAACGAAAATTTTGCCGCAGTTAAAGACGCAATTAATGACAATGCGGATTCAATTGCAGCTAATGCGCAAAATTTGACTTCTTTAGAAGATTACGTTGACGGTGATTTTAAAGATGAGCTAGAAAATCTTATTGAATCAGTGTCAAAAATAAATTTTTGCGTGAATTCGGCGCAAAACCCCCTTTTAGCCATTAATTCCACAAATTCTTCAATACTTGATTTTAATGTGAATGACGGCACAACCTACAAACCCCTTATTGCCACTCCTGCACCGGGCGCTGCTTTTGAGCTTACATCAATACCTTCCCTTAATATGTCAACTTATGCAAGCGGCACATATAACATTTTTGTTGATGAAACAGGAAACACAGAGGCTTATAAAAATACTATTTATGCACAAGCCACAGAGCCCGTGCCTGACACAACATTTGCACAACCTACCTTAAGTTCAAACGGTACTTTGGGCGGGAGCGCCTTTGCCGTTAGCGCAACAAATACAACAGCAAACGCATGGAAACCTTTTGCATCGCAACTGTACCAATCAACTGCAAACCCCGGCACTGTTGATTTTACCGCATATAACCCCACAGCCTTGCATGTAAACAGTATTACAGTAAAAGGCGGTGCGGAAGCCCCGTATTATCCTTCCGCATTTACGCTTTACGCCTCTAATGATAATTCAACTTGGACAAATTTGGGGAATTATACAAATTCTGATTATAGTGAGAGAACAATAACAATTAATTCTTACACGGGTTTTTACAAATATTATAAAATCAGCATAACGTCATTTGCCTACTATAGCGGCTATCCTTATTTGTTTATCAGCAAGCTTGTATTAAACGGCACTATCTTAGCCCCTAATGATAATAACGTATGGCTTGACACATCAATTGAACCCCTAAGAGCCTTTAAACATAACGGCACTAACTGGGAAGCATTTAACCTTGTGCCTGTGGGCAGTGCAACTGTTTCAAGCAGCGCTATTGCAAGTGTTGCGACATTTGATTTTAACCAGAACGGATATAATTTCAATGTGCGAACTTTTAAAAAGAGCATGCCACTTATACGAGAGTATTTCAGGTATGATTTTAAGGCAGGCGTTTCAAAATCAACATCAGGCTTTACGGCAGATACACAGGGGCTTTGTATTTTTAAATCGGTCAATAGTGTGTATGGTTCATGTAGCATAGATGGCGCTACGATTTTTTCAGGTGGTGGCTATACCGATAATAGCGAATTTATTTTTGAGGTTTTTTCTGGAAATGTTATCGTGGCGAATTCTCAATCACTTAAGTTTTACCCAATAAAAGGAGGCTACTAATGTTTTACAGAATTAAAAATGATACTCTTTATGATTATTCAAATTATAAATATGCGCAAGATTGTCTTGAAACCGATATTGCAGAACAGGCACAATTGGATGAAGACAAAAGCCTTGTAATTGTTCAAAACGGCGTTTTGGCTTTAAACCCCGATTATGAAGTACAACAAATACAAAAGCGTGAAAGGGCATTTTACAATGATTTTATTCAGGTTGAAAACTTCGGATTTTTAAGGAAAAAACCCAGGGGTTATTCAAGCATTATTGAAGCCTTTAATTCAATATTTAATCTTGTAAATGTGATAGGCTCTCTGCCAAAAGACCTTATTACAATATATACAAAGCCTGATTTTGCAAATAAAGACCAGTGCACCCAAGACTGGCTTGCCCAGAACAGTTTTATGAACAGCGCTATGAGTGCTGAAGAATTTAATAATTTGTATTCCAGCCTTTTAGAAGTTTATAACCTTCAAGAACATATAATTTAACATGTTCAACGCTTTTCTCCAGCCGGGCTAACCTACCCGGCTTTTTTATTTAAAAATTACGGATAAATTTTCATATTTTAAAAGCCAGCCCCTGCCTTTTAAAATTTTTTCATTTAAAAATTTATACTCCCACCTATCTATAATACCTTGTTTTGCTAAATTATCCAAGGTGTCTTCAAGCCGTTGGCGGACCTGTGCAGGCTTTAGACTTTTGCAATCCTCCTTTAGCGGAAATAGGATTTTTTTAATTTTTAAAGGGGATGTTTCATACATAAACATTTCACCCACTTTGCGCTCCCAGAGCTCTTTTTTTGCGTTAAAACAGAGGATTTTTGAAGGCATGCAAAAAAGAGGGCTTTTAAAAAACGCAGGATTTAAGAGCAGGGAATATTCTTTTTTAAAACCCGAAAAAGCGCTTTTTAAAACAACAATAACCCCCGTTTTTTCAAGTGTAAAAATGCTTTTTTCAATTTCTTCGGGTTTTATTTTTTTAAACTTTAAAATATCTGCTGTTTTTATAAAAACACACTGGTTTTTTAAAGTTAAATAAAAATGCACCAAAAGCTGAAAAATATCTTTTTGCACCTGTTTTTGCAAAAAATCGGGGGCTTTTGTTGTTAGAATTTGATAATCATAACGTAGTTGATTTTTTTCTTTTTCATAGCTTACCCTTTTAAGGCATTGAAAAAACAATTGGTTTAAAAGGGTTTGAGCCACCACTCCTTTCAAGAGTATGGGGTAATAGCAGAGATTTTCAAAAAAATTTTTTTGAAAATCTATTTTTATGTTGATTTTAAAACAATCCTCCCCAAAGCATGATTGAATTTCCACAACCCCCTTAAATGTGTGTTCAAAAAAATTGATTGAATAAGGGAATGTGTAAAAATCTTTATCCGGAAAATTTTGTGCCGAACATTTTTCAAAATCGCTTAGTGTGTAAATATAAGTTTTTTCAAAAGAATTTGTACTTAAAAAGGGTGAAAATACCGCTAAATCAGCTAAAAATCTTGAAAAACAGACCAGAACCGGAACTTTGGAATTAAAAACCGCAGGCACAAAAGAAGTTTTTCTTTTGTAAGCCTCGAGAGGAAATTTTATTTCTTCCATTATAATTATTATAATGTCGCATGCTTTAAAATCGGCATTTCTTAAGATTTTTTTAATGTTTGCGCTCTTGCGCTTATAAGACATTTTGATTTAAGACATTACGGTTATTGATAAAACAAATTTACATTTTTTAACAAATGCTCAAAAACGGACAATTTAAGGGCTTAAACGTACTTTTTATATATGAGAGATATAAGAGAGAGAATTTTAACGCATGACTGTTGTGGAAAAAATTAAAGCCACAGATGCAATTTTGCTTGTCCAACCTGAAAAGAACGCTGCTGCGAACACCAAGGCTTCAACAAGTGCTACTAATGCAGCGGGAATTTCTGAAAATACTCTTGTGGAAACAAGTTTTTCAGACCCTTTACTTGATTCTACAACCCTGCCGTATATGCGGCAATACAGCTATTTAGAGCAGCAAATGGAAAGACTGCGTAAAAAACAGGAAGAACTTATGCGCCGTGCGGCTAAATGTAAAGAAAGCGAACAAAGAGCGCAAATTCAATCACAAATTACAGAGGTGGGAGTGCAGATTCAAGAATGCCAAAATAATATGGGTGTTTTGATAAGTGAAATGCAAAGTGCAATATATTCAACTTCAAATACCATGGGCTCCTTTAGCCCCATAAGCGGTAATTTTGGCGGAGCGATTGTAGGCAGCGGCTTTAGCAAATTAACAGGAGTAGGCAGCGCCATTGTTGATGTCGCAAAAAGATATATGGGCTATAACGAGGCAGACGGCTCTTATCACTTATTTACAAACGGCAGAGATTACGCCTGGTGTGCAGCTTTTGTAAGTTACGCTGTAAAACAAGCCTATAAAGAAATGGGCAAAAGCATTCCGAAAGGGTTTGGCTCTTCAAGCGTTTCAACACTTATGGACTGGGGCATTAAAAATAATTTGTTTCTTAAAACAGCCGGTATGTCTGATTCACAAAAAGCAGCCGCTATTGCAGGCAATGTAAAACCCGGCGATCTTGTTATATTTAAAAGCAACGGCGCAAGCCATGTCGGAATTATTAAAAGCGTTAATGCGGACGGAAGTTTTACAACAATTGAGGGCAATTCTTCAAACAGAGTTAAATCCAACAGTTTTAAAGCCAGCAAAAATACCGTGACGGGCTTTGTCAGAATGGCTTGACCGTTTTTTTATACCGCACCCCCAACGCTCCGTGCATT
>CAYYBA010000011.1:0-10394 GCA_964470205.1 uncultured Gammaproteobacteria bacterium | reverse complement strand
CATTTTAAACAATTGTTTGCGGCAAAATTCCACCAAATAAAGGATTTAAAATCTTGAAACAAATGCTACCATATGTGTGGCTGTGTAAAATTGGGGGTAATTATGAGTTTATATGATTATAGAAACGTAGACCCTGATGTACAAATGTTCATACCGAATAAACAAAAAGATATTTCGGATTCCATCACGCAAAATTGGACACAACAGGCGCTTGAATGTTATTCTGTCGGGTGTGATTGCTCAAAATGTTCAATAATACAGGAAAATTATTCATTTGTCTGCCAAATGCCCAAAATTGTGAGAATGCTTTTGACAACGCATGGAAAACCAAGCCCTAAAGACTTTTTGTCTTATTAAGAAAAATTTTTAGTGCCTCATTTTCATTCTGTGTGGATTTTAAATTGTCTTCAAACTTCATTTTTGATGATGGCGCTTGAGTGCCGTAAAAATTTTTTATCAAAAGAAGCAACAGGTAAATTATAACCGAAGATACTGCAACGGCAATCATAACCTTTATGAACATAAGAATTATGCGTGCAACTTCACTTTTAGAATGGTCTGCCACGCTTGTTTTTATGTCGTTTTCATAAGGCGATTTAACCGAAGCCCTGTCAATTTCTGCCGTAACAGGTTTTGTTGTTATATTGGGCTCTTCAAATTGTTCCCCTGCAGCGGTTTCACTTAATGTGCTTTGTGCGGGCTGCTCTGAAACATCCTGAGTTTGCGCTTCAAGCGCATAAGCGCTTAAGCACATAAATGAAATAAAACACAAAAAAGTAACAAAAAGATTTTTAAGCTTCATCTTTGACCGCCTTTCTCCTTGGCATTCTCACAACCTTTGCCTTTGGTTCTTTAATTTTTGAATCCGTTTCTTGTTTTGGTTTTTCTTCAATAATCGCTTCTAAAACTTTATTTGCAACTTCTTCAGCCGTTTTTTTGGTTTTTCTTCCTCTTGAGAGGTTTTGGGGTTTTGTCTCGGCTAAAAAAGGTATTTGCTGAGGATTTTCTTCAGGGTTTGGAGCTACTATATTTTCTATTGATTTTGGCTTTTCTTCTGTTTGCTGCTGGTACGCGCCTTTTTTGCCTTTTCTGCCCTTTTTAAAGTTATTTTTTTGCCCCTGTGTTTGATTATTTTGCCCGTTAAATGCAGAGGGGAAAGGCCCTTTGATTTTATTCATTTTTGCTCTTGCTTCGCCAAGGGCAGTTGATGTTGCAAATTTGAAGTCTTCTATAACAAACCCTGCGCCGCAGCATGTATCGCATTTTTTGGTGAATATTTCAGCAAGGCTTTGCCCCTGCCTGTGGCGGGTTAATTCTACAAGCCCCAAATCCGAAAGCTGCCCTATTTGCGGTTTTGCTTTGTCTGATTCAAGCGCCATTTCAAAGTGTTCTAAAAGCGCCAGTTTATCTATGCGGCTTGACATATCAATAAAATCAACAATAATCATACCGCCTATGTTTCGAAGCTTTAATTGGCGCGCAATTTCATCTGCCGCCTGAAGGTTTGTTTTTAAGATAGTTTCCGCTTGAGATGACGATGACACAAATTTTCCGCTGTTAACATCAATGACAGTCATAGCCTCTGTTTGCTGGATATATATATATCCGCCCAGCGGCAAAGTCACTTTTGTTTGAAGGGCCGCTGTTATTTCTTTATGAAGGTTATAGTGTATTAAAATCGGGTCATTGCCTTTATAAAGCGTTACTTTTGTTTTGTTGAGCATATTCCAATGCTGCAAAAGCTGGGTTGTGCGATGAAGCGAAAAAGAGCTATCCACAATAATTTCATCAACATCGTCAGAACATGCTTCTCTTATAATGCGGTACAACAAGTCCTGGTCACGGTGCAAAAGGGTTGGGCTATCAACGGTATCTGCCATTGTGACAATTGAATTCCATTTTTCCAAAAGGATTTCAATATCTTCCTGGATTTCACTTTCAGATTGCCCCTGTGCTTCTGTTCTTACAATAATCCCGACTCCTACGGGTTTAAAAAGATTCACTATTGATTTTAAGCGCGCGCGCTCTTTTTGGGAAATTATTTTTCTTGAAACGTTAATGCCGACTTCATCGGGCAGCAAAACCAAAAACCTGCCGGGCAGGCTTATTGCCGTTGTCATCCTCGGGCCTTTATGGCCTGTGGGCTCTTTTACAACCTGTGCTATGATTTTTTGTTTGGGTTTTACTTTGTCCTTTAAATTTCCTTTGCCCATAAGGTCATTTGTGTGGATAAAACCCATTTTATCCAAACCTACATCCACGAAAGCGGCTTCAATTGAGGGCAGGATGTTATCAACACGGGCTAAATAAACATCTCCCAATAAAACATCTCCCTTGTGGGCAAAAATTTCCACAGCTTTAGAATTTTCTAAAACGACACCTATATTGTCCTTTTCAGAAATAACTATTTTTTTTGACATACTTTTTTTTCCTTTTCCTATAAAATTTTTAAATCCTTATCAAAAAAACGAGTTCTTTTAATTTTGAACAGATATTCGTTGCCAAAAATAATTTTCAAAAACTCATCCGCCCGCAGGCTTGGGATTTCATCCCCTTGACCTGTTTTAAGCGTAAATATAATAATACAATCATCTTGAAGCTCCAGTGAGCGTACTGATTTTTTGTAATTTATATTTTTTTTAATACCTTTTTTATTTATCTTTTCGATGAACAAATCATCTTTTGATAAACAATTTTCTATATTATACCTCAAATTTTTTAAATTGAAAATACTCTCGTTTTTGTTGAGTATTTTCGCTTCATATTGCGCCCACTGTATAATGTTATCTAAAGCAGGCTCTTTAGGCGCATTTTGCGGGTATGTGAATACATCTGATAGCAAAACATTTTTGCTTGAATTTTTTTTGAAATCTTCTTTAAATGTTGGTTTTAGGGGCGTGTGCGTTGAAAAATTGACAAGTTCGCATCCACTTTCAATAAAAATAGGCAAAGCCGGAGAAAATGAAATTTTAGGGGTTGGGTTAAAACCTTCGGACAGCACAAAATCAACGCCAACGCGCCTTAAAGTTTTAAGAATTAAGTTCTGCCAATCCAGGTGAGAAATAAATTTTAATTCATTTAATTTAGTAAGCTTAAGCCTGTGCTTGTAAACGTTTGCTTGCATCTTTTAAAATTTGTAATTTCTTTTTCTTTTTCAATACTTGGGCATTATCCTTGCTCATAATTTCGTCGAATAAGAGTTCCTGCAAAAGATTATGCTCTTTAAGCTTAAATGTTGTATCAGAAAGATTTTTCTTTCTGGCATTTTTGATAAGCCTTTCAAAGTTTATATCGTCGAGATATGTTTTGTTTATGGGACTATCAAGATTCATAATAAAATATTAGCATTCTATGTGCAAAGAGGCAAGCATTTTAAATAACTTAATACTTAGTGCAGAAAATTTTTAGGCAATTTGTTTTGCCTTAAAATTTTCAAACGAGCAGTAAGGTGTGTGAGGCGAAAGCGGGTTTGCGAGAGCAAAGCCGCAGAGCCGAAACCGTTCCATGCGGCAGCCGTGTGTGAAGGGCGGGCAATGAGCCCGCCCGAAACATAACGATGGCGCCGTTATTGCGAAGCGTAAGCGAAGCAATGAAGCAATCTTTGATTGCACAGGCGCTGAATGCGGGAGCCGGTGTTGTAGCACTTGCATGCTTTTTGCATTTAGTTCCTGCTTTTCCACCCATTTCTTTCTTTTTGGCTCAAACGCCGCACGCAAAAATAAAGAAACGGGTGGAGCCCAAAGAAAGAATAAACGTCAGCTTCTTGCCGCCTGTCAAATCTTCATATTTGTGCGCTCCCTGCGCTTCGCTGCAGTCGCAACGGCGGCATAAAATTTATTGCCTAGCTAACAGATTTCTGCCCATTCCCGCACACAGCCACAGGGGCTTAGCGCAAGCTCTCCACTGCTAATTCCACGGATAATCGTCTTTAATCTGCCAGCCGTCTTTCATAATCAAAGTAGAACACTGATACCCTGCGGCGGTTTTATTACAACCGTAGGTATTACCTGTGCTTAAAATATCTTCTCTTGAATATGTATAGCCGTCAGGCAAAAATTTGCCCTTTGTTGTATCTCCGCCGTAAAATTCCAGATAATACGCATAACAAAAGACATCTTTGCCCAAAACATTCGGTTTTTTCTGCCCGTTTACATCTATTCTGATATTTACATAAATAAAGCCGTCATTGTGAGGTTCTGCCGCAATAAATGTGCCGTCGTTTAAGTAAAATTTATACCAGGAGCCGCCAAGGTTTGTGGTTTCACTGCCGTTCAGGGTTTTGTACTCAAAATGGCAATCGCCTGTTTCTGTTGCGCCGCAATCTTTTGAAATTTTCAAAAACGGCTTAAGATATCTGTCGGCAAAATCTTTAGGAGCATTAGATTCGGTATAATTTTTAACATTCCATCCATCGATAGGACCTTCTTCCGCTATTGCAAGATTTGTGGTATTGGCTAACGCCGCATAAGTCTTTTTGAGCTGTGTTGTCACCTGTGTCTTTTGATAATTTAGGATAACCGTAGGGATTGTGAGCGCTGCCACAACACCTATTATTGCAAGGGTTATAAGAACTTCCGCCAATGTAAACCCGCGCATACTATTTTTATAATTCATAATTTCCACCTTTTAAGATACTATTAAATTATAACATTGCTATATATTTTTTTCAACATAGCGCCAGATAAATCGTATAAAAACACCTCACTTTTTTGCTGTATATTTTTTTTAAAAAAATTGAACTTATCAAAAAAGTCAATGTATTAAGTGTTAAAAATCATGTGTACGGAAAATATGTACGTATTTTTGTTTTAAAATTTTGTATCATGGGGTGGGAGTATTGGATAAGGATAATATAAGCATGGAAAAACTAACAAAGCGTGAAGAAGAAGTTTTGCGATATATTATTAGCGGTAAAAATAACGTTGAAATAGCAAAAATTCTTTTTATTAGTCCTCATACCGCAAAAGCCCATGTAAGTGCTATTTTGAACAAATTCGGTGTCAAAACGCGCGTTGAGGCTGTTGTAATCGCAATTAGAACAGGTTTTTATTAAAAATTTATCAATTTAAAGATTAACCCCACGCCAAGTCGGCATGCTCCAAAATTTGATTGAGGCATGCCGATTTTTTAAAAAATACAAGTTTTTTTACAATTCTTAACATGATTTAGCAAAATTATAAATCATGGAAACATGTGCATGCCATGGGTTTTGCATGTTTAAATTTGGCAAAATCATGTCATCTGTTGAGATTTTGGGCTTAAGATGCTTGAAATCCTTGCGTTAGAAGGAATTATATTTTTGTTTCATATTTGTAATATTTGTTTCAAAACCTCTTGCGCAAAGCTTATTAAAGGTTATACTAATAATAAATTGAGTAAACGAAGGGTTTGCTTAAGTTGGTGGGACAGGAGAATATAGATAGTGCTAAAAAGTAGAGATTTTGGCCGTGCTGTTGCAGTTAGAAGGTGGACAGCAACAGCAATGGAATGTTATAAACGGGGATGTAATTGCGAGGGGTGCTTTTATAAAGATTTCTTTAATAATTCTACTCAAAAATGCCAGATGAAGGCGTCTGTTCTTGAATTGGTAAGAACTTTGGGTAAACCCGATATTGAAATTGAACAAATTCTTTTAGATTAAAGTTTAAAAGCGTTAGGCATAATTTCGCTTAAAACGTAGGTTTTAGGCTCTTTGTTCTCATCTTCTAAAATCACTTTAAAATCACACTCAGGCTCAAATTCGCAAAACCATTGTCTGCAAGCTCCGCACGGCCAGCATTTTGTACGGATTGGCGAATACACGGCAATTGCTTTGATTTTGCCCTTTTCTCCGCTTGCTATGGCGTTTGCAATTGCATTTCGCTCCGCACAAAGGCTCAAGCCGTAACTTGAATTTTCAACGTTGCAGCCTGTATAAATTTTGCCGCTGTCCCACAAAACACAAGCTCCCACAGGAAAATTCGAATACGGACAATAAGATTTTTCTGATGCTTCTTTAGCGTATTGCAGTAATTCTCTTTCGTTCATAATAAAATTGTAACACGTATAAATTTTTTTATATCATTTTATTGTATGAAAATTAATTATTCTCCGATAAAAAGAGTTTTGAAATAAGTCGGTTTTTTGAAAATAACCTCCCCGAGCGCTTTTTCAAAATCGCCGTCCTTAAAAACATAAGGCACAAAAGCATTTTCATACGTACTGTATACGAATTTCAAGGCTCCGTCCTTTTTTGTCGTAAAAATATAAGTTTGAGATTTTTTAATTAAATCAACAGTTTCATTATTCGGATGATTATAATTGTTTTCTCCGGCTGAAATTATCACATATTTCGGGTTTAATTCCTTGAGCATAGCTTCATCAACCGTATTTTTAGCGCCATGATGCCCCACCTTTAAAATTTCAATGTTTCTCGGAAGATAAGCATCAATATTTTTATAAGCCAAAACCCCCGCATCTCCCATAAAGAGGCTGTTCTTATGCTTGTATGAAACAAGAGTTATAATTGAATTTTCATTTTCAAGCTTTCTTTTTTGCGCGGAACTCTCATCCAAATTGGCGCTGAATGTTTTTATTTCAACATCGTCCTTAGCGTAAATTGTATCGTTATTTTTAGCAATTGCGTAATTTATTTTGTTGTCTTTTAAATACTTTAAAATATCGCATGAATTTTTAGTATCGCACTCTTCGCTTTGCACAATAACGTTTTTCACTTTCACGTTTTTTAAAATGTCAAGGGCGCCTCCTATATGGTCATTATCAAAATGGGTTAAAATCAAATATTCAAGTTTTCGGATATTTTTGTTTTTAAAATATCTGAGCATGATGTATTGCGCACTTGAAGTGCCCCTGTAAGGCAGACGCCCTGTATCAATCATAATGTATCGCATATTCGGGGTTTTAATTAAGAAGCTGTCGGCATTTCCTACGTCAAAACCTGTTATTTCAAAATTTTTATTGGGAATTTTTATAAAAGTAGCGCCAAAAACAATACTTACAATTAAAAGTACAATCCACCAGCGTTTTTTCTTAAATTTTAAATGAATGTTTTTAACTAAAATTAAAATAAGAGTGTAGTATAAAAAGATTTGTAAAATTGAAGGCGCACTCACATTTAAAACCGCTCCTTTTAAATGCGCAAAATACCCTGAAACATTAAGCAGCCCGGCGATAAAAGGAGATAAAACCGTATCTGTTATTTTTAAAATAAAATCTGAAACAACGGGAATAAGGCTGAACATTGACCCCAAAAAACCCAAAAAACTTATAACCGCAACAAAAGGCACTGCCAAAATATTTGCCAATAAGCTGTAGGGCGTAAAGGTGTTAAAATAATAGGCTTGCAGGGGAATAACGGCAATCTGTGCTATCAAAGGTACAGCCACAATGCCCGCTAAATAGGCGGGAGATATAAAATACAGAATTTTCTTTAAGTACGAATTTGTTTTCTTGTGTTTATTTTTAAAAGCTTCCTCTTTTTCTTTGAATAAATTTATGATTGGTTCAACACAAACTATAAGCGCGATTGTTACTATAAAAGAAAGCTGAAAACTAACGCTGTTAAGCATTTTAGGGTCATAAAGGAGCATTAAAAATCCGACAAAAAACACAAGCGGAAGGAGATTTGCCTCTCGGTTAAAGAGTTTTCCTATTAAAACAAATAAAAGCATAATGGATGCTCTTAAAATTGAAGGCGGAAAACCCGTCATAAAGGTGTAGAGGGCAATTAAAAATATAGAACTTACAATTGTTGCGCGAAAACCTACATTTAGCCTTGACATAAGCCAAAACCACATAAAAAATATAATACCCACGTTCAAACCGCTTGCAGCCAAAATGTGCAAAAGCCCCGAATTTAAAAACGTCTGCTTCACGTCATCCGAAGGGTTAACAGCGTCATCCCCGAAAACTACACCGCCCAAAACCTCAAGCCGGGGAGGCTTTATGTATTTTGCATGTTTTTCAATAATTTTTTCTCTTTTAACATCCAAAGCCCTTAAAATCGCATACCAGTTGTTTTTGGCACTTGCGCCCCACCTGAATTTGGGGGTGTGGATAACGCTGTAATCATCATCTGCTATATAAAGCATTGAAAATACATTCAGATTCTTTAAATAATCAGCATAATCAAACTGTGAGGGGTTTGTAGCTTTTATGGGTTTTCGCAAATCACCGGTCATTGAAACGGTATCGCCTATTCTTATATCTTTAAATTGCCCGTCCAGATTGTTAATATTTACAAGCACTCTGGAATTAAAGCCATCCATACGGTTTATTGAATTAATATCCGTGTAAAATCTAAGCCTTGTATTGTTTAGGGATTTTTGCGGAATTTTAACAATAGTGCCCTCAAGCGTGACGTTTTTTGCCTTCTTTACGCTCGCTAAAACATCAAAATCTTTTGTGTGAAAACCCGCATTAACATAGCCCAGAGAAAAAACCAGATAAAGAACAGCGCAAAATTTAAGGGTTATAAATTTTCTGGACGCCAGAACAGTTAATATTAAAGCAACAAGCGGCAGAAGAATGTGTATTGTGAGCGAATTGAAGCTCACAATCCCCAAGATATACAAAATTGTTATAAAAACAGCCTGCATAAACTACTTAAAAGTAAAAAGTTCCGTAATTTCAACTTTAAGGGCTTTTGAGATTTTTAATAAAATATCAAGCGAAGGCTTCTTTTGCGCCCTTTCGATTTCTCCGATGTAATATGTGCTCACATGCGAAATTTCCGCAAATTCTTCGCGTGTGTATTTGTGTTTTTCGCGCAAACTCCTTATTTTTTCGCCCAATTTTTTATAAAAAATTTTGCTCATAGTGCAATATTATTCTAGTTTCAAATAAAAATAAATTGGCTATGAGCACATGCAAATAGTGCATTTCGCAATTATAATAAGAGAAATTGTGAAAAAATTAAATTTATATTTTATCAAATCCATTAAATAAAAACAGCCTGCATAAACTATCCATTTTTTTCAAAATCAGTTAGAAATTCCCCTGCGCTCATGTTGAAGCCTTTTGCTATTTTCACCAAAACACCCAATTTGATATCTTGTTTTAAATTTTCAATACGGCTTAAAATCGCAGGTTCAATGTTGTTTAAAAAAGCAAAATTGTTAAGCGATTTTTTGGCTTCAAGGCGTTTATTTTTAATGTATAACCCTAATTTTTCATATTGCATTTTCTCAATTATATAGTATGAGAAAACTTATTTGTTGAGAAATATCAATGAATTTATTTAAATGCTCAAGGGTTTGGGCAAAAATTTATATCCTGTCAAAGCCTGTGAAGGGCTGTAAAACTTTAGGGATTAAAATTGTGCCGTCTTTTTCCTGGAAATTTTCAACAATTGCTGCAAATGTGCGCCCCACAGCTAAACCCGACCCGTTTATTGTATGCACGTATTCAACTTTGCCCGTTTCTTTTGAGCGGTATTTTAAATTTGCCCGCCTTGCCTGATAATCGCCAAAGTTGGAGCAGCTTGAAATTTCTTTGTAGGCATTGTAAGATGGCATCCAAACTTCTAAATCAAAGCACCTGTTGGCGGAAAAGCCAATATCACCCGTTGATAGCGCTACTGTCCTGTATGGAAGCTCTAAAAGTTCTAAAATCCTCTCGGCGTCACGGGTTAATTTCAAATGTTCTTCGCGGCTTTTTTCGGGTGTTGTTAATTTTACAAGTTCCACCTTGTTAAACTGGTGTTGGCGAATAAGCCCTCTGGTGTCTTTTCCTGCAGAGCCCGCTTCGCGCCTAAAACAAGGGGTGTAGGCGGTGAGAAGCTTGGGCAGGTCATCTTCTGATAAAATTTCGCCCGAATACATATTGGTTAGGGGCACTTCAGCGGTTGGAATTAAATATAAATCTTCATCCTCGCATTTAAACATATCTTCTTTGAATTTGGGCAGCTGCCCCGTTCCTTGCATTGCATAATGATTCACCAAAACCGGCGGCAGAATTTCTTCATAGCCGTGCTCTTGCGTGTGCACGCTTAAAAAGAAATTAATTATAGCGCGCTCTAAGGCCGCACCTTTGCCCCTGTAGAGCGAAAACCTTGTGTGAGCCAGTTTAACGCCGCGCTCAAAATCCACAATATTTTTCTCAACGCACAAATCCCAGTGCGGCTTTAATTGATAAGGCTTTTGAGGAGGCTCCCCCCACCTTGAAACTTCAACATTAAAGCTTTCATCGCGCCCCTGTGGCGTTTCATCATCCGGAATATTTGGGATATAAAGCAGCAATGTGCGCTGTTTTTCATCTAATTCAAGCAGACTATCTTCCAATTCTTTTATTTTATCGCCCAATTCACGCACATCTTCTTGGATTTTAGAAGAGTCAGTGCCCTGTTTTTTCATATCGCCTATTTTTTGAGATTCAATTTTTCTTTTTGCTCTCAG
>CAYYBA010000010.1:0-25810 GCA_964470205.1 uncultured Gammaproteobacteria bacterium | reverse complement strand
CTCCGCGCTTGCCAACACCACAAACCTTGCAATAGCAGAGCATGGGCCTGTTGAAGGTTGGGAGGTTGAAGCAGGTGCGCAAGGTTCTAAAAATTTTATGAATAAATATTTAGTACCTTATTTAAAGGTTTCAAAAAATTGCGAAAACCAAACTACGGGCGCGTGTGATTTTCCTTACAAATACTTAAACGGAACAACTTACTATTCCCTGAACTCTTCTTGGGCAAGAATAATTTTGTCTGATGGCACATTGGTCGGAGCTTTAACATTTAACTACCTTGATACTAATTGGAAAGGAGCGGTTATCAGAGTTAACATAAACGGGCAGAGGGCACCAAATATAGTCGGCAAAGATGATTTTGAATTTTATTATGATATTCTTAACGGCGTTGGGAAATTTATACCGTCTGCCGGATTAGCAAACAGAAATGCTGCGCTTACCAACGAGTCTTATGGATGTAACAAAAATGCCAGAGGGAATTATTGCTCAACAGTAATAATGAAAGACGGGTGGAAAATAAGTGATGATTACCCGTGGAACTAAAAAGAGCCCTGCGGGCTCTTTTACTTTTATTCTTCCGTTGGAATTTCTTCTGTTGCGCTTGTGCGGATTGATTCACCTCCGCCTTTAGATTTTAAATGCTTTTCTTTGTATTTGCGCACCTGACGGTCAAGTTTGTCTGCAACTAAATCAATTGAAGCATACATAGATTCCGCTTTTTCTTCAACGCGGATAATATCACCAAAAATTTTGCAGTTAACCTCCGCTACATGAGAATCAGGCACGGAAGGGTTTTTAATAATGCTTAAAACAGTTTCAATTGATTGGATTTGATCGTAATGGCTTGCAACTTTGCCTATTTTTTCCTTTACATAAGCCTTGATGGCATCCGTAATAACAACATTTCGTCCGTTAACGTGGTTTTTCATAAAATCTCCCTTTTTGACTATCGCCTTCATTCATTATACATCCTTGCTTCACTTTTTTAAAGTACCTCCCGGCTATATTTTTACAAAAACTTACAGGAAATTAAAAAAGCCGGCTTTAGCCGGCTTTAAATTTATGTTTCAACATATTCTTTTAAGCGTTTGCTTCTGTTAGGGTGGCGCAATTTGCGAAGCGCTTTTGCTTCAATTTGCCTGATACGCTCGCGCGTAACGCCAAAAAGCTGCCCCACTTCTTCTAAAGTTCTTTGTCTGCCATCATCCATACCGAAGCGAAGCCTTAGAACATCGCGCTCTCTTGGTGATAATGAGCCCAAAACCTCTGCAAGGTCTTCTCTTAGAAGTTCGTGTGCCACGGTTTTAACAGGTGCATCAACGTCTTTATCTTCAATAAAATCTCCAAGGCGTGAATCTTCTTCTTTACCTATGGGGGTTTCCAAAGAAAGCGGTTCTTGCGCCACTTTTACAATTTCGCGCAATTTGTTGATTGAAATATTCATCTCAAGCGCCAATTCTTCTTCGGTGGGCTTTCTTGCAAGTTCTTGAGCCAGTTTTCTTGTGAGTTTTTTTAATTTGTTAATAGTTTCAACCATATGAACAGGAATGCGGATTGTCCTTGCCTGGTCTGCAATAGCGCGTGTAATTGCCTGGCGTATCCACCAGGTTGCATAAGTTGAAAACTTATAGCCGCGCTCATGGTCAAATTTTTCGGCTGCGCGAATTAAACCCAAATTGCCTTCTTGAATTAAATCAAGAAAAAGCATTCCGCGCCCTACGTATTTTTTGGCTATACTTACAACAAGCCTCAAGTTTGCCTGTACAAGCTTTCTTTTTGCAATAGCGCCCATAGAGCCCCCTGCCAAAATTTTTCTTGCCAGATCAATTTCTTCATCAGCTGTTAAGAGTTTAATTCTGCCGATTTCTCTTAAGTACATTCTAACCGGGTCATCGACAGAAATACCCCTTGGAAGCAGCATTTCCGTATCGGCTTCTTCTTCGGGATTAAGGTCATAATAATTCCCGAAGCTGCTGCTGATGCTTACCAAATCATGTGCGCCTATTATATTGGATATATTATCTGTTTCAAGTTGGGTTTCTTGATAAAATAATTCGTCTTCTTCACTTGTTGCTTTGTCTAGTACGCCTAATGATGTCTCAGTGGTTCTTTTTTTGTTCATTCAATTTCTCCTGTAACCGAATTGTTCATAGATTTCCTGTGAAATTTTAATTTGTTCATCTTCGGTAATGTCGGTGTTTTTGTATTTTTGACGTATTTTGTTCTTGGATTTTAATTTGTTTAAGTTGTTAAGCCTTTCGAAAGTCTCGCCTATCGCTTGAACAAAATCGTCGTAGTTAAGATTCTCAAACTCTCTTGCGTAGTATATCAGGTCGGTAAGATATTTTTGAGTTTCGTTACTACTACAAAACACAGCAAGAAGTTTTTTTGCTATGTCACTAACATTATTTACCTTATTTAACAATTTGTCAATCTGTGTAACAATTTCAATGTGCACTTCATTTTTCGGATTAAACCCTTGAATTGATTGTTTTAAATACACTCTTTTTTCGATAGTATCAGCACTCAAGGCCAGTTTTATAATATTGGATTCTACCTTAGAATATATCTCCTCAAGACTGTTTTTTTGATATTTTATATTAACAATTTTATCTTCATCTTTTGTAATATTTGAACTATTTTTTGTACTTAAAGCAATATCTACTTGCCTTTTTAAAATTTTTTCCTCTAAATTCAATTTATAGGCAATATTTTTAATATATTCGGCTAAAATCACAGAATTTTTAATCTGAATTAAAATTTCAACCAATTGATGTACTAATTCATTTTTTTCCTGTGCCGTTGGTTTTTTAGGTGCCTTTTTAAATGTCTGCTCAATTTGAAAATCCAAGAGCAGCGGAGAATTTTGAACCTGTTTTTTATATTCATCTGCGCCGAATTCTCTTATATATTCATCGGGGTCTTTCCCGCTGATTTGCGATACCACTCTTATCTCACAAACAGAAGGAGAAATATCGCTGTAGCTTGAATCGTACTGTTTAATATCGCCAAGGTTTTCAAAAATATTTCTTATAACATCAGCCCCGCTTGATGCTGCTTTAATGCCCGCATCGTCTGAATCAAATGCCAAATAAATTTTTCTTGACATTGTATAGCGCGATAAAAGCTTGACCTGCTGCGGTGTTAAGGCAGTGCCGCAGGATGCAACGGTATTTTTAACACCGTTTATTTGCGCCGATATAACATCAAAATAGCCTTCCATTATTATAACGGAATCTTCTTCTCTGATAGCGTCTTTGGCGTAATTAAGCCCGAACATTATATTGCTTTTGTTATAAATTGTGCTATCCGGCGAATTTAAATATTTAGGGTTTTGATTATCGGCTATTGCCCTTGCGCCAAAAGCAATAGGGTTTGAATTAACGTCAAAAATAGGTATCATGATACGATTTCTGAAACGGTCAATATAATCGTTATCTTTTGCTATAATTAACCCCGCTTTTAAAAGCTGGTCATTTGTAAAAGAGCCGCCCTCGGGGCTTCTTAAATAATCCTTCAGCTCAAACATTGTGTTTGGAGAGAGCCCTAAAAAAAATTTGCCTATTGCAACTTCTGTGATACCTCTTTTTTCAAGATATTCAAGCGCACTATCGTTTTTTAAAAGGTTTTTATGGTAAAATTCCATAGCATTTTTTACGGCTGAAATTAAATCTTCTTTTTCTTTTTTATTTGTTTCAAAATTTTTGCCGTCATGGCTTTTGGGGAGTTCTATATTAAAAATTTCCGCCTGCTCTTTTATAACGTCCCCAAAACTTTGATTGCTGATTTTTTGCAAAAATGTCAAAACATCTCCGCCTTCATTGCAGCCAAAACATTTAAAAATCTGCCTTGAAGGAGTAACCGTAAAAGAGGGGGTTTTTTCGTTATGGAAAGGACAAAGACCCAAAAAAGTACGTCCTGTTTTTTTCAGCACAACATGCCTTGATATCACCTCTACTATATCAAGGTTGTTCTTTATCTGTTCGACCGCCTGTTGAAAAGTAAGATTAGACATACTGTTTTTTAATTAACTCGCCATATTCCTTCAATGCAAATTCGTCGCTCATGCCGGCAACATAATCTATTGCAAATTGTTCACCCTGTAAGTTTTTATAATAATTAAATAAATTAACAACAACTTCTTTAATATATTTTTCCTCACACTTAGTTTTATCAGAAAGGTAAACATTTTTAAACATCCAGGAGCGCAAATTGTTTAAAAACTTAACACAATCTTCACCCATCCTTACCCTGTCTTGATTTAGACTGTTCAAATAAATATCCCCTATAATTTTTTTAAGCATAGAATTTTTGCTGCCGCCAAAAAAAACAGTAAATTCTTCAGGCAAATCTTCATATTTTATAATATTGGCACGAAGGGCATCTTCTATATCATGGGTTATATATGCAAGCCTATCGCATATTTTAACCACTTGACCTTCAAGTGTTTGGGGCAGAATTTCGCCCGTATGGTGTAAAATGCCGTCTACTGTTTCGTGTACTAAATTTAATTTTTCAATTTCCTGCGCCACGCGCACAGAATGCCTGTTATGTTTAAACCCGCCTTCAACTACTGAATTAAGCGCCTCTTCACCGCTGTGCCCGAAAGGCGTGTGGCCTAAATCATGCCCCAGTGCTATGGCTTCTGCTAAATCATCATTCAGATTTAAAATTTTTGTTATTGTGCGCGCAATTTGCGCTACTTCAAGCGTGTGGGTTAAACGCGTTCTTAAGTGGTCATCTTGAGGCGCATAAAACACCTGGGTTTTGCGCTTTAAACGTCTGAACGCTTTACAGTGCAAAATTCTATCTCTATCGCGTTGAAAATCAGTTCTAAAGGGGCAAGGCTCTTCTTTTTCAAGTCTTCCTTTGGAATTAAAGGATTTCGCCGCGTATGGGGATAATTGCCTCTCTTTTTCATACAAAAATTCTTTAATTTGGGAAAAATCATTTTTCATAAGAAAAGTTTAGCATAAAAACATGCTACGGTGTAAATAATTCGTTAAGTTCAATTTTAAGGGTGCGCGCAATTTTCATAAGAATTTTTAAGCCCGGGTGGTCACGTTTATAGGCATTTTCAATTTTATTTATGGTTTCGCGCTCAACTTCAAGCATTTCAGCGAATTTTTCCTGTGATATTCCGAGTTTTTTTCTGAATTTACGAACATTTCGGCCTATGATTTTATAATTTTTTTCTTCAAAATCTCTCATGATTTTATTTTAGTTGCATTATTTAATTAAATCTGTTATGATATTCATAACATTTAGGAGATAAATATATAGATGAACAATTTGTGTTATGAATTTAAATTTGCTATAATGTTTACAGGAGGAATATGAAAAAGTACGGGTTTACACTTGCCGAAATTCTTATAACGCTTGCAATAATAGGCACTGTGGCGGCACTTACAATCCCTACGGTTGTACGCAATTACCAAAAGCACCAGACAGTGACACAGTTAAAAAAGGTATATAGCGCACTTTCCAACACCACAAACCTTGCAATAGCAGAACATGATCCGATTGAGGGGTGGGCTGTTTACGCTCATAACACAATTGTCCCAAATACCTCAATGAGGGGCTCCGAGCATTTTGTAAAAACCTATTTAATGCCTTATTTAAAGGTTTCAAAAGATTGCGGTTTATCAACAAACGATATTTGTTCTTATGAGGCAAAACATTTAAACGGAAACGCACTCAATAATTTTCAGGACAGTTACGCTTATAAATTTATTCTTAACGACGGCACTTTAATTGCGCCTTTAACGCGTAATTTTATTTATTCTCAAGACGGTACCCGTTATATAAGGGCTGAAGTTTCTATAGATTTAAACGGCTCTAAAAAACCCAATACCCTTGGAAAAGATGTTTATACAATTGTATACGTTTTAATTTCTGCGGATAATGCAGTAGGCAAATTTCGTCCTTCGGGTTATGACCTTTCGCGAAATACGCTTTTGACCAATACTTCATACGGATGCAACGAAAATGCAAGCGGTTTGTACTGCATGGCTTTAATTATGAGAGACAGCTGGCAGATTAAAGATGACTATCCATGGTAAAAAGCAAAAGCGAAACGGCTACGACTTGGCAGCTTTGCTTAACGCAAACCTGCCTGCGTCTAGCACACCTCGGGGTCGGCTTGTAAATTTTAAGACAAAACAAGCGGAATTTTTCGGGCGCAAGGCCGCCCATGTGAGTGAACTTGGTGAAGTGAAAAAATTCTTTAGAATTTTGAAGCAAAGTCCAAAAGTTCACGAACGGAAATATTCCAAGACAATTGCCTAAAAATTTACTTCGCCTCCACCACTTGTTTTTTAAAATTCTTTAAATTACAATATATTTGTGTTGCTTAAATAACGCGGGTTAGAAATTGGAAACTGAATTAATCAACGATATTATAGAAGAATTAATGCAGAACCAACCGGATTATGCGCCATTTCTTGACCGCTTAAAAAAATCTTACAGTGAGAGCGAATTTGTTGAAATTTTAAATACGATTTTGGATAAAAGCCGTGATACTTTTATAACAAAAGCTATTTTAAATGAAATTTACAAATTGCAGAATATAGCAAGTATTCAGCCTCTAATGGACTTTATTCTGAGTAAAGAAGAAAGTTTTTTTAATAGAGGGCTTGATATTTATGACTTTGCTTCTCTCAAGGTTTTAGCCATAAAAACGCTTGCAATTTATAAAAATAAAATAGCGGTACCGGCACTTTTATACTCCTTAAACGGAAAAGGCGAAAATTACAAGGTGCGCCTCGCCGCAGCAGAGGCTTTGGGAAATATCGGCGATAACAATGCGGTTGATTCTTTAATTAATATTGTAAAAGACGAAGAAGAAAAATCTTTTTATGTAAGAGAAAGTGCCGCAACGGCTCTGGGTATGATTGGCGATATGCGCGCAATTGAGCCTTTTCTGTCAATTTTAGAAAGTAAAAGAAGTTTTGCCGATAAATTTACATTTTTAAAAGAAAGAGTTATTGAGGCACTGGGGAAATTAAGTTTTTCAAGCGACAAAAGAATTGTATCCGCCTTTGAAGAAGCGCTCTATGACCCCTCGGCACAAATAAGGCTCAACGCGCTTGAGGGTATTGCAAATTCAAATTGCACGGCTATGTATGATGAAGTTAAAAGGCTTTTGGATGATGAGGATGAAGAAGTGGCAAAGGGTGCTGTTGTAACGCTTTATAATTTAAGTGACAGAAAAATTTTGGATGAAATTATAAAAAATCCTAAAGCCAAAAAATGTTGCAAGGAGCAGGCAGAGGAGATTATAGAAGAATATGAAGAAGAATAGTGCGCTAATTCTGCTCTCGGGCGGGCTTGACTCTTATGTAAGCCTTGATATGGCGCAAAAAAAATACAATATAAAAATAGCGCTCACTTTTGATTACGGACAAAAACCGTTCAGAGAAGAATTCGCGGCAGCAAAAAAAATTGCACGGCACTATAAAATAAAACACAAAAAAATAACACTGCCTTTTTTAAAAGAAATCAAAGGGGAAAGTATTTGTGTGCCAAACCGTAACGGATTATTTTTAAATATAGCAGGCTGTTTTTGTGACGCTTTTAATTATGATGCCATAATTTTTGGCGCAAATTTGGAAGAAGCGCAAAATTTCCCGGACAACACAAAAATCTATACCAAAAAAACACAAGCGGCGCTTGAATATTCAACGCGAAATCACCCCAAAGTTGTAGCCCCCCTTATAAATATGACAAAGCTTGACACGCTAAGATACGCTTTTGAGCATGGGCTTAATTTTAATTTCATAAAAAGCTGCTATGAAAAAGGGGGTGAGGGTGGCAAAAAGCATTGCGGGAGTTGCCCTTCGTGCCTTTTAATTAAGGGTGCTGTTGAGAAACTGGGCAAAGGGGAACTTTTAGAAAAGCTCGGGTTTTAATTTTTTTCAAACATAAAATTTCGCGGCAGTTCTTTTTCAACAAGTGAGATAAAATCAGAAAATTTTAACCCCAGAGCATTGGATATTTTCCATAAAGTGGAAATTTGCGGGTCGCACAAGCCTTTTTCAAGTTTTGCAAGTGTTGTATTGGGCAAATCATACTCAAACGCCATGCGCAAAAGCCCTTTTTTTCTTCTTGATTTAACAATTTTACCTATTGCGTTCAGTAAAATTTCTTTTTTAACAGAGCTTTCCGTATTTTCATTTCCCATACCTTAATATTAATAAAGTATTTTTATTTGACGATGGTTAATTAAATATGATAATATAACCATGGTTTTTAAAATATGAGAAAAGGAGAAGTGATGAAAAAGGGATTTACTCTCGCGGAAGTTTTAATTACCTTGGCAATAATTGGTGTTGTGGCAGCACTTACAATCCCTTCTGTTGTGCGCAACTATCAAGAAACTCAAATAAAAACACAGTTTAGAAAAACTTATTCCACGCTGATGCAATCACTTAATAAAACAAACTATGAGTTGGGCGGTATGCCCCAGTGTTACAAGGATAACAACGGTGGCGGCACGAATTTTACAGATGAGTGTACGGCTTTTTATAATGAATTCACAAAAAATTTAAAAGTCATAAAATATTGCAAGAACAATGCTTTTTCATCAGGCTGCATTCCTGAATATTTAGGATACCGCGGAGATGATGTGGCAGATTTTGAGGGTTTTAGGAAAAATAATATAAATAATATTAACCCTGCCTGGGTTCTTGCAGACGGGATGATTTTATTGGGCTATTTGCCCCAGGGGCACTCTTTGCTTGCGGTTGATATAAACGGGTTTAAAAAACCCAACAAATTCGGCTATGATTTATTTATTTTCAGAATTGCGCTGAATGAGAAAAAATCCCCCATAATATCCCCGACAGGCAATATATCAATGCAGCCTTACGAAGGCGGCAGAACAACAAAACAAATGTTTGAATGGGCATTTAAATAAATTATGCTATAATAATTTTATGGCAATTATAAAAAACTTAGCTTTTTACCAAAAAAATAAGTTAAAAAATCTTAAGTCACTTGTGGGTTCTGACGTTTTTGTTTCTAATTTTGCCCCGATACCTTTTGATTTTATTAACCATATCCTGCCCTTGAAGTTGAAATTTTTATCTGAAGCATTTGTGGCTATTGAAGAAGGAAAAATCAAAGGTCTTATTGCGCTTGAAAAAGAACGCGGAGACAGCACAAAATTAAAGATAATAAGGCTTTACTTAGAAGAAAATTCTGCGTACATCGGCGAACAGCTTATAAATTATGTTATTTCAAGATATTGCGCCTACGGGGCTTCTTCTTTTTATGTTTTTGTATCACAAGAAATGGAAGATGCAGCAGCTTTATTTATAGACGCTTGCAAATTCCGTGTGTCTTCTTACGAATTTTTATATAAAACGGACAGTAAAAAAATAAAGTTTTTAGATGTGGGAAAATACGATATCGGATGTTTTAAGAATTTAAGAAACTCTCATGCAAAAGACATCTGCGAACTGCACAACAGCTCAATTAACCAGCATTTAGCGCCTTATTTTTCACTTAAGCCCAAATACTTTGAAGAAGATTTAGCCCCCAACCTTTTGGGCGGAAAATCTTGTTTTAAATATGTTTTAGAAGACGGCAGCAAAAAAATGCTTTACGGGTATTTTTCAATAAGCACAATTGACAATAAAAATTATATTCTGGAGAGCGTTTTAAGCCCTGCATTTGACAGCTATTTTATGGATATTTTAAATTTTGCATCCCAGCAAATTTCAAAACGTACAGGAGAGTGGAATTTATATATAAAAATTAAAAACTATTTTATGAATTCGCAAAAAATTATAAAACAGCTTGAAAGCCACAAATTTGAACTAAAAGGCAAAAACCTTATTTTGGCAAAAGATTTCTTAATACCAAATAAGCAGGAAGAAAAAATGCAAAGCAGAAAGATAATCTTTACAGACGCCACAGTGGCATGGGAGAGACAGTTTTAAAAGCGGCAGCCGGTGTGAAGGGCGGGCGGTCAGCCCGACCGAAACATTACGATGGCGACGTTGCGACGGAGGTGAGTTTTGCGAACCGCAGGAGCGGACAAATCTTTGATTTGTCAGGAGCATAAAAGCGTCAGCTGCCGCATTTAAAAATCTTGCACTGTTTTTAATTTTAGAGAATACAGGTCAAAATCTTCCGATATAAATTCAAATCCGCCTTTGCCGTTTGGTTTCTTCTCAAAAAATCTTGAAAGACCCATGGAACGGAGATAAAATTTTTGGGTTTGTTTATAGTTATAACGGTTGCTGAATGATGTTGTAATAACAATTTTGCCTTTATAGTTAAAAGTAGCGATTTTTTCTAAAATATTCAATTCTTTCTGGTAATTTTCCAAAGATTTTACAGCATCGCATGCAAGCGTAAACGTTGTTTCAAAGTCATGTCCTCTGTTTTCAAGATAAAGCTTCTTAATCACTTTTAAAAGTTCAAGCAAAAAGTCGTCAAAAACTTCAAAATTTTCTACAATGAATACCACTTTGTTGCCTTTTATTTTTTTCACAGTTTTATATTCTTTAGGTATAGAATTTAAAACTTTTTTGCAGCTTTCTTCTTTTATTTTTTCTATGTCTATTTTGTCTTTTAAAAGATTCGGATCAATTGTATAGTCGAAATGAAGTTCCAAAAACATTATAAAACAAGAAAATTGCATTATTTCATACTTCAGGTTTTTTTGTAATTCACGGTTAACAGAATTTTCATCTTCTTTTTTCATTTTAATTTCGGCAAGTTCGGATTCATAAACCAACTTGTCATACAAAACGGCAATTTGAGCAAAAAATACATATCCGAAGGCTAAAATAACCGTTAAAACAATATAGGACATATCAACTGTCTGGCCCTGAAAAACTGTTGAATAATTGTGCATAATGCTTCTTACAATTGCAGGCAGCCATTCAATCGGAGAATTGATAAAAAATTCATAAGGCATGTTAAACGCGCGATATACCCAGATAAAACCATAAAAAACGGCGAAATATATACTGCAAAACCCAAGAAATTCTGTGGTCTGATGTAATTTTTCATATGTAAATTTCTTTAACGACATATATTATAATTCCAAATTATCAATAAGTCTTACAGTGTCACCGTTTTTTGTACTAAATCTTATCGCACACAAGGCTATAGCTTCTCCATTTATTATATCAATTTTATCGAAATTGTTCAAATTCAAAATTTCAAGATATTCGACATCAAGCCCGTCAAGCATGCTTAAACCTATATCAATTAAGGCATTTACTTTTAAAACACCTCTATCCTTATGCTCCTTAATTGTAAACAAAGCTTTACTCAATTTAGCGGCGTCTTTTAAGCTGTTATCATCCAGATAAGAATTGCGGCTTGATAAGGCAATGCCTGTCGGTTCACGTATAATAGGACATTTCACAATTTCAATATCGAAATTTAAATCACGTACCATTTTTTTAATAATAAAAAGCTGCTGGGCATCTTTTTGCCCGAAGTATGCCCTTGCGGGCTTTATTATATTAAAAAGCTTCCCTACAACGGTTGCCACTCCGTCAAAATGCCCGGGGCGCGCCCTGCCGCATAATTTATTAACATCGCTGTACGGGGGGCAGATTAGGGTTGTGTCTTTTGAATCAGTGTACATTTCATCCGCACTTGGAGCAAAAATAATATCGGCACCTGCATCTTTTGCTAATTGGGCGTCACGCTCCAGAGTGCGCGGATATTTATCATAATCTTCATTGGGTCCGAACTGGGTCGGGTTTACAAAAACACTCACGATTGTAAAATCATTTTCCTCGGCCGATTTTTTGATAAGGCTTTGGTGCCCTTTGTGTAAGGCACCCATAGTCGGCACAAACCCGACTGTTTTTTTTTGATCTAATTCTTTTCTAAACTCCTTAAACTCTGCAAGTTCTTTTATAATTTTCAAGTTTTTCCTTCTCCTCGGGCTTTAAATAAAAAGTCTCTTCGCTTCGCGGAAAATTCATATCCTGCACATCTTTCACGTAATTTTTAAAAGCATTTGTTATTATTTCACTTAAATTTACATATTTGCGGGCAAATTTCGGGCAAAAATCTTCATAACGCCCCAGCATATCCTCACTTACAAGAATCTGACCGTCACAGCCTGCGCCTGCACCAATTCCGATTGTGGGAATTTTTAAGTGCTGACTTATGAATTCGGCGCTTTCATAAGGAACCATTTCAAGAACAATCCCACATGCGCCTGCATTTTCAAGCGCTTTGGCTTGCTCTAAGAGCAAAAGCGTTGTTTCAAAATCTTTTCCTATAATAAAATGGCCGCCTATTGTACCGATGTATTGAGGAGTAAAACCCAAATGCCCCATCGCGGGTATACCGCTTTGAACTAAACGCTCAACAACGCTTATAATATAAGGTGTAGCACCTTCCAATTTCACAACATCCGCTCCGCATTTGATAAGTTCTCCTGCATTTTTAAGTGCATCAGATAAATTTGCCTGATAACTCATAAAAGGCATATCAGCAGCAATTAAGCATTCCTTAGCACCGCGCGCTACAGCAGCCGTGAAAATCTTCATTTCATCCATACCGATTTTGGTTGTACTATCATAACCCAAAATAACATGTGCCAGGGAATCTCCTACCAGAATAAAATCGAAACCGGCTTTATCGCAAAATTTGGCTGTTGAATAATCATAGGCGGTCATTGACGTAATTTTTTTGCCTTTGGTTTTAAACTCTTGCAATTTCTTCGCTGTTATTTTCATTTTTCACAACCCTCTTATGTTGCCTTCTGTACCAATAATAAATAGCTCTTGCCAAACGGTTCGGCGAATGGCGCACAAGCCCTTGTTGACCATCTTGTATTAATTTATGTGTAACAATTTCAATTCCCATTCTTTTAATTTCCGATAAATCCAAATCAACGGGCAGAGAATCTTTTTCTTCGTATTTTTTAGCTAAATTCTGAGGCATCGAATCATTGATTAAAACGGCATCAACAAAGTGCTGGGGGCTTTTGGCGCTATGCAATGCGGCGTGTTTGAAAACAGCTTTAAGATGATCAGATGCGCTGTAATTATCTGTTTCTCCGGGCTGTGTCATTATATTACATACGTATATTTTTTTAGCCCTGGATTTTTCAACAGCGGATGTAATTTCATCAACAAGTAAATTCGGAATAACAGACGTATAAAGGCTGCCGGGCCCTAAAATTATTAAATCGGCATCTTGTATAGCTTCTATAACCTCTTTATTGGGTTTACAGTTTTTTGGCTCGCAAGATAAAGTCAGAATCCTTTTTTGGGCTTCGGGGATATTGCTTTCGCCCTTCACGACAGAGCCGTCTTCCATAGTGGCAACAAGACGCATATCATCTGTGGTTGAAGGCAAAACACGCCCTCTTATAAGCAGAACTTTTGAAGATTCTTTAATCGCCGTTACCATATCGCCGCAAATTGAACTCATTGCGGTTATAAAAAGATTGCCGAAACTGTGTCCTTCAAGCCCCTCACCTGTTTTAAAGCGGTATTGAAAAAGCTTTGTTACAATATCATCGTCGTCGGCAAGTGCTGCAATACAGTTTCTTATATCCCCGGGGGGCAAAATGCCCATTTCTTGTCTTAAGCGTCCGGAAGAGCCTCCGTCATCGCCCACTGTTACTACCGCTGTTACGTTATTCGTAATCTTTTTAATGCCTTTAAGCATTGTGGATAAACCTGTGCCGCCTCCAATGGCGACAATTTTAGGCCCATGGTTTAATTTCATTCTGCGATACATTCCCTCCATTACCGCTTGTTGGGAGCGTGCTTCGCCTATATCAAGCATTGAAAAATTCGCTTTTTGAAAACCTTCCAAAAAAATAAATGCGCCAAAAATTATAAAAACAGCCCCTATAAGCTCAGATGGTACAACATGAACAATTTTTTTGGTTAAATCAAGCATAAAATAAACCGGCTGAAGTTTAAAAACAAAAGCTAACCCGACCGTAGCCAGAACTGCCCCGGCTATAACCAAAATAAACCATCTTTTAACCCGCAAACCGGGCACAAGCCATATAACATCTTTTGGGAATTTCACTTTCATTCAAGCTCCTTGGAAACCCTGGTATAATTTATAGGTGCGGGCTTAATAACATTATACGCGCGTTTTACATTTTCAGCAGTTGTAAAATGAATTGTTTCAGGAATATGTTCCATTTCTCTTAACTCACGTATAGAGCTTTTATCGTCAAATTCAACTTCAAGCGCGCATTTAGCGCTTAGTTCGTTTTCCAAAATTTCTTTAATTTCCCAATTGTTCAAAATCAAGGTAAGCCAGGGGCTAATTTTTTGAATTGCGAGCATAACATTTTTTGCAAATTCGGCATTTTTATTTAATTCAATTGCCATAGCGCCCTCAAGCCTTACGTTTTCAAGTTCAAGCCCGAAAGCCTGGGTGTAGGCTGATATAGCACCCACCTGATAAACAATATATGCTTCAATATTTTCGTTTAAAAAAGGAATTTTTTCATCCCAGCCTATAAGTACACCCAGCGCTTTTTCATTTTCAAGCGCAAAATCAACAGCTGTTTTAACGCTTGCGGGGCTGCTTTTAAAAAGCCCTGCGGCTATATTTATTGAACTTGTGTACTTGGCAGTTTCAACTTCCTGATTAAAATTTTCGGTTAAATTACAGTTAAAATCAAACAATTTTTACCTCGCTTTTGTAATCATAATTATACAACAAAAAAATAATTAAGTTTTTTTAAAAACTTTTTTAATGATAGCCCAATTGGCTAATTGTTTTTGGATAGCTCTTTTTGTTAATATTTAACTTTGAAAGATTTAATTTATTCTTAATTCTTAAGGTTGAATTCTCAACCTTTTTCTTTTAAAAAACTTTAAAATCTCTTTTTACAAGCTGCCTTTTTTGCAATAAAAAATCCATACGGTTTAAAAAAACAGGTGCTAAATTTATTGAATTAGATATACAAAAATAGTTTAAAATATCATTATTCAGAGAAAAAACCGAAATTTTCGTTTCACGCAAAAATTCAAAAAAACCACTGTGGATTTTTTTGGTTCTTTCTAAATCCAGACCGATTTTTTTGTCCTTATTTTTTTCAAACAGGTGCAAAAGTTTCTTTATATGCCTTTTTGTAATTTCGGAGTCTAAAATTTGACATACAAAATAATCTGCATCTTTTGCCGTTTTTATACGCATGGGGAATCCTTGTAATTTACATATTTATCATACAATCTTTTTCATTTTTTGTAATCGTGTTTTTGTTTGAAGTTTTTGCAACTAAAGTATGAATTTTTAAAAAATTTAACGGTTAAAAAACAGGTTAAAAGCGCTATAGCGCCTTTATTAACAAATGTAACAAAAGGGCAATTATTCGGCTAAATAACACTTTATTAATATGTAGATTAGATTATTAAGAGTTTATATTAATGAAAGAAATAGAAATTAACGCAATATTTGATATAGTTACAGACCCGATTAAAAACGTTTACACTTTAAAATCAAACGAATCTCGCGCAGAAGTTGAACGTATTATAAGGGTTTTTAATATAGTTCAAGAACAGCGCAAAAGCTGTTCTCAAATATCGGCAAGGGGTTTAGTTGCTTTTAAAATGTTAGTAAGCAACAATTAAACAACATAAAAAAGTTAGTTAAAAGAGGCTTATATAAGCCTCTTTTTTGTATTTGCATCAAAAAATATTATTTTATGGGCGGGAACACTTAATTTTATAATGCCTTTTGTGTCATCATCCGCATTTATTTTAGCGCAGCATTTGACCCCTTCAATTTCAAAATAAACAATTTTATCGCACCCCAAAATCTCTTCAAAATCAGGTTTTACTTCAAAAACAATATCGCCATCCCCGCCAAATATCATATCATCAGGGCGAAAGCCCATTAATTTGCCGTCTTTTGGGATTATATTCATAGGGAGTGCACCCATAAATGTTGCAACAAAGGTGCTATCGGGGCTGTTGAAGATTTCTTTGGGTGTACCTTGCTGCACAATATTTCCTTCATTTAAAACAACTACCTTATCGCCCATAGTAAGCGCTTCTGTTTGATCATGGGTTACATAAATAAAAGTGGTTTGGAGCTTTTCGTGAAGTTTTTTAATTTCGCTTCTCATTGCAACCCTTAATTTAGCATCCAAATTGCTCAAGGGCTCATCCATTAAAAAAACACTGGGTTCGCGCACAATGGCCCTGCCTAAAGCCACCCTCTGGCGCTGCCCGCCTGATAATTCCTTAGGTTTGCGCTTTAAAAATTCGCCGAGTCCCAAAATTTCAGCTGCTGCCGATACACGTTTTTTAATTTCGTTTTTATCCAGTTTTCGCACTTTCAGGGGAAATGCTATATTATCATAAACATTTAAGTGCGGGTAAAGCGCATAACTTTGAAAAACAAAGGCAATGTTTCTGTCTTTCGGAGATACATCATTCATTTTTTTGCCGCCTATAAAAATTTCGCCAATCGTGGGCGTTTCAAGCCCCGCGATTATCCTTAAAAGTGTTGATTTTCCGCAGCCTGAAGCACCTACAAGCACACAAAATTCCTTGTCTTTAATATCAAGGTTTATATCATGTAAAATATTCTTCTCCCCGAAATTTTTTGAAATATTTTTAAGTTTAACTTCGCTCAAATTCCACCTAAATTTTTTGTATCAACTTTTCCAGAGGCAAAATAAAACTTGCCAAAGTTCCTTGTGTGGCTTTAGAATACACCCATAAATCTCCGCCAAAATGTTTTACGAATTTTTTAACTATGGCGTATGTAAATTTTGAACCTATTGAACGTTTTTGCGGGTTTTTAATTATATAGTAAGGGTTAAAAATATTTTTTAATTCCTCATCAACAATGGCGCTTGATGTATCTTTTATTTCAAACATTAAGTAATATTTGCCGCTGTCTTCATCCAACTCAAAGCCCTGCTGCTTTAAAAATTCTTCAGGGGCAACTCCTACATTTAGCGAACACATGCCCACATCCGTGTTTGCGTAAGATACCTCAATTAAACTGTTTACGATTTTTTCCAAAACCGAAGGGTCCATGTAGCAGTTTCTTGACGTAATACCCGAAAAATCATAGCCGAAGCGTACTTTCTTGTGCCTGAAAGCGTCTTCCCAGTTTTTTGCTATGTTATTCAAAAGGTTTATAATATCAAAAGTTTTTTGGCTGTATTCCCATAAATCCGATTCCAGCCTGAACATTTCGAACATTTTTTCTAAATCGTAAGTCAAATCATTGGCATTTTTATTTATAATACTCACATATTTTTCCTGTTTGGGCTCTAAATCGCCGCCAACTCCGTCTAAAAGCGCTTTTGAAAAACTGCATATTGAAGATATGAAAGATAAAATTTCATTGGCGTTCGCCGTTAAATAGCTGTTTTTTTCGGCTATAATGCCTTTTGCAGCCTCAAATTCATTATTTATACTGCTGTGCGACTTATAGGTCTTTGTAACATCACGTATTGCCAGATAAACTTTTCTTGTTTCAGGGTCCTGAGAAGCTGATACTTCAACGTATTTTTCATCTTTTGACGCACCAAAAGCCTTTAAAATTGCTGTTCTATCCTGATTCACGATACCGTTAAGCTGGTTTGTTCCGCCTTGAATGTATTGTGATATCGGCTGATCTACCATTGAAAAGCGTGAAAAACCGAAAATTTGAACCGCTTTTATATTGACATCAACAATAGTGCCGTCTGATTCCAAGATTATGAAAGCATCCGGATGAAGGTTAAACAAGTCTTCCTGCTTTGGTTGTGAAAATAAAGCTTTTAATTTCATATTTTTCCCATTTTACTATAATTTTGTTATAACTTTATCAATAAGCCCGTATTCAAGAGCTTCTTGAGCACTTAAATATTTGTCGCGCTCTGTGTCTTCTTTAATTTTTGCAATGTCCTGCCCGGTGTTTTGGGCAAAAATTTCAATAAGCATGTTTTTCATGCGAATTATTTCCTTGGCCTCAATTTCAATATCTGTTGCCTGACCCTGCGCTCCGCCTAAAGGCTGGTGTATCATAATTCTTGATGAAGGCAGCGCAAGCCTTTTTCCTTTAGCGCCGGATGAGAGTAAAAACGCGCCCATAGATGCGGCATCGCCCATGCAGATGGTTGATACCGGTGCTTTTATAAGCTGCATGGTATCATAAATCGCTAAACCTGCCGTTATAACACCACCGGGGGAATTAATGTATAGCATAATATCTTTTTCGGAATTTTCGCTGTCAAGCAATAAAAGCTGCGCCACAACAGAATTGGCAACTTCATCATCAATTTCTTCGCCCAAAAACACAATACGCTCTCTTAAAAGCCTTGAAAAAATGTCAAAAGAGCGCTCCCCGCGGGAGGAATTTTCAATAACGGTAGGCATATACGCCAAAATTTTGTTTACATCCATTTTAAATTTTCCTTTATTTTATTTTTATTATACAATAAAAAACGGACTTATGTAAATGAGGTAACAAAAATGTATAATGTTGCAATAGTGGGCGCAGGCCCTGCGGGAATTTTCAGCGCGCTTGAAATTACAAAACTTAAGCCTGATTGGAAAGTTGTTTTAATAGATAAGGGTGACAGGATTGAAAAACGGCACTGCCTTTTGCGCGATGGTCTTAAAAAATGTCCGAGTTGCACAACATGCTCTCTTTTATGCGGCTGGGGCGGCGCAGGCGCTTTTTCTGACGGCAAATTAACGCTCACACCCGAAGTGGGCGGTCATTTAGTTGATTATATGCCTTATCACAGCGTACAAGAGCTCATAAAATATTGTGACAATATTTACCTTCAGCATGGCGCTACACAGACTGTCTGGGGTGAAAATAGAGAAGAATTTGCAGATATTGAACATAGCGCAACTCTTGCCGAATTAAAACTGGTGCACTCGCCTGTTAGGCACTTAGGGACAGAATATTCTCTTAACGTTTTAAAAAATATGCAGGATTATCTGGCGTCTAGGATTGAAATTTTAAACAACACTTCAATTAAAGCTTTAATTATTGATGATAAAAAAATAAAAGGGCTTGAGACCACAGATGGCAAAAAAATTATGGCTGATTACGTGATTGTTGCCCCGGGACGCGAAGGAGCCGATTGGTTAAGCCACGAATTTTCAGCACGTAAAATTAAAATGATAAATAATGCAGTAGACATTGGCGTGAGAGTTGAATTGCCTGCACCCGTTATGGAGCCTTTAACATCAAGGCTTTATGAGTCAAAATTAATTTACCATTCACCGACTTTCGGAGATGAAGTGCGCACTTTTTGCATGAACCCAAACGGAGAAGTTGTATCTGAAAATTATAACGGCATTGTGACGGTAAACGGGCACAGCTATGCGGAGAAGAAAACCCCCAACACAAATTTCGCGCTTTTGGTAAGCAAAAAATTCACAGAACCCTTTAAAGACCCTATAACTTACGGGCAGCACATTGCAAGCTTGGCAAACATGCTGGGCGGGGGCATTTTAGTGCAGCGCTTCGGCGACCTCTTGGATGGCAGACGCTCAACGACTGAGCGTATGAAAGCAAGCACAATTAAACCGACGCTTGAAAGCGCAACACCGGGCGATTTAAGCCTTGTCTTGCCTTACCGCCAATTGATGAGCATTATTGAAATGCTCTACGCGCTTGATAAAATTGCACCCGGCGTTGCTTCAAGGTATACGCTTTTATACGGGGTTGAAGTTAAATTTTATTCGGCTAGAATACCTATTGATAACAATTTTGAAACAAAAGACATTAAAAATTTATTTACAATAGGCGACGGCGCAGGCATTACGAGAGGTTTGATGCAGGCTTCAGCATCGGGCGTGCATTGCGCAAGGGCAATTTCTAAAAAGGCTGGGAAAATTATTTCATAAGCCAGGCTTTGTAATAGCAGGGCGGATAGTTGCACCAGGCAGTTTCTGTCAGAAAATCGCCAAATTGGTAAGGCCTGATTTGTACAGGCACACTTGGCGTAATTGTGCAGTCACCGCCGGCTCCTTTATTAAAAAATGCAAAGTGCCACCTGTCTTTTCCAAAGCGGTTAGGCGCCTTTGAACCATTTATATCAACTAAAATAATAGAACGGTTTACTTGAAATTCGGCCCAGACGCGCCCCGAAGCGTCGACAAAGGCTGAAGCTTCGCCTTTTGGTTGCTTAGAAGGATCTACTGTATCTCCCTGTGCCCAACATTCAAAAGCATGGCCTTGAGGGCAATCTTTTATAACTTTGAAATTTTCCTTCATTGTATATTTTACAAAATTTGCAAAATCCACGTCATAGCAATTATTGGTTCTTCCGGGGAGTTGGTTAAATGCAATTGCTTCTGAAAAAGCTTCATTTATATCGGAGTACGCTTTTTTATAAGCGGTTTTAAACTGCATATCTTGATAATTTCTAACAACCGCAGGAATTGTGAGAGCCGCAACAACACCTATTATTGCAAGGGTTATTAAGACTTCTGCGAGTGTGAAGGCGAAGCTTGAGCTTAGTGCGCAAGCACTTTGCGAACATGAGCCGACCGATGGTGTGCTAGTCGCAGACGGGTTTGCATGAGCAAAGCCGTCAAGACGTAGCCGTTCCCTGCCGCCGTTGCGAGCGAAGCGCCAAGCGGAGCGAGCGAACAAATCTTTGATTTGCCAGGCGGCAGTAAAACCCTTTTCCATTTTCAATTCTCTTTCTACTCTTAATAACTATGAACTAATCAATGACATGATATTGAAAATTTTACAGATAAACTAGAATTTTGTCAAGTCAATGTTATGTTCATTGTAAGTTAAGGAAAAACATGAAAAAGAAGATGATAGTTATGGGGAACGGTTGGTGTGTGTACGTGCAAAAGCATGTTTTACAGCTTTTAAACCTCAATCCGCATAGCGCAAAAGTTGTTTTTGAGATAGAGAATAAAGTGTTAAAAATCACCGAAGCAAAAGACGGCAATTTTGAAAATGCACTTGTGAGGAAATTTATAAAAAGCGGGCATGGCTGGGGGCTTTATGTGCCGAATTCTGTTTTGGAACTTTTGGACATAAATCCTGAAAATGATTATATTGAATGCGAAGTTAACAAAAACATTTTACTTATTAAAAAAAGTGTTTAAAATTATTTTAAATAATTTATCTTTCCTTCTTTAAGAACTTTTGCGGCGCAATCAACGCCTGAATCTGTTTTTTTGCATCTTGCAGAATTATTATCCACGCCTGCAGGAACAATCTCTCCCGGAGCTTTTATAAAAAACACAAAAACATCTCTGCCCAAAGTATTGGGTTTTTTATTGCCGTTCACATCCACAAAAAGCGAAAGTGTATCTCTGTCTAAATTTACACCGAGTACGTTATCGCCCTGGGTATATACGTCAAAATTTACATTAACCCCGTCAACAAGGGTAATTGCATATTCATTGCCGCCTGTGCGGTTATTTATACTTGAGAGCTGGCCCCCGTTTAATGTTTTTGTATTTTGTTCCGACCAGCACCCGGGTGTATTTCCGCAATCTCTGATAATTTTTAAATACGGTTTTAGATATGAAACAACCCGTGCAGTGCTCTCATCGCTTCCATCAACTACATCCCAGGTTGCAACAGGGCCATATTTAAGGCGCGCACCGCTTACGGCCTGCTCAAAAGTTGTTTGGACTTTTTTAAGCTGCGCTATACTCTGTGTTTCCTGATAATTTTTAACAACAGTGGGGATTGTCATTGCTGCCACAACGCCTATTATGGTGAGCGTTATAAGAACTTCCGCTAAGGTGAAGGCGGCTTTAAGCCCTGCTGAAATAAGTTCAGCATGACAGCGTGGGTGTTCAGGATGGCATGGATACGTAAAACCTTTTTTCATTTAATCCTCTTTGTTTTCAAGCTATATTATATAAAAATTCTACAGATAAACCCTGACTTTGTCAAGTTAATGTGCCGTTTTTCAAGAGATCTTCTGATATTTTATAAAGTTTGCAATAGAGCGATCATAAGTTTTTTCGCCTTCTTCAGGGAAAAAGCACCCCGGAATTTCGCCTATAATTCTGTGTGTGCGCACACACTCACAGCAAATACCTTTTTTGTGGCAACTGTAAGTGCAAGTGCAGTTTTGCTTGTTTCTTTCAATTCTGCATTCCATATAAAACCCCCTTTTTTTTAGAATTATAAGGGCTTCGCCCTTGTAATTCACTCGGCTCAAGTAAAAAAATAAATTTTTTTACCCTCGCCTTCGCTTAATTATACAACAAAACACTTTTTAGTTGCACAAAATTTTTATGTGCTAGAATATGGTTATGCTATTAGAATTTTTATACGCAAAAATACACAGAGCCACCGTAACAGAAGCGAATTTAAACTATACGGGATCAGTTACCATAGATAAGGCGCTCCTGGCGGCAAGCAAACTTAAATCCGGACAAAAAGTAGATGTTTTAAATATTAATAACGGCGAGCGTTTCCATACATACGTTATTGAAGGAGAAGAAAATTCGGGTATTATTTGCTTAAACGGCGCTGCGGCGCGAAAAGCCCAAATTGGCGATAAGATAATAATTGTGGCATATGCTTCAATGACACAAGAAGAAGAAAAAGATTTTACGCCTTATATTGTGCATGTTGATGAAACTAACAAAATTGTTAATTCAAATCAATAAGAGAAAAATTTTTGGGCAGCTCTTTTTCAATCAGTTTAAAAAATTCTGACATTTTCATGCCATGCGCTTCAACAATTCTAAAAAGTGTTGTAACGCTTGGGTCTTGCATTCCTCTTTCAATATAGCTTAATGAAGAATTGGGAACAGAGTTCTCGTAACAAAAAAGAGTAAGACTTTTTTTGCTTAAAAGTCTTTTCTTTTTAAGAAATCTCCCTATTTCAGCCTTTAATAAAGCCTTGTTTTTTTCGAGCATTTCATCTTCTTGCATGATTTAGAATATAACAAAATATTCTATATTATGTATTAGTAATACAGAATACAGAATAAAATTTACAAAAAGAAAAATACATGATAAAATTTTAAAAAAAGGAGAATGTATGAAGAAGGGATTTACTGCCGCCTGGCAAATCAAAGATTTGTTCGCTAGCTCCGCTTGGCGCTTCGCTCGCAACGGTGGCAAGCTCTTGATTTTCAAGTTTTGCAGGCACATAATCAGTTTAATTTGTACAAGAAAATCAAGCCTCCTTCAAAAACCTGCCCTCGGCAGCTTTTTGCGGAGTCCTTGGCTACATCTTGACGGCTTTGCTCCTGCAAACCCGTCTGCGCCTAGCACACCTGCGGTCGGCTTGCTTTCGCAAAGCCAAGTCTGGCTAAGCTCAAGCTTCGCATTCACTCTCGCGGAAGTACTCATAACTCTGGCAATAATCGGAGTTGTAGCAGCGCTGACCATTCCTGCCGTTGTAAAAAATTACAGAGCAACTGAATTAAAAACACAGTTTAAAAAAGCATTCTCTGTGCTAAACCAGGCTGTGGCAAGAATGAATCTTGAAGAGGGCGTTATTGTATCAAAAATGCCGGCGCAGACATTTGCCCCCATATTTAAAAAATACGTCAAAATGCATAAAGATTACGCAATGAGCGGCCTTGTTTATTCCGGCCATAACATTGACAAATACAAAACCTATGCCAAAAGGTTAAATATAGTGCCGGATTTTCACCGTTGGGATGACGGACAATTAATTTTAGAAAACGGAATGCTTATAATGATTGAAAATCCTAATTCAGGTTCAACGCTTTCGCCCACTATGCTAAGCGTTGATCTTAATGGTATGGATAAACCCCCTAACGTTTGGGGAGAGGATGTTTTTACATTTCAAGTGATGGAAAGCGGCAAATTATCGCCAATGGGGGCACAAGGTACTGTATTCACAGATCAAGCCACTTACTGTTCCAGAACTTCAACCTCCGATGTAAACGGAATAGGTTGTGCTTACAGCGCTGTCATTGATGAAGATTACTTTAAAAAATTCCTATAAAATAAATTTGCACAATATATACAGGCATTAAGCCATTTTTAAACTTGACATGGGGTAATAAATAAAATATAATCTGTTTAAAAGGAGATAAAATGGAAGAAAAGACTGGATTTGCTGCTTCCGTCCCTTGGTATAAGGCAAGAAAAGGGTTTACACTAGCGGAAATTTTAATAGTTTTAGCTGTAATAGGCGTTGTAATGGCAATAACTGTTCCTACCGTTACAAAAAGCTATGAAGCTGCAAGCTATAAAGCAAGTTTTGAATACGCATTTGCTTTTGTAAGCAGGTCTATTAAAAAAATGAATTTTGAAGAAGGTAAATTGCCCACAGCGGATAATTATCCTTCTAATACCTTTAAAACCTCATACATAAAGTATGTAAAACTTTTAAAAGATTGCGGAATGGGCCATGGCGACAGAGCTGTAACGGGCAAAGGCGCGCCTTGTGTACCGGTTAAAGATGCAGACGGGAGCATCAATTATGAAAATTTTGCAAACTATAAAACATACAACTCTAAGGCCAATGTATACAGCTGGCCTTTAGATGACGGGCAATTTATTTTGTTAAACGGAATGTATGTATTTATCGAAAATAACGTAGCATCAATTTATGTAAGCTTAGATATTAACGGTTATGTTGAAAAACCAAACATGTGGGGGTATGATCTATTCACATTCCAGCTTATGAGAGACGGAACAGTACGCCCAATGGGTGCTTCGGGTACAGATTATACAGATAAAAATACATACTGCTCCAAAACTTCAACAAACAATTTAAACGGCATTGCCTGCGCCTATCAAGCTTCAATAGAGCCGAATTATTTTAAAAGTTTATTTTAAATTATCTTTTTCATAATCAAACTAAAAGCCTCCTGTCCAACTTGACATGGGGCAAAAAATAAAATAAGATATTAAAAAAGGAGATAAGATGGAAGAAAATATTAATTTTGTTGCTTCCGCCTCTTATTATAAGGTAAAGAAAGGGTTTACCACCGCCTGTCAAATCAAAAATTTGTTCAGTCGCTTCGCTCCCTCTCGATTTTCATTCTGTACAGGTAAGGTTAAAGTCGAATCCTCCAGTGAAAATCGAGCCTCCTCCAAAAACCTGCCCGTTGGGGCAACTTTTTGCGGAGTCCTTGGCGGCTGGGTACGGTTTCGTTTCGTTGGCAAGGCTAATCGCCTTCCCCACTTCAACTCACACACCATTAGTCGGCTCATGTTCGCTAAGTGCACAGCACTAAGCTCAAGCTTCGCCTTCACCTTAGCAGAAGTTTTAATAACTTTAACAGTAATAGGTGTTGTTGCCGCAATAGCAATTCCGCCTGTTGCAAGAAACCACCGTGCAGTATCTTTAAGGTCCGGGTTTGAATATGCATTTGCTTTTGTAAGCAGATCTGTCAAAAAAATGAATTTTGAAGAAGGCAAATTGCCCACACCCGATAACTATCCTGCCCACACTTTTAAACCCGCATTTATGAAATACGTCCATGTTTTAAAAGATTGCGGCTTAGGCTGGACCGATAAAGATAACGCCATTAAACCCTGTGTTGAAAGAACACTGAAAGAAAACCCGACAAGCCCTACTGATACAGAAACCAAAGCTTATAAAACATATAATAAAAAAGATTATATATACAGTTACCGTATGGATGACGGACAAATAATTTTGCTAAACGGCATGTATGTGTTTATTGAAAACGCCAACGAACCTATCTTTGTTACAGTTGATGTTAACGGTTACGTTAAAGGGCCAAATGCCTGGGGGCATGATTTGTTCACATTCCAGCTTATGAATGACGGAACAGTGCGCCCTATGGGAGCTCCCGGCCCTCAATTTACGGACGCTGCTTACTGTTCCAAAACCTCAAATAATATTATGAACGGCATAGCCTGTGCGTATAAAGCTTCAATAGATCC
>CAYYBA010000009.1:1869-30016 GCA_964470205.1 uncultured Gammaproteobacteria bacterium | reverse complement strand
CTTATATAATAACCAATGTTGTCTGCAATATCTGAAACTGTTTCAGCATCTTGAGCAAATTGCACTTTGGCGCGTTTTTTAGCTTTTTTAAGTTCATTTTGCGTGATATTGTTTAAATTTTTAAGTTCATCTTTTAGCTCCTGCACAACCGTATCTTTAAATTTAGGGTCAAAATTTGCCTGTATAAAGAAATTATCACCGTCCCGAAACGGGTAGTGACAGGTTGTCATGCAATGATAATGGGGTTCTTGAACGTTTTCAATAAATTTCGTATTAAGTCTTGAACTTTTCCCGTCGCCCAAAATTGTTGAAATTAAGTCAAGTGCGATATTTGTTTTTAAATTAGACGCACCCGGCGCTAAAAACCCGAACATAACATAGCCTGTGTTAACATCTGCTTTTAATTCAGTGTATTTTTGCTCTTTAATCTTTAATTCGGGCGTTGTGTGAGGCAGATTTACAGGTGTTTCGTCTTTAAATTTAAAATTTTCAATAATTTTATTTAAAATTCCGTGCTCGTCAAAATCACCGGTCACAATGGTTGTAATATTATCGGGCTTATAAAATTCTCTGTAATAAGACATAATATCATCGCGCGAAATGGATGAAATTATTTCGGGCGTGCCTATAACATCGCGCTTATAGGGGTGGTTTTCATACATTAAATTATTAGCGGCATTATATGTTTTATGCCAGCTTTCATCTTCTCTCATTTTAATTTCTTCAATAACAACATATCTTTCGCGCTTTTGTTCGGGAATTTTGCCGTTAATATCAAAGGCTTCGCCTATTTCATCTTCGGGCAAAATCGGGTCTATCATCATATCTGCGTGCATTTTTATGGCTAAATCAAGCGACTCTTTTGCAATTGTAACGTAATAAAATGTGTAATCTTTCCAGGTGGCAGCATTTATAATACCGCCTTTTCGCTCTAAAATCCTGTCAAATTCGCCCGCTTTAAATTTGTGTGTGCCTTTAAACATTAAATGTTCCAAAAAATGCGAAACGCCGCTGTTTTTATCGTTTTCATTTATTGAGCCGGTTTTCACCCAGCTGCTTATATTTGCCATTTTGCCCGTTTTTTTCGCTATAACAATCTTGTGTCCGTTTTCAAGCGTATAAATTTTAACGGGTTCATTTAAATATGGGTAAGTGATTTCTTCTTTTAACATTTTTCCTCTTACATTATATCAGGGCGCAAAACGTTTGCTCCCTTTAAATACTGGTGTTTCATTTCATCCTGGCTTTTATTTGTGTTCACACAAAAAAGCGCACGGATACACATTTTTAAAGAATTTTCAACTTGCATCTCTTGTGTACAGGTGAGCGGCACATTTTGAAAATTTTGGTGCATTCTTGCAAATCCCGCGGGATAAGCACAATTTATATCGTTTGTAGCCGTAAAATTAACGAATGCTATATCTTGTGTTTTAATATCATTCTCTTTCAAAATGGTTTCAACAAGCTCAAGTGTTGCTGTCCTAATTTCTTCTTCACTGTTTCTGTTTACCGTTATTGCCCCTCTAATTCCTCTAAGCATTAAAACAATCTCCTTTCTTGATTTTAGACCCTAAAGACCACGCGTAAGCGCTCATTTCGCCTTTGCCTTCGGGTTTTACCATCTCAAATAAAATTGCATTTTTATCGCATTTAACTAAAATCCCTTTTTTGCTTATATCCAAAACCTCGCCGCAATTAGCGGGTATGTCATTTTTGACAAAAGAAGATTTTATAATTTTTATAATTTTGCCCTTAAATTTTGCCTGGCAAGTGTATTGCCCTATTAAAGCCCTTATTTTATTATGCAGAAATTGAGCATCAGAGCAAAACGAAATATTTTTATCTTCTTTAGTTGTTTTTTTAGTGTAAATAGCACAGCTTCCGTCTTGACAGCATGGGTTAATTTCGCACCTCACAAGGCCCAAAAGTGTTTTTGTCAAAACATCGGGGGCTTTTTCTCTTATTTTTGCTTCAAGTTCAATGGCATTTGTATTTTCATCAATTTCAATTTCTTCCTGCAAAATAACATCGCCTTCATCAAGTGCCAAAACGGTTATTGCTGTTGAAATTCCGGTTTTGCAGTCTCCGTTTAAAAGGCAGGCTCTTATGGGGTTAGAACCCCTGTATTTCGGGAGCAGGGAAGGATGTACATTAATTGTTGCAACAGAAGGGATATTCAAGAGTTCCTGGGATAAAATTTGTCCGAATGCAAAAGTTACAAAAAAAGCGGGTTTCAATTCTTTAAGTATTGAAATAAGGGCTTCGTCTTTTGAAATTTTTAGCGTTTCAAAAACTTTTATGCCATATTGAAGCGCCATTTTTTTAACGGCACTGTCTTCAATTTTCGCTCCGCGGCCTTTTGGTTTGGGCGCTTGAGTTACAAGTGCCAAAACATTAAACTCTTTGGATTTTAGCAAACATTCAAAAGTTTTAAGCGCAATAGGGGGGGTTGCAAAAAATACGATTTTGATTTTTTCCATTATTGCACCTCAGAACTGTAATCCTTAATGTTTTCAAGAATTTCTTTTTCAAGTTCATCTTCTTTTAAAAGATTGTTAACTTCAATATCTTTTAAATTGCATTTTTCCAAAACTTCATTTGTGGCCTGGATATCACGGGCATGATCAATAAATAAGACACCGTTTAAGTGGTCAAATTCATGCTGAAGCGCTTTTGTTAAAAGTGTTTCGCCTTCTGATTCAAGTGTAAAGTATCTGCCCTCTATATTTTGCGCTTTTATCACAACATGCGAATAGCGCCTGACATAAGTATAAGCTTCAGGAAAGCTCAGGCAGCCTTCGTAACTGTTCATAGCCCCCGATTTTCTGATAATTTTAGGGTTAATGAAAATAAGCGGCTGTGCTGTCTCTTCGGGGTCTGATACATCTACAACGAATATACGCAAGGCTTCGCCCACTTGCGGGGCTGCCAAACCCACGCCGTTGTTTGCATACATTGTATCAAACATATTATCCACAAGTGTTTTTATTTTTTTGGAAAATTTGACAACCTCTTTTGTAGGCTGCCTTAGGGAATTTTCCCCGTATTTTATGATTTTTAAAATAGCCATAATAAAATATTACCACATTTTAGAAGGAATGTTAATAAAAAAGAGCGAATTTAGTACATATTAAGGATAAATAAGCCCCGTAGCTTATTTATTTTGTGTTAAATTTGTGGTATTTTTGATTTATGAAAAAGTTTTGGTTGAGAGTGGTTTTATACACAGGGTATTTGAGCTTGGCAGGCTGTGTTCTTCTGGGGTTATTCTTCTTGTCTATTATGCTATCCTTTATATACTATTTCCCAACAACAGATAATTACTTAGCCCATATAAATGATGTGAGTGAAGCTATAATATACACAATAGTGCTTTCTTCTATTTATCTTTGTCTTATTTTATCTTTAGTCAGAGGAATAATGTCTACAAGAAAAATTTTGAGAGAAAAAATTCCGAATAAACTTGATATTTTTTATATTATTTTACTTATTGCTGAAGGTATTTGGCTTTTAGTCTGGTTAAAATCGGCTAATGTAATATAAAAAAGGGCGGTTATACCGCCCTTTAAGTGTTACCACCTCATCCAAATGTTTTTTGGAATAAGTATGATGTTAAGGGTGTGGTAAGCTCTTATAAGCCCCATGGCTTATTTATTTTGCAGTGATTTTATGCTATTTTTGATTTATGAAAAAGTTTTGGTTGAGAGTGGTTTTGTACACAGGGTATTTGAGCTTAGCAGGCTGGATTGTTATAGGGTTGCCGGTTTTATTATTTACAATAGATTTTTCTTATCCATATGCAGAACTAGAAAATTCCATGCATATAATAAAGCTTATTAGTAAATTTATAATAGATACAATTTTATCCGTTTCTATTTATCTTCTTATTATTACATCAAGCATTAGAGGGACAAGATCAATAAAAAAGATTTTAAAAGGGATAGTCCCAAGTAAATTTGATATTTTGTATATTGTTTTGTTGATTATTGCGAGTATTTCATTTTGGGTATGGATGGGGGCACCTTATGATTAAGAATAAAAAAGAGCGGATATCCGCCCTTTAGTTGCTGTTACCACCTTATCCATATACTTTTTGGAATAAGTATGATATTAAGAGTGTAGTAGTTTCTAAGAAGTTTAGCGTCTTGTACACTTCTTGCTATTTTAACAGTCAGGCGAGGGTCATTTGCATTAAAATCATAAGTATCAAACACAATTGCCTGCAAATTCCCAGAAGGGTCAACATACGTATATAAAATATCAGCACGACCAAGTGCTAAAGCAAGGTTTTCGGAACTTCCGAAGTGGGTGCTTACATTTTTTATAACTTCACCTTTGACCAATTTATACGCATTTAGCCTAAAGTGTTTTCTAAATTCAGGCGAATTTGCAATTGCTTTAGATAAAGTGCTATCGGGTTTAAAAATAACACCGATTGTATCTTTAACGCCAAGCTGTTCTTGCAATTTTGCCTGCACTGTTTGCTGGAATTCCCCCTGCGGCAGATGATAGGTGCTATTTACAATTGCACCGTTTTGCCTGATATAATCATAACCGTTCTCAAAGTTACTTGATGCCAATTCCCACATTTTTGAAGCGTCAGGAGTGGTGGTTCTGTTGCTTGAAGCTGAGAAAAATTTATCTATTGCCATTTTCTCCCAATTCGGAAAAACCTTTTTCGATGTTTCCGGTATATCCTGCACTTTAGGTTCTGTTTCCATGCGGCTCAATTCCTGCATTTTTTCATACAATTCAGGCGTTACAGTATCTTTTTGGTGTTGGTTGTATAATTGCATTTCATTTAATACAGTTTGATAATCATTATTTGCCGCTGCTGCTTTAACATTTCTTATTACCTGATCATTTTTATGATAAAGGCTGTTTTGCGTTTTATAAATATCGTATAATTCGGAATGTTCCTTCTGGTCTTTTGCGGCAATAAATTTCTTTATATTTTTATCCATTGAAGATTTCAGAAGAGTCTGGGTTTTTTCCATATCATTGATGTGATTGTTAAGCTGTATCTTATTTTGGCTGTTGCTTGCAATTTTGCCTGTTTTTGCCATTTCTTCCGACAATTTTGAAGCAGCCTGCGCAACCTTTGCACCAATTTGCACAGCTACGCCTGCAATAGTGACAACTGCCCCTAAAAATTCGCCAATCGGACCTAAGACGCTAAGGGCCTTGCCCAGTACCCCTCCTGTTGTCACTTCAACACCACCTCTTAAAACCGTGCCCGCGTCTAAATTGCCTGAAATCCCCATAGCATTAGGGCTTTTAGCATTCATAGCAACGCCATCTTGTGATAAACCCAGGTTTTTCAACAATTTTTCAACAGGCGTTTTCACCTCTTTTGGTTCTTTGGTGTCAAATTCGGTAGTGGCGGGCGAGGGAAGAGAATCCTTAGATAAATTAAGAGGTTCTAACATATCCTTTATTTTATCCAGAGGGCTTTTTGGTATTTTGTAGTTACCGTGTTCTATGAAAACTTCATGGGGAATACCGAGTATTTCAAATATTCCTTTTGAATCAGTTGGCATAAAACTGCTTCCGCTGCCTGTGCCTCTCCTCCTTCGCCAATAATCGCTTACTTGTGTGCCGTCATCTTTTGTGTAGGCATTGACATAAATCATGTCATCAGAATTTTGTGTCATTTTAATGTCCTTTCTATTAAGTAACAAGCAGGCATAATAATCCTGCTGAAATTTGACTGAGTTTTGCCCCGTATTTTTTAAAAAAATGAAAAGTGTCTGCACACAAATTTAATAAAAAACATCTTCCACCTACAGTATTCATTATAATTTAAAAAAATGCACAAAAATTTATATTTTTTTAATAATCATTTTGGTGCCCTTTGACTTTCTTTCAAAAAGCATTAATACATTATATAAAGTATTTTTCCCGAATTTTGCAAAAAAAATTTCACTAAATGCCGTTTAACGTAATGTATAACTATAACCGAAAGGACAAAAAATGAGGCTGGAAGGCGGAATTTATTATAACGAAGACGGTCTGTCCCAATCTATACGCGCAATGCATATGCAATCCGAACTTATGAGCATAAACGCGGAAAATGTTACAGGCTTTGACAAAACAGGTTATCAAAGAAAAGAGTCTGTTGTATCTTCGTTCTCAGAAGTTATAGGAGTACATGGAATTTCAACTGCCACAGACGACAAAATAGGGCGGATTATGCAAACAAGTTACCCCTTAGATGTTGCCTTGGCCCAGAAGGGCTATTTGCAGCTTATGGAGCGTGACGGCAGTATTAAATTGACGCGTGATGGAAGAATAAGAATGGACAAAAACGGCTTTCTTCTAGGAGTAGAAGGTCAAAATGTTCTTGCGGCGGGCGGTGAAAAATTGCGCTTGAGCACCATGCCTGAAAAACTTGAAGATATAAAAATATCACAAGACGGAACAGTGAATGTTTACAATCCTAAAACAGGAAAAATGGAAGACAACGGCAGAATAGCCATTGTATCCGCAGAAGGTGCGGTTATTGCCGAACCTGATATAAAGCAAGGATATTTGGAAGCTTCAAACGTTTCTCTGGAGAAGGAATTTTTTGAAATGGTACCTATAAGACGAAATTTCACCGCGAACTATCAAATGTTTTTAATTCAAAGCAATAACTTATCAAGAGCACTACAGCAGTTAGGAGGCAGCTAATGGCTAATCTTCAGGGTATAATAAGACGAACAACCGTAAACTCCTTGAGTCAATTTGAAAAAATGGGTTATTATTCCGAAAACTTCGGCAACACAAACACCAACAGTTATAAGGCAGTAAGGTTTGACGACGTTTTAAATGAAAACGGATATATCGAAGGTGTAGCACGAAAAAATTTCAGCCAGGGCGATTTAAGAAGAACAAAAGACCCCCTTAACGTGGCACTGGACGGTGCCGGGTTTATTCCCGTTACAAATAAAAAAGGTGAAATTTTATATACACGTGATGGCACTTTTACACAAGATAAAGAAGGCACAATTGTCACCTATAGCGGTGATATCGTAGGAGGCGGCATCAAGCTGGATGCTACTTATGCAAAACTTGAAATTAAGAAAAACGGAGAAGTTTATACATATAAAACGCTGACAGATAAACCCGAATATAAAGGCACAATTCCTGTTGTAGCTTTTGCAAACCCGCAAGGGCTTGAGGAAGTGGGAGGAAACAATTACAAAAAAACAGAAGATTCAGGCGAAGCAGAACTTGTGAAGGACCATCAAAAAATTGCACAGTACAATGTAGAAATGTCAAATGTTGATTTATTTGAAGAAGTAAATGATATTATGCGCCTAAACGCATCGCTTTTGGCGACTACGTCTTTAATGAGCGTTATTGATGATATGTATAACAAAGCAGTTAATTTAAGAGGTTAATAAATTATGAGTTACACACCTATCGGTTCAATAAATAAAGCAAATTTAAAACTTGATTTAATTTCAGGACGTCAGGAAGCGCTTTCAAGCAATCTGGCAAACGTTGATACGCCCGGTTATGTAAGAAAAGATGTTGAATTTTCTCAATATTTAAATTCAATGAATTCGCCCCTTGAAACACAATTAAGCCAAAAAATGGGTCCTTCAGGCATTATACAGGAAAAGAGCGAACAAATGTCGCCTGAAGATGAGCTTGCCATGATGCAGCAAAATTCAATTATGTACGCACTTGCCATTAAAGAGATGACAAGCGCGATTACGCAGATAAGAACAGTTATAAATGTAGGCAAAACATAAGGAAGGTAGTATATGGGTGTTTTAAATTCACTTGAAATAGGACGTGAAGGCTTAGGGGTACACGGCAAACGTATTGAAATTGCAGCCAAAAACATAGCCAATATTGATACGCCGAATTATGTAAGAAAAATTCCCGTTATAAATTCAACGGACGATATATCGTTTTCGGGGCTTTTAACCACCATGAAAGAAGATGTCTTCGGTGTCGGCACTATACCTTTTTTATCGGGCGGAGTTAAATATTCGGGTGTTATTGAAGACCCCACTCCCAGTGAAAAAATCTATCGCCCCGGTCACCCTGATGCCGATAAAAACGGCTATGTGAGAGCGTCAAATGTTAACCCCGTTGTGGATATGGCAGATGCCATGATGGCGCAAAGGGCATATGAAGCAAGTTTAGGCGTTATGATGATTGCAAAAACAATGGCAACACGCGCGCTTGAAATAGGCGGCTCATAAAAAGAGCGATAAATAGCAGCCTAAAATCTGCCCCAAGGCTAAATCTTTGTTAAAATTAAAGGTTCGGTTTTTCCTACCATAACGGTATGTTCAAAATGCGCTGAGGGTTTACGGTCTTTGGTCACTACACACCAATTATCTTCAAGCGTATAGACATCATCGCATCCCAAATTAATCATAGGTTCAATTGCAATTGTCATTCCTTCTTTAAGCAGGAGTTTGTTTCCTACTCTAAAATTAAATACAAAAGGTTCTTCATGCATTTTGCGCCCCACGCCATGCCCGCCGTACTGGCGCACAATACCCATTTTGGCTTCATGCGCAGCATCTTCAATAGCCCCTGAAACATCATCCAGAATATTTCCTTCAACCATTTTTGAAATAGCTGCCATTAAAGATTTTTCGGTAACCTCTAAAAGCTTTTTAACATCATCTGATATTGCGCCGACAGGGTACGTCCAGGCACTATCTCCGACAAGGCCTTTATATGTTGCGCCTATATCAATTGAGATAATGTCTCCTTCTTTTAAAACAGTGTCTTGTGATGGAATACCGTGTACCACCTGCTCGTTCAAAGAGGTGCAAATTGAGCCCGGAAAACCGTTATAGCCCAAAAATGTCGGAATTGCACGGTTGTCTTTTATAATTTCATAAGCAATTTTATCTAAATCAAGAGTTGTAACACCGGGTTTTACGGCATTTTTCATTTCTTTGTGAGCAAGCGCCACAATGTGCCCCGCCTGTTTCATAAGTTTTATTTCTTCTCTTGATTTTCGTGCAACCATCTTTATCCTGCAATTTTTACGATTTCTTCCCAAACCTCTTCAATAGGCAAATTAGCGTTAATTTCCTTTAAAAGTCCTTTATCTCTAAAATATCTTAAAAGCGGTTTGGTTTCTTCTTCGTAAGTCTTAAACCTTAACAAAGCCGTTTTTTCATTGTCGTCGGCACGTTGAACCAATTCTACATCACAAGTGTCGCAAACATTATCATGAAGCGGTTTTTTGTTAATCAAATTATAAATTTTCCCGCATTTTGGGCAAGAGCGTCTGTTAACAAGCCTTTGTACCAAAATATCCATCGGTACATCAAAATAAATCGCGGTTGTTTTAATATCTTCGTCTTTCCAGTAAGTTTTAAGTTCTTCCTGAATTCTTTCCAAAATATGCGCCTGCTCAAGGCTTCTGGGGAAGCCGTCTAAAATGTACCCTGCCTTAGCATCAGGCTCTTTAAGCCTTTGAGCTATAATATCCTGCACGATTTGAACCGGAACCAATTCGCCTCTATCCATATATTTTTTAGCTTCAAGCCCAAAAGCAGTACCGTTTTTAACATTTTCTCTCAAAAGAGACCCTGTATCTATATGCGGCAAATTAAGCTTCTGTGCCAATCTTGATGTTTGTGTGCCTTTTCCGCTTCCGGGAGGCCCCAAAAAAATAAAAACTCTCTTCATATTTTCTCCTACCGTTACTGTTGCAAGAAACTTTCATAATTCTTTGCAAGCATATGTGTCTTAATCTGATTAATAAAGTCAAGTGCAACACCCACCATGATGATTAAAGAAGTGGCACCCAACCCCTGTATTGTTGTAATATTTGTTAATTTACTTGAAACTGTAGGAACTAAGGCAATAATACCCAGTGAAACAGCGCCTATAAGTGTTATTCTTGTTAAAATTTCATCTAATTTATCCGCCGTAGGTTTACCGGGTTTAATACCGGGAATTGCAGAACCGTATTTTTTCAAATTGTTGGCAATTTCTTTAGGCTGCATGCTCGGGATAATTGAAGCGTAAAAGAAAGTTAATAAAACAATTAATGCAAAATAAATTACATAATACCACATGCTTTGCGGACTTAAAAACATACTCATGCTCTCAAGCACGTTTTTAAGAGTGCCCTGGGGCAAATTCATTTGCTGTACAAAGCTTAAAATGGTTGCCGGGAACAATAAAATTGCAACTGCAAAGATAATAGGCATAACACCGCCGGGGTTTAATTTAAAAGGAATATTAGTATTTGTGCCGCCATAAACTTTGTTGCCTACTTGTCTTCTGGCACTTACAATCGGAACTTTTCTAACTGCTTCTTGAAAAATTATAATCGTCACTATTGTAACAGCGAAAATTGTTAATAAAAGAAACAGGCTCAGCTGTAGTGCAGAATCTTGCGAAACAAGAGTTGCGGTATTTTTAGCATAAATAGGTATACCTGATATAATACCTACAAAAATGAGCAGCGAGCCGCCGTTTCCAACACCTCTTTCGGTCAGAATTTCAGCCAGCCACATTACAAAAACAGATCCGGCTGTTAGCGCTGCAATTGAACCTATATAAAACATTATAGGGTTAACATTATGCGCAATAGAGCCCGGGAGTTTTGATAAAATTACAACAAACGCAAACGCCTGAAAAACCGCTAAAAATACGGTAAATTGCCTTGTAAGCTGCTGGATTTTACGTCTTCCGGATTCACCTTCTTCTTTTTGAAGTTTTTCCAAATAAGGAATAACTACAGCTAAAAGCTGCATTATGATTGAAGATGTGATATAAGGACCTATACCCAGAGCAAAGATTGAAACTTTACCCAAGGCACCGCCTGAAAATAAATCCAAAAAACCTATAACATTATTGCCTGCCGCTAAATTTGCAAATACTGCATTATTAATGCCGAAAATTGGCAATTGCGTACCGAAACGAAACAGGGCAATTATTGCAAATGTAAATATAAGTTTTTGTTTTAACCCGCTTGTTTTCAAGTTGCTAACAATGCTATCAAGCAATTGTTGTTTGTTTATATTTTGCTGCATTAAACTAATTCAACCTTTCCGCCTGCTTTTTCGATTTTTTCCCTGGCGCTTTTTGTAACGTATGTTGCTTTAACGGTAACGGCTTTTGTAATTTCACCGTTGCCCAAAATTCTTAAAACAACATCTTCTGCATGCGCCTTCTTGTTTTCAATCAAATAAGCCAAATCTATAGTATCAACGTTCATTTTTTCCAAATCACTTACATTAATTGCAATCGTATTTAATGCCCAGTGGTTTGTAAAGCCTTTCAATTTAGGCAAACGCCTGTAAGCAGGCATTTGTCCGCCTTCAAAACCGCGTTTTGCAGATCTTCCGCTGCGTTGCCCTTCGCCGTTATGACCGCGGCAAGATGTTTTACCGTGTCCTGATGAGCGCCCGCGGCCGACTCTTTTAGTTTTTTTAACAGAGCCTTCATTCGGTTTTAAATCTTCTAATGTTATCATTTTTTTTCCTTGCTTTCTATTAATTATTTTACTACTTCAATAAGGTGTGAAATTTTATTCACCATACCCATAATGGTAGGGCTTGCACTGTGTTCAACCGTGCTGTTTGTTTTGCCCAAACCAAGCGCACGTACAATTTTAATATGCTTTTCGGGTGTCCCTATCAAACTTTTTTTAAGTGTTATTTTAATTTTTTCATCATTTTTTTTAGTCATTTTCTTATTCCTTAATTTTTATTTGTTAGCATTTGTTTAACTGAAATATTACGCGCACGCGCAACATCCACAAAAGGCCTTAAGCCTTTTAGTGCGTTAAGAGTAGCATTTGCAGCATTTAGGGCTGATTTTGAACCTAAAGACTTGCTTAGAATGTTTTCAACACCTGCAAGTTCCAAAACTGCACGAACAGCACCGCCTGCAATAACACCCGTACCTTGAGAGGCAGGTTTTAGAATAACCGAACCGGCGCCCGATTTGCCCGCAATTTGGTGGGGAATTGTTGTTTTGAACAAAGGTACTGTTATAAGGTTTTTTCTGCCGTCTGCAACAGCTTTTTGAATTGCTATAATAACTTCTGCAGCTTTAGCAACCCCCATGCCCACTTGACCCTTTTTGTTGCCGACAATAACAATTGCTCTAAAGCTTAATTTCTTGCCGCCTTTAACAACTTTTGTAACCCTGCGTATTTGAACAACTTGTTCTTTCCACTCTGATTCAACAGGTTCCACGGTTTCGATTTTTCTTCTTCTGGCGCCTTTAGGGCCTCTTGAACCTCTTAATCTTCTAACATTTGTATCTTCTGCCGGAGTTTCTTCTATTCTTTCCTGACTTTGAACACTTTTTTCCAAAGAAGCTTCTTCCTGCGCCTGTTCTTCTATTTCTTGCACTGCGGAATCTTGTGCCGCTTCGGTTTCTTGCATTGCTTCTTTTGTAATTTCAGTTTCTTTTTTTACTTCTTTTTCGTCCACGTTTTTATACCTTTCGATTTTAATAATTATAGTTTATACACAAAAATTCGAACAATAAAACATCCGCCTTTTTTTAAGGCTTAAAATTTTATGTTCGATGTTGGGATTCTGACATAATCTATAATACATGCTGAAATATTTTTTGCAACCCTTTTATCCAAAGCCTGTGGAATTATGTAATCGGGGGCAAGTTCATCTTCATCAACAGTTTGTGCTAAGGCAAGTGCCGCCTGGATTTTGATGTCATCCGTAATTTTTGTAACTTTAGCGTCAAGCACGCCGCGAAAAAGCCCGGGGAAAGCAAGGCAGTTATTTATTTGATTGTCAAAATCAGACCTGCCCGAAGCCGCAATTTTAGCTCCTGCCTCAAGCGCCAAATTCGGCATAATTTCAGGTGTTGGGTTTGCAAGTGCAAAAACAATGGCATCAGATGCCATATCGCGCACCATATCTTGCGCTAAAATGTCCGCAGCACTTACCCCTATAAAAATATCAGCGCCTTTAATTGCAGTGTCTAAGCCGCCTTTTAAATTCTCTTTATTTGTAATTTGCGCGGCTTTTTCAAGTTCGGGGTTATTTAGGGGGTTATTTTTATAAACAATACCTTTTCGATTAACCAAAATTATGTTTGAAACACCAAGCTTCAAAAGCAGTTTGCAGATGGCAAGACCCGCGGCACCTGCACCCGATATTACAACTTTTATGTTTTCAAGCTTTTTTTCTACAATTTCAAGCGCATTTAAAAGCCCTGCACTTACCACAATTGCCGTTCCGTGCTGATCATCATGGAAAACGGGAATTGAAAGATTTTCAATTAATGTATTTTCAATTTCAAAACATTTCGGCGCACAGATATCTTCCAGATTTATAGCAGAGAAAGAATTTTCAAGAAGTTCCACAATTTTTATAATTTCATCTTTATCCTGTGTTTTAACGCATAAAGATACAGCGTTAACGTTGCCCAATTCTTTAAAAAGCACGGCTTTTCCTTCCATAACAGGAAGCCCCGCAGCAGCTGTGATATTTCCTAAACCCAAAACAGCAGAGCCGTCTGATACAATAGCAACAGGTTTTTCGCTGCTTTCGCCCTGCACAATTTTTGTTTCAACAACCCCGCCAAAAAGTTCTCTCAGCCTAATTGCTTCTAAATCTTCAATATCGCCTTCAAAAAAACAGTATTTTGACTGTGTGGGGATAGTGTTTTCACAATCATACGGCTTCCCTTCAATTAAAGCCGTGTCTACCCCCATAAAATTTGGCATGATATTATCAATTACGAAATCCAAATCCTCTTTTGTGGTTTTTTTAATTTCAAGAGGGTAGGCGTCAATATTATAGGTTTTTTTAATGTAAACTGCTCTTTTATAAGAATCTTCATAGCTGTAAGATATTATACCTATTGAATTTGAACGGTTTGTAAGGTCAAAAACCCTGTCGGGATTATTATAAATCTCCATTGAACTTTCAGCAACCCCCGGGGTATACACTAACGCCAGCTTTTTATTTGTGTCAACCTCAATTTTTGAAACAATTTCAATAGTATCTTTCATCTTACTTTATTCTCCTCGCCTTTAATTAAGCGCTTAATGTTTTCGCGGTGCAGAAAAATTATATATAAAGCGCCAAGGGCACAGTATACAACATATGCCGGGGGCTCTTTAAAGTAGAACATCATAAAAGGGGATAAAAACAAAGCTACAATTGACCCTAAAGAAACATACCTTGAAAAATACGTAATAACAGCCCAGATAGCTGCAATTAAAAGCCCTGCCTGCCAGTTGAGCGCTAAAATTGTACCCACACCCGATGCCACAGATTTTCCGCCCGAGAAATTTAAGAAAATTGACTTTGAATGCCCCAAAATAACAAAAATTGCGGCAATAACAGCGCAAAGCCCCAAAGTATCGCCCTCAATTAAAAATTTTGCCAATAAAACGGGGAGCGCCCCTTTAAAAGCGTCAAGCAAAAGGACAATAAAAAACCAGGTTTTGCCCATAGCTCTTTTAACGTTGGTAGCACCGGTTGAGCCTGAACCTATTTTTCTTATATCTTCATTTTTAAAAAGTTTTACAACAATGTAACCTGTTGGAATTGAACCTATTAAATACGCTAAAACAGCGCTTATTAAGTAATACTTTATCATTTTTCTCCCTTTTGCCTGAATGAAATCCTTATGGGTGTGCCAAAAAAGCCAAATGTTTCACGCATTTTTTTATTCAAATATCTTTTGTAATTTTCTTTCACTAAATCCAAACTGTTTATAAAAAGCACAAAAGTAGGGGGTTTTGCCTTCACCTGCGTTGTATAATACACCTTTAGCTGCTTGCCTTTGACAGATACGGGCGGATTTAGCGCTATTGCTTCATTTATAACTTTATTTAAAAGCCCTGTTGAAATTCTCTTAGCACGCTCAGACGCTACACTTTTTGCCATTTCAAAAATTTTATCAAGCCGCTGCCCGGTTTTGGCACTTATAAAAATTTTAGAAACGTAATTTAAAAAAGGCACATCCAAATTAACTTGCTTTTCAAAATCCTGTGTTTGAACGCCCTTAACCAAATCCCACTTATTAAAAGCCAAAATTATCCCGCAGCCTGCTTCTTCTGCAATTTGTGCTATTTTTTTATCCTGATCCGTTAAACCCTCAACGCTATCTATCACCAAAAGCGCCACATCTGCCTCTTTTATGGCTTTTATGGCACGCTCAATTGCAAAGGCTTCAATGCCGTAATCAACTTTGGATTTTTTGCGAATACCCGCCGTATCAATTAAAATAAAATCATCTGCGCCTATTTGAATTTGGGAATTTATGCTATCTCTTGTCGTGCCTGAAACTTCGCTCACAATAGCACGATTTTGTTTTAAAAGTTTATTTAAAATAGAGCTTTTGCCGGAGTTTGGTTTGCCTGCTATTGCAATTCTTATTTTCCCGTCATCGTCGCTCAATTCTTCATCATTTTCTTTAATATCCTCTGTAATTTTATCTAAAAGGTCGCCCACACCGCCTGAACCGTGTAGTGCCGATATCGGGTATATTTCACCAAGTGCAAGCGCGTAAAAATCTGAAATATTGCCTATTTCATTTATATTGTCAACTTTATTTGCAACCAAAACAACTTCGCGCCCCGATTGTCTTAAAATATTTGCAATGTCTTTATCATACGGGCTTAGGCCTGCCTTTGCATCTACTATGAATAAAATTAAATCAGCCTCATCAATTGCAATTTTAGTCTGATTAAGGATATTATTTACGAATTCACTTTCTTTATCATCTGTAATAATCCCCCCTGTATCAATTAAAGTAAAATTTTTGCCCTGCCATGAGGCGTCAAAATAAATTCTGTCTCGCGTAACGCCGGGGGTATCGTCCACAATGGATTTTCTTGCGCCGACAATTCTATTTACCAAAGTGGATTTGCCCACATTAGGTCTTCCAACTATTGCAATTGTTTTTGTCTGAAAGTCTTTCATAAAAAAATTATATCACAGAAAAAATGCTCGGGTTTGGGGTGAAATCCAAGATTTAATTCTGCTTTTTTAAGTATAATTTATTTGTTAAAAGCTTGCCCTTTTAACTTTTCTTAATTATAATTAATAATATGCATAAACTTTTTATAGAAAAAGAAATAAAGTATACGGGACGCGAGCTTTCACCACATTGGATTTATAAAAATTTCAAATTGCAGGGCGATGCTGTTGTCGCATTTTTGGGTGAAGCTAAAATTAATCTTGATAAAATGGTTGACATTGAAGATATTATTAATAAAGAGCCTATTTATTCAAAAAAAATGCTCCATTTTATAGCGGAATTTTTTGAAACTCCCTTAACTCAAATGGTTTTCGCACAAAGAATGCTTATTATTATCATTAAAGAAAATCTTGAAAAAATGGGGTTTGGAACAACGCGCTTCGGTGATGATTTATTTTTTGAAGGCAAAAAATTAAGTGTATCAATTGCAACAAAATCTTTAACGTCATCCTTGATACATACCGGTTTAAACGTTACTTATGAAGGCGCGCCGATTGAAGTTTCATGTTTAAATGATTTCGGCATAAAAGATTATAAAAATTTTGCACTTAAAATTATGAAAGATTGGATAGATGAAATAAATTCAATCAAAAACGCTGTTTGCAAGGTAAGAGGAGTCTAGATGGAAACGCCCGATTATTTGGCATATAAAAAAAATAAAGAAAAATATAAGATAGAAAACAGTAAAATGCCAAAAATTAAACTTTTTGCCTGGATTTTTGTTATAACTTTTCTTGTCGCTTTTTTGGGAGTCAAAATTCTTGCGGGGCAATATACGTCAAAGATTGATATTGAACAGGAAAAAAATTTAAGAAGATATGATCTTGATAATACACAACGCGAAGAAGAAGAGCGTAAATATTCAATAGACAGAAGATTGACAAATATTTATAATGAAGAAGTTGCCCCGAGCAAGGCAAAAATTATTGAAAAAAGCGATGACCCGAGTGTTATTGATATGAATAGTTACCGCGAAATGACAGCTTCAAAAAAAGAAGAAGAGCCCGCCGAAGAAGTAAGTGAGGTTGATAAAGAGCAGGTTCCCGAAGAGAAGACAAAAGTTACTCTAGCGCCTAAAATACCTTTAAATACGCAAACCGCTTCGCCAAAACCGGAAGTTCCGGTTTATATAAGGGTTTTTGTCGGGCGTTTCAATAATTTGGAAGAAGCAAGGGAAGAACAGGATAATATAAATAATAACCCGCAGTTTAGCAACGCATCGCCTTTTATAAGAAAAATCGGAGAAGTTTATACTATTCAAATAGGTTCTTACACAAATAAGCAGGTTGCAAAAACAACCGCTTTAAAATTCGGTAATGCCGGATATCACGTTTGGATGATTGAAAATTAGATCATATATTAAAGCACTGTCTTTTGGTTGAAACAGTGCTTTAATATTGTCTGCTATTCTGCAATCCAGTTTGTCATAACATCTATTTGAATAGGTTCAAGCAAAATAAATTCTTTCAATTGACCTTTGTGCACCCACACGTTTTGATCTCTGAAAACGTTATAGCCTACTTTTGATAAGAAATCATCCATTTTAAGCGGATTAGCGTTAAATTGTCTCCTTGGCGGCAAAATTTCAGCCGCTGCTGAAAACCTTGTGACGTCATCAGCACCTTTTCTGTTCATAGTTTCTAAGCCAAGAACCATTTTGCTGTTTTTAAGTAAAGTTGTACCTTTTGCAACCTTTTGCACTGTTCCTTCAAAAGTTGTCCCTATAGGTATAAGCAAAACTTTATCTCTATTAACAAAGTTTTTGGTGGCTCTTGCGCTGAATTTTTCACCTTCTTGTGCAACTTTAGAGCCGTCTTTGGGTTTTTCGGTACTGAAGCATTCTATAACAGCCAGCGGAATAATTGTACCGGCAGGAATATATGCCACATAATTATCTATATAAACGTTTTCTAAAACATAACCATCCATTGTTCTGGGCTCTTGTGCAATTTTCTTATTAGGTGTAACCATTGCTTTTTGCATCATTGCAACCAAAAAGCCTGCTAATTCCCCGCGTGTTGCAGGTCTTAGGGGCGATAGGTATTTTTCTTCACCCGGAGGAATAATAATCATATCAAGCTGTTTTGCTTTAGCACTTCTTAAAATTGCCCATTGGGGAATTTCGCGCGCATCTTCATAAGCAGCAAGGTAGTCTGCCGCCTCTTGGGGCGATAATTCACTTATATTAAGAGCATTTGTTATAACAGCTATAACTTCAACCCTCTTAACTTTATCATTAGGAAGGAAATAGCCGTCCGGCGCTCCTTGCATTAAGTCATAATTTGTTGCAAGCTGAATATAAGGGTAGGCCCAGTGGGTTGGCGGAACATCTTTATAATGGTAAATCTGTTTAACGGGGCGTTGCAATAGATTCAGCGCGCGTGTTACCATTGAAGAAAATTCAGCTCTTGTGACATATTCATCGGGACGGTAGTTGCCGTCAGGATAACCGAACACAACCCCTTTTTCCTTTAAATATGTAACATAAGGGTATGACCAGTTATTTTGATCAACATCCAAAAATGCAGGTGCGCCGGTTTTTTTTAAAATACCGTACCCGACTTGCACTTCATCAGCGTATGCTTGCGCTGCAATACCCGTGAAAACCAAGCTAAATATTAAAAGTGCTACTGTCTTTAATAATTTCTTATTCATTTTTCCAACCCCTTGTTAATTTCAATAATTTTTATTTTACCACGGAAATTATTTCTATGCAATTTCATCTTCAAGATGATGCTTTTTCTTGTCATTTTTCGGCAACTGTATAACTTCCGCTATATTACATTTTTTGCGGACCAACTCAGGTGTTACAACGAATTTCTTAACTTCTTTATTCGAAGGAACTTCATACATAATGTCAAGCATAAGTTCTTCAACAATTGACCTTAGCCCGCGCGCGCCGGTTTTGCGCTTTAGCGCTTCCTGGGCGATACATTCAATTGCTTCATTTTCAAATTCAAGTTCAACATTATCCATGTTCATTAAGCATTCGTACTGCTTTATAATCGAACTTTTCGGTTCCGTTAAAATTCTTTTTAACATTTCTTCATCAAGCTGGTCCAGAACGGCATAAACCGGAATTCTGCCTATAAATTCAGGAATCAGGCCGAATTTAAGCAAATCGTCCGGTTGTAATTTTTTAAGCATCTTGCTTGCCAGCGCTTCGCGCTCTTTTGAAGTTTTTGTTTTAGCGGCAAAACCAACGCTTGAGCCTTCTGCACAACGTCTTTCAACAATTTTATCAAGACCTACAAAAGCACCGCCGACAATAAACAATATGTTGCTTGTGTCAATTTGTATAAATTCTTGATGCGGGTGCTTTCTGCCGCCTTGCGGAGGAACATTTGCAACAGTGCCTTCAATCATTTTAAGAAGTGCCTGCTGCACGCCTTCACCCGAAACATCCCTTGTAATAGAAGTGTTTTCGGATTTTCTTGCAATTTTATCGATTTCATCAATATAAATAATGCCGCGCTCTGCCTTCTGCGCGTTATAATCAGCATTTTGATAGAGCCTTAAGAGAATATTTTCAACATCATCACCCACATAGCCCGCTTCTGTAAGGGTGGTAGCGTCTGCAACCGCAAAAGGCACGTTGAGCATTTTTGCCAAAGTTTGCGCTAAAAGCGTTTTGCCTGAACCGGTAGGGCCTACAAGCAAAATGTTGCTTTTTTGAATTTCAACATCGGCATGCCCGTCGCCCATATCCATGTTGTGGGCAATTCTTTTATAGTGGTTATAAACAGCAACCGCCAAAACCTTTTTAGCGTCATCTTGCCCTATAATATATTGGTCAAGATACTTTTTGATATCTTGAGGAGTTGGAATACCTTCAAAAAGTAAATCAATTTCGTTTGCTTTTTCATCCTGTTTCAGATTAAAAAGCTCTTCATCTAGAATTTCGTTGCAAAGTTCAATGCACTCATCGCAAATGCAAACATCAGGCCCTGCAATAAGTTTCCTTACGGAATCCTGTGTTTTCCCGCAAAATGAACATTTTAAATTCGGATCATCATGTTTTGCCATTTTTTCTAAACCTTATTTTCAGCGCTCACCACTTTATCTATCATACCATATTCTAAAGCTTCTTGAGGTGTCATTATATAATCTCTGTCTGTATCTTTCTCGATTTTCTTTAATGTCTGCCCTGTATTTGCTGCCAAAATTTCATTTAAAGATTTTTTAATCCTGACAATTTCAGCTGCCTGAATTTCAATATCTGTTGCCTGACCCTGTGCCCCGCCTAAAGGCTGGTGGATTAGTACTCTTGAATGCGGAAGCGCCATTCTTTTACCCTTTTTGCCTGCTGCAAGCAAAAATGCGCCCATAGAAGCTGCTTGTCCCAAACATATTGTCGATACATCCGCACGAATGTGCTGCATGGTATCATAAATTGCAAAACCCGCAGTAACAGAACCGCCGGGAGAATTTATATATAACATAATATCTTTTTCAGGATTTTCGCTGTCTAAAAGCAAAAGTTGTGCCACAATTAAGTTTGCAACCATATCATCAATCGGTGTGCCTAAAAATATAATTCTTTCACGCAATAATCTTGAAAAAATGTCAAAAGAACGTTCGCCCCTTGATGATTGTTCAATTACAACAGGTACAAAACTCATACTATTTTTTTCCTTTCTTTATTTTTGTTTTAAAAATATTGTTACTCAATAGCAGATTCGCTACTTTTTTGGTTATAACTTGCTGTGCCACAACTTGCAGGGATGAAGGGTTTCTGTTAATTTCCTCAATCAAGGCTTTGCCTCTATCGCCCTGCGCTATAGCCATTTCATTAATTTCATCAATTATATCTTTTTGCTCAACGCTGATTTTTTCAGAGTCAGCAATTTTTTCCATTATTAAAGTGTTTTTAATTCTTCTTATTGCTTCTTCCTCAAGCTGCTTATCAATTTTGTCCGCACCTTCTTTTTTAACAAGTTCATCCCACTTAAGCCCCTGCATTTGCGCTCTTTGCTGCATTTCGCCTTTAACGGCTTCAAGTTCGCGTTGAATCATGGTTCTTTGGATATCCATTTTGGCGTCATCCATAATTTTTGAAAAAACAGCATCCTCTTTTCTTTTTTGGTTTTCTTTTTCTTCAGCGCCTTTAAAATATTTTTCGATATCTTCCTTTAAGCCTTCGAGTGTTTGGATTTTGCCGTTTGTAACTTTTTTTGCCAATTCATCGTCAAGCTGTGGATATTCCTTTTCCTTTATTTCAAGAAGTTTAATTTTAAATTCGGCTTCAGCGCCTTTTAATTCATCGGCATGATAGTCTTGAGGGAATGTTACATTAATTGTAAAATCTTCGCCAATTTCATGCCCCACAAGGCCTTGCGCAAAACCGGGAATAAAGTTTGAATGTGCCAAATCCAGCGTATGCCCCTTGGCGCTTGCACCTTCAATTGATTTGCCGCCTACGGTACCTTCAAAATCAAATGTCACAACATCGTCTTTTTTTGTTTTGCGCCCTATAACGCTTTTCAACTGTGCAAAACGCTCTTGGAGGCTTTTTAATTCATTTTCAAGTGCATCTGTTTGGTTTTTAAATTCTTCATATTCCAACTCAAGTTTTTTATATTCGCCTAATGTAACTTCAGGTTTAAGCTCTACTTTAACCACAAGTTTTATTGAGCCGTCATGCGCAAAATCAAAAGTTTCAATGTAGGGTTGAGCTACTGTTTCAATTTTTTTATCTTGTACAAATTTGCTGAAATATTGAGGGAAAATATCTTCAAGAGTTTGATGTCTTATTTTTTCAATCCCGGCATATTTTTCCACAATGTTTTGCGGCACTTTGCCTTTTCTAAAGCCCGGAACATTCAAGTTTGTGCTGAATTTACGCACAGCATTGTTATAAGCCGTCTTAGCAGCTTGTGCGCTAATTGTCATTTCTATTTTGGCAATATTGCCGTCAAGTATTTCAAGTTCTTTTGTTTTTGTCATATTTCTATTATACCTCATGTTTTATTCTACTATACCTCAAAAATATAAAAGTAGTCAATTTGTAGTAGATTTTTTTATTTTTAGGCGCAAATTTTAGTCTTAAGCGGTTTTGTAGGGATATGAGAATAGCTCCTGTTTTATTTAATAAAATACAATTTACACCAAAAACTTCTTTTGCGCAAATAAAGCCGAATAGCTTGACCCCTCTTCAAAATGATGTATTTTTTAAAGGAATACCGCATAAATTAGAAGATGTCGAACTTACAGATAAGCAAACAGGCGAAAAAGTTAAAGCCGTGCTTGTTGAAGAATATTCGGGCGAAGATATATATCACGAAATTTTGCTGAATAATTACATTGTAGGTTTTGCATCTGCAAAAATAATCCGTCCGAAAAAAACCTGTATACGAACTTTGCCTGAAAGATATTTAAAAAACGGTGTTTTATATATAAGGCGCATGGATAATTTCAAACAAGGCAAGTATAAAGATGTCGGCAGAATTTTGCACAAATCTATGTTCGAAAAAAGCAAGAAACTGGGGTTTAACGGCAGAGTGGCGCTTAGCGCCGCCCCCAATTCGCACTGTTTTCACACAAAATGCGGTTTTGTACCAACCCCTGCTTATGCCGATTGCAAAAAGGTTATAGAAGAAGCACTGCAAGATGGAAAAGGAAAAGATATAAAGCCCTCAACCGAACAGCTTGGCATAGTTGAAATGTACCTGCCTGCAAAAAATGCAAGAGCGCTGTACGGGAATTTTTAAATGCAAATTGCCCGCGCCAAAAATTAGTGCTATAATCGCTCTATGGATATAGAAAAAAATTCAATTATAGTTTCTGTTCAATCAACTAAAGGCGACCCGACACACAATAAGGAGTGTAAAGAAGCCTTCATTAAAAGTGCAATCATAGGCGGGGCAAAGGGTTTGCGCCTGGCGTCAGAACATGACATTAAAAAAGCCAAAATGTTATACCCCAAAATCCCTGTTATAGGTATAACAAAACCTGATAAAATCCCCCAAAATTATAAAGAACTTGTATATATTACCCCAAGTGCCGAAGATGCACTGAAATTAATTGCCTGGGGTGCTGATATTGTGGCATTTGACGGTACAAAAAGGCATAATTACAAGCCGATAATTGAAACGGTAAAAAATGCGCTCAAGCTTGCAATGGCTGATATTTCAACCTATGAAGAAGGACTTGCCGCGCGCAGCGCCGGTGCTGATATAATTTCAACTACATTAAGCGGCTATACTACGTATTCAAAACAATCCGATGAACCTGATTTTGAACTTTTGGAAAAACTGGTTAAAAATGTTGATTGCCCCGTTGTTTTAGAGGGTAGAATTTGGGAAAGGACGCAAGCTGCGCGCGCAATTGATATTGGAGCGCACGCTGTTGTTGTGGGGTCTGCAATAACACGCCCGTGGCTTATAACAGAAAGGTTTGTAAATGAAAAAAAAGACTAGGGCACTTTCAATTGACATCGGAGGTACTAAAATTTTCAGTGCCGCTGTGAATGAAAAAGGGAAAATTTTAGGGGAAGTAAAAAAATTTAAAACTCCAAAAACGCTTGACGGTATTATAGAGCAGCTTAAAGAAATTATATCCTCAGAAATATGCGATATCATTACAATTGCAACAGCCGGGGCAGTTAATCGCGAAAATACAAGAGTTATAGGGTCAACCGCCAATTTGGTTAAAAATTACAGCACAATTGATTTTCAAACACTTTCAAAATTGCCTGTTTTTATTGAAAATGACGCAAATTGCGCGGCATGGGCAGAATATAAAATAGGGTCTGCCAAAGGTTTTAACAACATAATTACCATAACTCTGGGTACAGGGGTTGGGGGCGGGATTATTGTTGAAAATAAAATTTTAAAGGGAAAATCGGGTGCTGCGGGTGAAATGCACTTTAAAATATCTACCAAAAAAAGGCGAAAGTGCACATGCGGCGCCTGGGATTGTTGGGAAATTTATGCGTCGGGCAGGGGTTTAGAACTAAGTGCAGATGAAATTCTCCACCGCAAAATGACGTCTTATGAAATTATTAATGGTGTAAAAAATAACGACAAAGAAGCGATTAAAGTTTTTGAGAAGTGGGAAGAATATATTATAATGGGGCTTTGCGGCCTCGCTAATATTTTTGACCCTGATTGTATAGTGTTATCAGGCTCTATGGCTGAATTTACAGATGTCAAGAAAATGGAGCATGCCGTAAACAGCGAAATTGTAACAACGCCCACAAAAATTTTACACGCAAGTGCCGGAAATTATTCGGGACTGGTCGGAGCAGCACTTTTAGGATTAGAAAGTATTAATAAAAAAATTCAAAATACTAAAAACCCGAAAAATTAATTTCGGGTTTTTAGCTTAACCTGAAAAGGTCTTTAAAATCAGTCTTCAATAACTATAACGCCAACCGGACATGCATCTGCTGCTTCTCTAATAGCATCCTCGTTCCCTTCAACAGCATCTTGATTCACTGTTGCAACGTCTTCAACTTTAAACACAGCTTCGCAGAATGATTCACAAGCTCCGCATGCGATACAGCCATCTTCGATTCTTACTTTCATTTAAGACTCCTATCTTTATTAACAAACAAAATTATACTAAATACAATAAAAAAATCAAGCCTGTTACAACATTTTTTTAATAATGTTAAGAATTTCATCCGCACTTGTTTGGTTGGTGCATATGCACTCTTTTTTCCTGCATTTTCTTTTGTGGCACGGCGCGCAATTTTCTTTTCCTATAGGAAATGCGCTATGCCCCAAAGGTGCAAATGTATGTTTTGATGTTGCACAAAAAATTGTTATGACTTTTGGCTTATTGCACGCCCACCCGAGGTGAGCTGCCGAAGAATCTGGGCTTATGATAATATCGGCACGCCTTAAAAGTTCAGTGTATTCAAGCAGATTTGTTTTACCCGCTAAAATTTTAGCGTCCTTACCAGAGCCCGTTATGCGCTCAATTAATGGGATATCGTCATTAACACCGCTAAAGACAATATCGGCTTCATTTTTAAGCGCATTATATAGTGCGCTCCAATTTTTTTCATCCCAGTGTTTGTTTTTCCAGGTTGTTGCAGGCGCAAAAATAATTAAGGGTTTTGTGCCACAGGCGGCCAAAAGTTCATCAACCTTTTTAACGGTTTGGGGGGATGATTCAGGCAAAAGCGCTTTAGGCAAATATTCTTTAATTTCATCTTTTGTTAAAATTCCGCTCTTTTGAAGTAAATCTAAATGCCTTTTAATAACATGATAATTTGTATGCGGGCGTTTAGATTCAGGCTCAATTAAAACATTACATCCCAAAGGGGCAAATTCGCGATAATCCCTATACCCAATCCTTTTTTTGGCATTGCAAAAAGCTTGTATTACAAGGCTTTTGAACATACCATGCGCGTCAATTGAAATATCATAATTTTGGGAGCGCAATTTTTTGTTTAATTCGCAAATATCTTTAATTGTACCCGGTGCAAGCCAATTTTTGCGCCACTTTGAAAGGTTTGCAACATAAACATTGTCAATTAAAGGGTTATTTTTAACGATATCTGCAAATTTATCCCCTACAACCCAATCAACTTGAGCATTTTTATAATATGTTTTAATGGCATCAGCCAAGGGGAGCGCATGCACAATATCGCCAATGGCGCCAAGCCTTATTATTAAAAACTTTCTCTCACTCCTCATAAAGTTTGTTATTCTTCAATTTCGAGCTTATCAGCGTCTTTCCCAAGCTGCTTTTTCTTTAAATTATGAACAACGGCATCTACTAAAAATTCATATGAAGTGCTTTTTGCAATATTGGGCGAAAATTCTTGCATTAAGGTTTCGCGCACCATAGCCTCAATTTTGGAATTATCATAATCAATGGATTTCTTTTCATCAGGGATTAAAAAATCAAGGTATCTTGCACCTATTTTCAAATCTTGTATTTTAGAAAACATCAACCATTTAAGGCGCGGGCTTATGCTGTTTAGTTTTTTTACGATTTTCAGGTTTTTAAAGTCCATATCTTCTTCACCTTCATCTGTTTATTTCGGTGTACATTTAATTTAAGTAGGCTGAATAAAAAAAGTGTCTTTTTTTATTGTTTTGTTACAAAAAATTTACAGTTACATAAATTATACAACTTTTTTGCACTTCAAGCAAGGTATTTTGAAAGATATAGCCCAATCGGTTGATACCGGTTTAAGCAACACAAAAAAGCAAATCCAGCGCCTTAAAGTCATTGCAAAAATTGTAAAGACGTGTTAAGATAAACCTGTTGGCGGGGTAAAATTTATGTTAACGGAAAAAATTTTAACGATGATTTTAGCAGGCGGCCAAGGAACAAGGCTTTATCCTCTAACACGTGACAGAGCAAAACCCGCAGTTCCTTTTGGCGGGCGGTATCGTATTATTGATTTTGTTTTAAATAATTTCATTAATTCCGGTTTTTATAAAATTAAAGTTTTGACACAATATAAATCAGACAGCCTGAATAAGCACATTTCACGCGGCTGGCATTTATCTCCTGTTGTAGAACAGTATGTGGATGCAGTTCCTGCGCAAATGAGAACGGACGGCAACTGGTATAAGGGCACGGCAGACGCTATTTATCAAAATATCAATCAAATTTTGGATGAAGATTTTCATGATATTTGTGTTTTTGGCGGTGACCATATTTATAAAATGGATGTACGCCAAATGGTTAATTACCATATAAAACACGGTGCAGATATCACAATTTCCGCTATCCCCGTGCCAATTGAACTTGCAGGGGAATACGGGGTTATGGAAGTGGATGATAATTGGCGTTTGATTAATTTTATTGAAAAGCCTAAAACCCCGCCCAAACCTATTCCCAATGACCCAACAAAGTGTCTGGCTTCTATGGGAAACTATATTTTTAAATCAAAAATTTTAATTGAAGAACTTCAAAAAGATGCCAAAGAAACAAATTCGCAGCATGATTTTGGTGAAAACATTATCCCGCAGGCGCTTAAAGGCAAAAAGAAAATTTATGTTTACGATTTTAATAAAAATGAATTTCCCGGCATGGCGCCTTCCGAGCGCGGATATTGGCGAGATGTAGGAAATATTGACAGTTATTGGCAGACTAATATGGATTTAATTAACTACACTCCCGAATTAAACCTGTATTCGCAAGAGTGGCCCTTAAGAACTTTTAATTATAATTTCCCTCCGGCAAAATTTGTATGGGATGAAGATATCCGTGTCGGGGTTGCAAAAAATTCCCTTGTATCGGAAGGCTGTATTATAAGCGGCGGAAGTTTATCGCGCTGCGTATTATCGCCAAAAGTGCATATAAACAGTTATTCAAATATAACTGATTCGATTTTGCTTGAAAATGTTAAAATCGGGCGTTATTCGCAGATTTATAAGGCGATAATCGACAAGAATGTTGAAATCCCTCCTTACACGCAAATCGGAATGAACAGAGAAGAAGATGAAGCACGCGGGTTTTATGTAACCAAAGGCGGTGTTACGGTTGTGCCTAAAGATGCTATTGTGGATTAAGGAGAAGGATGTGAAAAAAGGTTTCACGCTTGCAGAGGTTTTAATTACCCTTGCCATAATAGGTGTTGTGGCAGCGCTTACAGTACCTGCGGTTATCAGAAATTACAGGGATGTACAGTATAAAACCGCATATAAAAAGGCATATTCCACATTAGCGCGTGCAATAAATTTAACAAACGCAGAATTGGGAATGGGCCCGAAATGTTTTGGAGATACTGTACCTAGAAGAGAAGACTGCAGCATGTTTTGGTCTGAATTTATAAAAAAATTAAATATTTCAAAAAAATGCAGCAATAACGGCTATTCAAACGGGTGTAATCCTGAATATAGCGGCATGGATGATGCATACCGCAATTACTATTTTTCTGACAGCACATTAACAGAAGAAGAAATTGAAGAAGATATACACCAAAGAGGAATGTTTGGAGGTTTTAGAAAACCAAATATTAATACATTTTTGTATGTTGTAGTTTTAGTGGATGGCACAATAATACTTATAGGTTCAGATTACGAATTTGTTGCAGTTGATATAAACGGGATGAAAAAACCGAATAAATGGGGGTATGACCTTTTTGCTTTTAATTTTTATAAAAATACCAATAGGTTAAGGCCTTACGGATATAGTGATAAAGGCGGAACAACACCGGATGCTATGTTTTTAAAAGCACTGGGAGGAAGAACATAACTAAACCTTCATATCCGGTCTTTTCATAAATGCC